>JBDLIX010000007.1:0-74179 GCA_039714655.1 Bacteroidota bacterium
GAATCGAACCGGCACGGCCATTACTGGCCACTGGATTTTAAGTCCAGCGCGTCTACCTATTCCGCCATCCGGGCATCGAGCTGGTAGTTGCTCATACTTTATTAATTCATCTCTATAAGAACCATTGCCTATACGCTCTGATGGCGGAATAGGCACACCCTCTTGCTGGCTCCTCCTTAAAATGCTCCACCGGAGCATTTCTTAACAGTCGGCCCTGCCATCCGGGCATCGAGCTGGTAGTTGCTTATACTTCAGCGGTGCAAATTTAATTAAAAAAGTAATACGTTATTTCACCAATGCCTTCATGGCATCCTCAACATCTCCAGGAGAGCTCATGATTTTTGTGAAAGTCTTCATGGTAAGTTCAGGCCAGTGCAAAGCAAAGCGGTATCGTCCATGAAGCATGGTAACCTTTTTATTTTGCAGGATGATCTCGTAAGGCATGGCAGCTATATGGCTTTCTCCGATAATGGGTAAAAAGTGAGCTTCACCCTCCTCTTTATCAGGTAATCCAATTCCAAAAACTGCAATATTGTTTTGCTCGTCAATGATTTCATACACTTTCAGGGTATTACCTTTTCCGGATGTAAGATTCCTTTGAATTGTAGAGACTCCCTGCTGAAAACTTCCAAATTCAGCCAGTTTAACAGGATCATCAAAATAGGGCATCCCCATCATGTAGTGATATTTCTTCAGATCCTTTGAAGAGAGGTCACCTCCAAATGGTTGTTGAAGTGTGCCTACTCCCCTCATGGTGCTCTTAATATCCGACGAAATGGCCAATGCAGAGGATTTGAAGGTGCTGTTGTCCATTTTATCCCGGAAATAAGCATAAAACAGGTATTCGGGATTAAGAATGGATACATTGATCTTTCCATCCCTCTTCTGAAATCCAACCTTCATGGCCGCTGCAAGCATCCCCCGGCCTTTAGCACTTAAACAAAATGATTTGATTTTGTCATTGGTAAAAACAACCACACTAAGATTTGAACTCCCTCCAGGTTGATAACGGCCAATCACTTCATAACCATTTTCACGAAGCACAGACTCTACCTTTTCCCTGGCAGTTCCCATATCACCCTTCAATTCTGCAACCTTGAGATAAGGGGATATCCCAAGTGCAAATAGAGAACTCATCATTAGAAAGGCCCCGATGGAAATAATTCTTTTCATAATTATTGGTTTTGTATTTATTGATTTTGACAACACAAATATATTATTGAGGGTCAGAAGACCAGGATATAATTGAGTGATATATATCAGGTTGTTTTTTGTTGAACAGCATAAAAAAAAGAGAGTGCCGTGATGGACACCCTCCTCTTTCTGTGGAGCGGGAAACGGGACTCGGACCCGCGACCCCGACCTTGGCAAGGTCGTGCTCTACCAACTGAGCTATTCCCGCAAATGGATTGCAAATATATAACTGATATTTGGAATCTGCAAAACCTTAAACATTAGAACGCTTATTGGATCAGGATTTTGTGCGTGCTGGAGGCTTTTGAATATGGAGCAATGGTTATTACAACCCTGATAATTTTTTGACCTCATTCAGGATATTCAACGCTTCCATGGGGGTAAGGTTGTTGATATCCAGGCCGGCAATCTGATCGCGGATCTGTTTCAGTATGGGGTCATCCAGCTGAAAAAAACTCATTTGCAGACCTTCACGTTGAGCAGCAAGATCGCCCACCGGCTTTCTGATATTTTTTTCTCCTCCCGTCTTCTCAAGCTCTTCAAGGATTTCATTGGCTCTTTTTACCACACTTTTAGGCATGCCGGCCATCTGAGCCACATGAATCCCGAAACTGTGTTCACTTCCACCAGGTACTAGTTTTCTTAGGAAAATTACCCGGTCATTCAGCTCTTTGATGGATACATTGTAGTTCCTGATCCTATGAAATGAGGCCTCCATCTCATTCAGTTCATGATAGTGTGTTGCAAAGAGTGTTTTGGCCTTTCCTTCCGCTTTTTCATGAATGTATTCAACCATGGCCCAGGCAATGGAGATCCCATCATAGGTACTGGTTCCACGTCCTATCTCATCCAGGATCACCAGGCTCCTTTCTGAAAGATTGTTCAGGATGCTTGCCGCTTCCAGCATTTCCACCATGAATGTTGATTCTCCAAGGGAGATATTATCAGAAGCCCCCACCCTGGTAAAAATCTTATCAACCCAACCAATGCGGGCAGATTCGGCAGGAACAAAACTTCCAACCTGTGCCATCAGTGTGATTAGAGCCGTTTGTCTTAAAAAAGCTGATTTCCCTGACATATTGGGCCCGGTAAGGATCATAATCTGCTGCTCCTGATCATCTAATTTTACACTGTTGGTTACATATGCTTCATCAACCGGTAGTTGCCTTTCAATCACAGGATGCCTCCCCTCGATAATCTCAATGCAGGTAGACTCATTGATCTCCGGCCGGCAATAGTTGTATTCAATGGCAATCCTTGAAAAGGAGAGCAGGCAATCGAGCCGTGCCACCAGGGAGGCATTCAGCTGGATGGCTTCCACCGATCCTGAGATACCAGCCACCAGCTCCTGAAACAAACGTGTTTCCAGAGCAAGACTCTTCTCTTCAGCCCCAAGGATCTTCTCTTCGTAAGATTTTAACTCCTCGGTGATATACCGCTCCGCACTCACCAATGTCTGTTTTCTGATCCACTCCTCCGGGACTTTCTCTTTGTGAGTATTTCTTACCTCGAGATAGTAACCAAAAACATTATTAAACCCCACCTTCAGGCTTGGAATACCGGTTCTCTCCATCTCCCTCTGCTGTAGCTTCACCAGGTAATCCTTTCCTGAGTGCATAATCTCTCTGAGTTCATCAAGCTCTTCAGAGACACCTGTTGCGATTACGCCCCCCTTATTGAGCATGGCTGAAGGTTCTGCTTCAATCTCCTTTTCAATGCGCTCCTTCACATCGTTACAGGGATCCAACTGGGAGGCCAGCTTCTGCAGGGAGATCTCACCCGATTGATCACATTGCTGTTTCAGAGGTGCAAGGGCACTCAATGCATGCTTCAGCTGCACAAGCTCCCTGGGTGCAATCCTTCCAACGGCCACCTTTGATATGACACGTTCCAGGTCACCTATCGTCTTAATTTGTTCTGTCAGGAACTCGCTGAACTCCTCCTCCTGATTTATGTATTCCACCATGTTATGCCGTTCCCTGATCAAAAGCACATCCTTCAGGGGAAGGGATAACCATCGCTTAAGAAGCCGTGATCCCATGGGAGTTGCTGTTCTGTCCATCACTTCCAGCAGTGTCCTGGCTCCCTCGTAAAGTGAATTAAAGATCTCCAGGTTTCGAATGGTGAACCGATCCAGCCAGACATAATGATCGCGTTCAATTCTGGAAAGTTTCGAAATATGCCCTGTACTGGTATGCTGAGTCAGGTCCAGGTATTGAAGAATGGCCCCGCTGGCAATGATGCCCGGAATCATATCGTGGATACCAAAACCCTTCAGATTTTGTGTTCCGAATTGACGCAGCAGTTTGTCCCTGGCATTCTCCTCTGTATAGACCCATTCATCCAGCGGAAAGGTATAATAGCCTTCACCAAAAGCATCGAAAAACAGGTCCCTGTTGCTCTTCTGAATAAGTACCTCCTTGGGATTGAAACTACTCAACAGCTTATCTATAAAAGCCAGATCGCCCTGGGAAGTCAGGAATTCTCCGGTGGAAATGTCCAGAAACGATACCCCGTTGATCTGTCGGTCAAGGTAGACACTGGCCAGGAAATTATTCTCCCGGTTCTCCAGTACGTTTTCATTGTACGTTACCCCCGGAGTTACCAGTTCAGAGATCCCTCTTTTCACCAATTTTTTTGTCAGCTTCGGATCCTCCAGCTGTTCGCAGATGGCCACCCGCTCTCCGGCCCTTACCAGCCTGGGCAGATAGGTATCCAATGCATGGTGCGGGAATCCGGCCAGTTCAACAGATGAAGCTGCACCGTTGGCTCTTTTGGTCAGTGTAATGCCCAGGATCGCTGAGGTCCTGATAGCATCTTCCCCAAAAGTCTCGTAAAAATCCCCAACCCTGAAGAGTAACATAGCATCGGGATGTTTGGCCTTGATGGAATAATACTGTTTCATCAAGGGGGTTTCAACGATATTTTTTGGTGTTGCCAATGTCATCGGATTGAGACCCAAAAATACAGGTTATAGGAAGACAAACGAAGTTTTGTTGAAAAGTAACTGCTTTTATTTCTCCTCTTTTTTTCCGTTATTGAAACATGCGCAAAGGACGATATACCCTTACCTACCTGATTTTTGCAGGCTTTTTCCTTGGAATTCTTTTTGGCTGGCTCATCGGCGAACCCATCCTGCCGGTGGCTCAACCCATGCAGGATCTGTTTCTACGGTTGCTACGGATGGCAATCCTTCCCCTGGTGATCACCTCCATCATCAGTGCAGTAATCCAGGTTGGAAGCAGCAAAGGTCTGCGAAACATAACACTGAGAACCTTTGGCTACTACATTACCACCAGTGTGTTGGCCATACTCACGGGTCAGATTCTGGTCAATCTGTTCAAGCCCGGAAAAGGGGCCAATATAGGCCTGGAGGCACAACCTGAAGGCATCGGGAGCGTAGATCAGGGGTTTGGAGAGCTCCTGCTAAATATCATTCCGGAAAATCCCTTCCAGGCCATGGCCAACGGAGATGTGCTTCCGGTGATTTTTTTCTCATTGCTGTTCGGTTTTTTTGTTACCCGCCTAAAATCCGACCAGCGCAGCCTGATGGGTGGATTTTTCAGGGCCGCATTTGAAGCCATGATGAAACTCACCTCCTTTGTGATCTGGACGGCACCCATCGGAATTTTCGGGATCATTGCAGGGATTGTGGCCAAAACCGGTTTTGACGCCTTTGCGTCTCTGGGAAAGTTTTTCCTGGTTGTTATGGCCGGACTTGCCATACACTTTAGCATCACCTTACCCCTGCTGCTGAAATATATGGGGAAGTGTAGCCCCATTAAGCACTACCGGGGCATGCTTTCGGCCCTTATCACCGGTTTCTCAACCTGCTCGACCATTGTTACCTTGCCCTTGACCATGAAGGCTGTAACCGAAGTGTCGGGAGCATCTGAAAAAGCGGCCGGCTTCGTACTCCCCATCGGAGCCACCATCAACATGGACGGAACCGCCCTTTATGAGTGCGTGGCCACCATTTTCATCGCCCAGGTGTATGGATTTGACCTGGGACTGGCCCAACAGGGGATCATCGTTATAACTGCAGTGCTGGCCTCTGTTGGAGCAGCCAGCATTCCCATGAGCGGATTTGTGATGTTGACCATCATACTAAATGCCGTAGGACTTCCCCTGGAAGGTGTGGGAATGATCCTGGCGGTAGACCGGATCCTGGACATGTTCCGCACCACGGTCAATGTATTTTCCGACAGCGTGGGTGCCGTTATCATCAGCCGGCTGGAGGGAGATTCCTAGAGGCTGATATCAACACCTACTGCAAATATGATAGTATTTTTACCGTAAGTATCTGTATAGGATGTACCCAACATATCGAAAGTCTGAACATTTTCATAGTCCTGGTACATCACATAAACTACACCAGCATTAATAGTAAGCATCTCTCCTACATTCACAAAAACTCCACCGCCAACGGTGTTGCTTTTTAAGGCATAATTCAGATCGGACTGGTAATTCTGATTGACCCCATTGTTCCCGGTGGAGAATCCACCGCTTACACCAAGCAGACCCAGGAACTCATACTCCAGACTGGCAGCTACAGAATAACCATTGTCGTCAATGGTCGATTCATTATTGATCTGGTCCAGGTGTCCGTTCCCATTGTCCTCACTATTTCCATAAAAGGCCGATTTATCCAGATAGTAGTTGAGTCCCACACTGGCAGTCAGGTTTTTCAACGGTTTCAGCTGAGCCCCTGCCGAGAACATGCCCGGAAGGTCCGAACGTGTTTTTGCACCGTCGGGAAACATATTCACATCATCCACTACAGTTTCATTGGTCAATTCCAGTTTGGTATGATGCTCGTATTTAACAGCCACATTGAGCATGTCGGTAAGATGAAGGTTTACTCCAATGATCGGGGCAAAACCCGAGCCTGTCTGAATGGCATCAAGTTCCGCATCTGCTGTCATTGCATCGAGTCCGAGTGCAGTAGCCTCCAGGCCAGCAACTACATCAGCAGGTAGTCCCGGATTGGTAGCCACCCTTCTGAGGTAATCCCCCGGAGGCTGAGTACCACCATAAGGTGCATCAATGGTCACTCCGTTTAACGATCCTGCATAACTGTTGTTTACCATTACGTACCTTCCGCCAATTGCAACCGAGATCATATCATTGATGGCATAGGTGGCTCCGACCTGGATTCCCATGTATGTGGATGAGCCATTAAAGGCCGCATTCATGTTATACCCGGTAATATTCCTATAGCCAGGGTCCCAGCCGGTCCCAGCTTCAACAGCCTGGTCCAGGGGAAGCAAACTACCATATAACAATGGCACCAGGGAGGAGACCGGAATCTCAAAGGAGGGAAGTCCCGATTCAAAATTGGCACTACCCCCTCCGCCAATAATATTGAAACCAGCCGAAAAGGCCCATTTATCCATCTTATAAGCCGCATATATGCTGGGAAAGACAGGAGCCATCAACTCAGCTTCATACACCGATTCCGGAGCACTGTTGAGAAATTGATAATCACTTGTGATCTGCCTGGTTTGTAAAATTGTCTGGTTGGAAAGTGAGAGATGAATTCCATTTTTTAACTGGGAAAGTCCAGCCGGATTGAAGTAAACAGCATCAACTCCGTATGCAGCATGACGGGTCAGTGTTCTGGCCCAGGCTGCGCTCTGATTTGTGTTGGTGACCAATCCTCCTGCATGAATCGCGAGGGTCGATATAAGAATCATCATCAACGATAGATGTAATCTTTTCATGAGAAATTTTTTTTGTTAGCGGGCACAAGTAAGGAAAAAAAATTGAAACGAACATGTTCCATCCCTATTGGTTATTCCTATATCATATAGAAAACAGAATCATGGATTTAGGAATAAAAGGAAAAGTAATGATGGTGGCCGCCTCCAGCAAAGGTCTGGGATTTGGGATTGCCAGGCAGGCTGCCCTGGAGGGAGCAGCAGTTTCCATGGGTAGCCGAAGCAAAAAAAACATCAACCAGGCAGTCAACCGTCTTAGAAACGAGGTACCCGGCGCTACAGTATATGGCTTTACTCTGGATGTGGCCGATCCTGCGTCCATCGAGATCTGGATTAAGAATACCCTTAAAGAACTGGGTACTATCGACGGATTGGTGGTCAATGGAGGTGGACCGCCGCCTGGTACATTTGATGATATGGATGACGGCACCTGGTTTTCGGGTTATGAGAATACCCTTATGAGTGCAGTAAGAATGATCAGAGGAGTATTGCCTGAGATGCGCCGGAAACAGTCAGGAACTATTTTAACTATTACTTCAAGTTCAATAAAAGAACCCATTGATAATCTGTTGTTATCAAATGTTTATAGATCCGGTGTAACCAGTCTTGTAAAGAGCCTTTCATTCCAGGTGGCAAAAGATAATATCCGTATCAATAATCTGGTTCCCGGCTTTTTTGATACTGAGAGGCTCCAGCAGCTTGATCTGAGAAACTCTGGTGATTGGAGGCTAAGCCTGGAGAATGTTAGACAGATCAATTTCGAGAAGATTCCACTGGGCAGGTACGGTGATCCCGACGAATTTGGAAAAGCAGCTGTTTTTCTGCTTTCTGAAGCAGCCTCCTATGTTACCGGAGAGAGTTTTATCATCGATGGGGGCAAAATGCGAACTGCATGGTGACCCTTTAATGTACTATCTTTGCGGAAATGAAGGAGAAACTTTTTGGAAAGAACCTTAAAGAGCTAAAGGAGCTCTCTGCAACCCTTGGTTTGCCTGCTTATACAGGAAAACAGCTCTCCGAATGGCTGTACAAAAAAGAGATTTCCGGGTTTGAGGAGATGACCAATCTTTCCAAAAAAGCCCGGACCTTGCTCTCTTCAGCTTATGAATTTGGAATAGAGAAACCCATTGATGTTCAGGAATCCACCGATGGCACAAAGAAATACCTTTTTCCTGCACTTTCGGGTAAATTTATTGAAACCGCATACATTCCCGACCAAAAAAGAAGTACGGTTTGTGTCTCATCCCAGGTGGGGTGTAAAATGGGATGCCTTTTCTGTATGACCGGGAAACAGGGGTTCCAGGGCAATCTTTCCTCAGGAGAGATCCTGAATCAATACCGTAGTCTGCCCCAATGGAGAAAATTGACCAATATTGTCTATATGGGCATGGGCGAACCCCTCGATAACCTGCCGGAAGTACTTAAAAGCCTGGAAATTCTAACGTCTGACTGGGGATTTGGACTGAGTCCGCGAAGAATTACAGTCTCTACCATCGGTATTACCCCGGCCATGCTTGAATTCCTTGAAAAAAGTGAAGCCCACCTGGCTGTAAGTCTCCACTCTCCTTTTGATGAAGATCGCAGGAAACTGATGCCAATCCAACAGGTCTATCCACTGAAAGAGGTGTTGAAAGAGATCCGGTCTTGGGACTTTGGCCGTCAGCGCAGGATCTCCTTTGAATACATTCTCTTCAAAGGATTCAATGATTCTCCTTCCCATGTCAATGAGCTTTCCAGAATCCTTAATGGAATTCGTTGTCGCATCAATTTGATCCGCTTTCATCCCATTCCCGACACCCCTCTTGAATCGCCCGATGAGTCCACCATTGAGTTTTTCCGGGACCGCCTGAATGCCAAAGGGATCACAACCACCATCAGAGCAAGCCGGGGTCAGGATATTTGGGCTGCCTGCGGTTTGCTTTCCACAAAAAAGTTGAAAGAATAAGATCAATTTTCTTCGATAAGAGACTCCTTCATTCCATTAACCTGAAAAAGGGATGTTATGGCTTCTTGATTTGTTGATGTTCTTCTTCCCCGTGAACTGTCTTGTCTGCGGTAAACGTCTCACCTCTCCTGGCGTAGTACTCTGTTTGGAGTGTGAGTATAAAATGCCCAGGACTGGTTACGGTGATCGCAATGATAATCCCGTAAGCAAGGTTTTCTGGGGCAGGGTTCCGGTGGAGATGGGCACCTCACTGTTTCGGTTTGAAAAGGGTTCGGCTTATCAAACCCTGCTGCATGATCTTAAATACAGGGGTAACAGGAAAGTTGGAACCCATCTTGGACGTCTGTTGGGACAAGAACTGAATAAAACCAGCTTTTCAGGCTGTGATTTGCTGGTCCCGGTTCCTCTGCATCAAAGAAGACTCCGGGAAAGGGGATACAACCAGAGTGAGATCATTGCCAGGGGAACTTCCGAAGTGATGAGAATTCCGGTGGTATCCAATCTTTTGAGACGAGCTGATGGACACCATTCACAAACTTCCATGGGCCGTTATGAAAGATTTGAAAATGTATCTGACAGCTTCCGGCTGGCACAGAACGCTCCGGATGTGAATGGAAAAAGGATCCTGCTCATCGATGATGTTGTTACCACTGGAGCAACCCTGGAGGCCTGTAGCCGGATACTTTTCAATCACTATACATGCCTGGTGCACATCGCTACAGTCTCCTGTGCCTGATCAGTCATGCTTAATTCTATATGCGGCAGTCATACAGATTACATTATGGAAATAACCACGATACCCGGGATGGTTCCACTCCGCAGGATCACGGAAAGGAATGGCAGAATATGTATACCTGATTCCAAGCCCCGTAGTCCCACTAATCCAGTAACAGAGTCCGCCAAAAACACTCAATCCAAACCTTCTGTTCTCCGGATAGCTGGCCGGATCAATGATCCCATCCTGGTCCGAAAAGTAAGTTTTGACCAGCACCTCGGGGGAGGTGCCCATCTCCAGTTGGATCTTGTCATCATGCAGGTAGTGGACCGACAGAGGGAGTTCCACATAGTGGTATCCACCCCTGTAAAGGGTGGGATCGTTGTCACCGGGACCTTTATACACGCCACGGGTTACATATTTCACCTCAGCCTGCCAGTATATGTCGTATTCAATATAGCGGTTGATGAAAGCTCCGGCCGTCACACCCAATTTATTGAATCCTGTGTAAGCATCCCCGTCAACTTGAGATGCAGTGATCCCTCCGAAAAATCCATAACTCATTTGTTGACCATATGAATCAATGGAGAGCACCAGTAACAGGGTGGCAATGAAGAGCTTTCCTATTCCGTATTTGGATTTCTTACTCATTCAACAACTCTTTTATCAGTTTGTCAACTCCTGTCCCTGCTTTTTCTCTGATGACCCTGATCCTGGAGTAGCCCGGCACAGATACCTCATTGGGATCAATGATATAGATGGGGGCATTTTCAGGGGCATGGTTGATCAATCCTGCTGCCGGATAGACGTTCATGGAAGTTCCGATGATCACAAGAATCTGAGCCGTGGAAACAATTTCAGCAGCTGTCTCGATAACCGGAACAGATTCACCAAACCAAACAACATTCGGTCGTAATTGGGATCCTTTTTCGCACAGATCTCCTTCATTTAGTTCCCAACCGTCAATATCATATATAAGATTGGGATCTGTTGTACTACGTGATTTACGCAGCTCACCATGCAGGTGAAGAATCTGTGCTGAACCAGCCCTTTCATGCAGGTCATCAATGTTCTGGGTAATGATCTTCACATCGAAATCCTTCTCCAGTTCCACCAGTCCCACATGACCCCGGTTTGGTTTGGTCTCCAGTAACTGTTTCCTGCGTTCATTGTAGAACCGCAATACAAGGGCCCGATCCCGTGCCCACCCACCAGGACTCGCTACTTCATAAACGTCATACTCCTCCCACAAACCTCCCATCTCACGAAAAGTCCTCAATCCACTTTCTGCGCTCATACCAGCACCGGTAAGTACAACCAGCTTTTTCATTTTTACACTTTATGTAAATATAAGATTTTGGCTGAACAATTAGTTTCGCTATTTTTAACTATCCATAACCGAAGCTTTTCCTGGTGGATTTTAAGAAGCCTAAATGATTGATCAACAGACCATAAACCAGATCTTTGAGACTGCCGATATCCTGGAGGTGATTTCTGATTTTGTAACCCTGAAAAAAAGCGGAGCCAATTACAAAGGACTGAGCCCTTTCTCCAATGAGAAAACGCCTTCATTTATGGTCTCTCCTGCCAAGGGGATTTTTAAAGATTTCAGTTCGGGTAAAGGCGGAAATGTTGTGGGGTTCCTTATGGAACACGAAAAACTCTCTTACCCTGAAGCGCTCAGGTATCTTGCAAACAAGTACAGCATCCCCGTCGAAGAAAAAGAGCTGTCGGCCGAAGAGATTCAGCAAAAAAATGAGAGGGAAAGCCTGTTGGCGGTCACGGCCTTTGCTTCCAATTACTTTCATAACCAGCTTGAATCGGAAGAGGGTAAAGCCATCGGTCTAAGCTATTTTCGCAAACGCGGATTTCGGGATGATCTCTTAAAGAAGTTTCAGTTAGGATACAGTCCTGAGGAACGTACTGCATTCACCACAGAAGCAGGAAAAAACGGATACAAAAAGAGTTACCTGGTTAATACCGGATTATCCATCGAAAGGGAAAACTACATGTTTGACCGCTTCGCCGGAAGGGTGATCTTTCCAATCCATTCGCTCTCCGGAAATGTCATCGGTTTTGGTGGACGCACACTGAAATCTGATAAAAACATCGCAAAATACCTGAACTCTCCCGAATCGGATATATACCATAAGAGCCGTGTCCTGTATGGGCTTTTCCAGGCGAAAAAGTCCATTGTGGCGAAAGAGCAATGTTTTCTGGTTGAGGGCTATACCGATGTAATCGCTATGCACCAGGCGGGAATAGAAAATGTGGTAGCCTCGTCCGGGACTGCACTCACCACGGAACAGATCAGGCTTATTAAACGATTTTCCGGCGATATCACGATTCTATATGATGGAGACGAAGCGGGAATCAAGGCTTCATTCCGTGGGATCGATATGATCCTGGAGGAGGGTATGAACGTGAAGGTGGTGATGCTCCCCCTGGGAGAGGACCCCGACTCCTTTGCCCGGTCACATAGTTCTTCGGAATTCCTTGAATTCATCAAGTCAAGTGAAAAAGATTTTATCTCCTTCAAAACCGAGATCCTTCTGGCCGAAGCTCAACATGATCCCATAAAAAGGGCACAACTGATCACAGACATTGTAAAGTCTGTGGCTGTTATTCCCGACGGTATCATGCGCAGTGTATTCCTCAAAGACAGTAGCCTGCTGCTGGGCGTTGAAGAGCAGGTTCTCTACAACGAAGTAAATAAGATCAGACGCCGGATGCAGGAGCAAAAATGGCGTAGAGAGCAGTCAGGCCGAAGAGAACATACAGGACGCAGGGATTGGGAGGAACAGCCACGGGCCACACTCCCCCGGCAACCAGTGGTTCCTGGGTTTGTGGAGAATGTATTTTCAGAAGTAGAGGAGCGGGAAATTATCTATTTCCTTCTGAAATTTGGGAACCAGCTCCTTCATTTAAGCAGTGAAGAAAATAGAGAAATCAGTGTAGCCCAATACATTATCAGGGAGATCCAAAATGATGAGCTGGAATTTACAAACCTGGTATACAAGCAAATTTTCGAAGATGTGAAAGAGCTCATTGAACGCGGGGAACCAGTGACTGAGCGCTATTTCGTTTACCACGATCAATCGGGCGTGCGAGAGCTGGCTGTAGATATTTACACTTCCCGGTATGAATTGAGTAAGGTGTGGAAACGAAAAGAGGCATATGTGGAGATGCCGGGAGAAAACCTGGGTTTTGAGATTCCCAAATCATTGCTCTCCTATAAAATGATGGTCATTGAAAAAGCACTGACCCATCTTAGAAAGGAGTTGGAGAGTACTGAAAAGAACAGCGATATCGAAACGCTTAATCATCTGATTGTAAGGATCCAGAGTCTGGAGCAGGTAAAACGCGCACTCTCCATCGGTTTAGGAGGACGAACCATTATTCGCTAGTTCTCTTTTCCAGTACACTAAATTTCACCGATTCACTGTTCCCTTTTTTATCTACCACGGTTAAACGATGCTCCCCGGGTCCAAGATCCACGGTCATTCTGTGATACTGCTTTGTGGATCCCAGGTAGAGGTCATCCATGTGCCAGTATACTTCCATCTCCGACTCGCGATGGGCCACCTCCAGAACCATGCTGCCTCTTGTTCCATCCAACTCAACCGGAATGACGATCATGCCTCTCCCGGGAGGATAAACAATTTCTAATTCTGTATGCGCATCATCCTCACATCCCTCCATAACCGGAGGCAATGGCTGATATGAAGGATCTTTTCTTTTATAGTACCACTCCATCAAAGGCGGAAGTATAAACCATGATTCTGTTTTCATCTCCGCCAGGCTGGTGCAGCTGCTATTGACCCTGAATGCCCCATCCAGGGTGAGGTGCACGGGAGTGTGATAGGGACACACCTCTGTAGTGAGTCCCCCGATACATATCTCAACTGTATCGGCTTCCCTGCAATGAGGACCCGCCAGATAGCCGCTTTTACTACAGACCACAGCTTGTGTCAGATCTTCCAGTGGTTTATCAAACCAGGTGGTGGCCGGCAGCAGATCGAACAGATCGAACATGAGGGGGGCAGCTGCCGACAGACCGGTCAGACCGTTTCTGCCCTCGCCGTCGGCATTCCCGGCCCATACTGCCACAAGGTATTCCGGAGTGATTCCGACGGCCCAGGCATCTCTGAATCCATAGCTGGTTCCCGTCTTCCATGCAACGGGATATGATGATTCCATTAAATACCATGATGAAAGCTCCTCAGGCCTATTTACTTTAAGCATAGATTCAAAAGTGAGATAGATTGAACCTGAGGCAATGACCCCCTGTTCCAACGGATCATCACCGGGGTACCTGACCGGAGCACTCTTGAGTAGATCAGGCATTCGAAAATCAGATTTGAAGTAGTTGCCATTGGAACCATGATAATGGTTGAGTGACCTTGCCATTGAACTGTATACCCCTGCAAGCTCCCAGAGCGTGGTCTCCGCCCCACCCAGAATCAGGGAGAGTCCATAGTGCTCATGAGAATAGGGAAATGTGGTAAAACCTAAATTCTCCAGGAAGTTTAGAAAAGGATCCACCCCGAACCTTTTAAGCATCACCACAGAGGGCACATTCAGGGAGCGCTCCAGCGCCTGATATGCAGGCACAGCTCCTTCATAGCCCCGATTAAAATTCTTTGGAGAATAACCGTCATACCGAATGGGTACATCGGGCAAAAGAGATCCCTGTAATAGAAGACCCCGGTCCAGCATGCCTGCAAACAGGAGCGGCTTCAGTATGCTCCCGGTACTCCTGGGACTCCTGACCACATCCACATGGTTCTCATGCAGGATTTCACCTCTTGCAGGAGAATTGCCAACATAGGCCAGGGTTTGTCCGCTCTCCACTTCAACAATCAGGCATGCCAGGTTATGCACCTGATTCTGTTCCAGCCTCCTTGAATGAATCCCGGAAAGCTCAATTGCACGAACCTGAAGTTCCGATCTCAGGGTTGTGTGTTGTTTTTTTCCGGGCTGGTTAGCCAGAAAATAATCTGTTACATGGCCGGCCATATTGGGAAGAGGCAGAGGTTTCCCGGGAAGAGGTTCCTCCATGGCAAGGGTACAGGTGAGACTATCCAGGGTTCCTTTCTCATAGAGTTTCCATAACAACCTGTTACGTTTCTGCTTCAACAGCTCCCGGTTCCTGCCAGGATGAATGAGTGAAGGGGCATTGGGAAGTACAGCCAGCAGCGCTGATTCGGACCATGATAAATTGAAGGGATCTGTTCCGAAGTACCTCCAGGAGGCAGCCTCCAATCCCACCACATTTCCTCCAAATGGAGCATTGGAAGCGTAGCTGATCAATACCTCTTCCTTGGAGGCTGTCAACTCATACCGGAGAGCCAACAACGATTCGATCAGTTTTTGCCACAGATTCCTATCCCTGTTTTTTCTGGCCATCCGCATCACCTGCATCGTAATTGTGCTTCCACCGCTCACTACCTCTCCCTCTTTGATATTCTGATAGAGGGCCCTGGTCAGGCTCAGCACATTGATCCCCGGATGATAGTTGAAATACCGGTCTTCATAATGGATCAGGGCTCGTGCATACTTATCGGGTAATGAATCCGATGAGGGAAATCTCCACTGTCCATCCCCGGCAATCCGCGCGCCCAACAGCTCTCCTTTCCAGTCGTATACCACAGTAGAAAGCGGATCATCAAACAACGGATCCGGCAACATCACCCAGAACCCCATGGCCGAAATCACCAGAACAACAAGGAGCGGCAGGTTTTTCATTCCATGCTTTTAACATTCACCCATCGACCCGGAACAAGCACTTGAATATCATTTCTGTACATCTCCTCTGCCTGAACCGAAGGAAGATAAAACCGTCCCCGGTAGGCTGCATTTAACCGGACCGAATAGGTTGTCTTCTTGTTGACTCCAAGACTGAAATAGGTCATCACCCTGTCATCGCGGTAATCCTGGTAATTGAATGAAACAGACTCGCTCAGGGTATTGAACATTCTTTCATTGTGGATCTCCCATCCCGAAGGAAAGATAGCTGTTAATGCCAGATTATTCATATGTCCAAGGGTTCCAGGATTGGAGATGGTGTAAATTGCTTTGAAATCAACCCCCTGGGTGATCTCCGAAACATCGATCACCTCTCCCTGCATGTCTGTGTAATTCACTTTTACCGAAAGATTCTGAGCCACAGGCTCCTCTTTGCCAGGCAGGGGAATTCCCGTATTGATCACCCTCAGGTACTGAACCCCTTCATTTCGGTTCACAACCCTGATCGTCCCTTTTGTAGCCTCACCCACATCCCCTTCAATCCGGGCGATGGAGAGGGCAGTTTCGGCCGAATGGGACCTCCCTCCGTCAATGGAGTAATCAAATTTAAGATTTTCGCTTTTCGCTACTCCTCCTGTGAATTTTGCCACTGCCATAAGGCTAAAGGCTGTGGTTTGGGTGCTCATCCACCGCTCCCCCGATAAGCCCGAGGCCACCTCTTCCATGACCGGGACCGCTTCATCCCGCATATCCATCAAAACCATGGTTTCCAGGATCATGGCCCTGTCCCGCAGGGCTGATCCATAAGAGTATCGTGAATCGTAGTAGGGAGAAACAGTGGTGGAGACATTCCGAACCAGCTCTCTTCCTGTCTCTTTCTGTCCTGCCAGTGCATAGGCAGCTGCCAGCCTCCATTTTGCCTCGTTGACCAGATCGGTCCGTTCCCTCAAGCGATTCATCGCCCCCAGTTCCGGATTTCCGGCAAGGGCCAGGGTGAACAACCTGTAGGCCTGCAGGAGCTGCTCCTGTTTCTGCACATGCATAGTTCGTTTTCCTGAAGAGGACCATTTTCTGGCAGCTTTTCTCTGCTGTTTTTTCCAACCATTGATCAAGGTGGCGGGCACATCATACCCTTTGTTCCCGGCTTCGATCATAAAATGTCCGGCATAAGAGGTCCCCCATGAAGAGGTGTTGCTACCGCCCGGCCAATAAGAGAATGAACCATCACTGAGCTGAAATGAGTTCAGTTTTTTAATGGCTTCCTTTACATGGGTCTCTGTCCTCTCCTTTACCCGGGGATCCAACTCCACCACATCCGCCATGAAAAGTTGTGGAAAAGCTGCTGAAGTTGTCTGTTCGATGCATCCATGTGGAAAAGTGAGCAGGTATTTAAGCCTGCGACCAAAATCGATGGGAGGAATATTGGACACTTCCAGTTCAAGTTCATTGGTGCCCGTCATTCCAATATATTCTACGGTCTCCTCATAAGTTGTCCCAGGATCCAAAATTGCTGTTTTGTACAAAGTCACGGGCGGGTTGGAGGAACGAACGTTAAGTTCTATGGTATGCCTGGCACGCTCTCTTCCCGAGGAGACTTCCACATTCACCCTGGCAATTCCTGTTCTTCCGGCTGTTTTCAGGTTGAATTCAACAATCTTGTCACCCGGACCATCAAAGGTTACACTCTTGGTCAATTCATCCGCCACCAACAGCTCATTGGTCTCCAGTTTCACACGCACATCTTTGATCTTTTCATCCATAACGAACAGATTTACCGGCAGGGAGACCTCTTCATCGGGACCCAAAATCCTGGGCAGGGTTGCCAATACCATCAAGGGTTGTTTTACGGCTGTAGTTTTATCCGTGAATCCGAACGATCCGTTATGTCCGGCCACCACCATGGTCCGCACCGATCCAATGTAGTTAGGGATACTCACAGTGTGGGTCTGGCTTTTGCCCTGCAGGGTAAATGGTCCAATGAAACGGACCATGGGCGGGAAGCGGTTGGCTTCCCGCGATCCCTTACCACCCTCTTCATCGCCTCCTCCAATGTTGTAAATGCCATCTATTCTCCCCCCAAAAGCTCCAAGCACATCCTCAAACAGATCCCATGTTTTAACGCCCAGCGCTTCCCTGGCATAAAAGGATTGCCAGGGATCGGGTGTCCGGAACCGCGTCAGGTCCAGCAATCCTTCATCAACCATGGCAATGGTATAGGTCATCTCCTTTTGCGAAGCCTCTGAAACTGTGATTTTCACCTGTTTGTTGGGACCCAGTTCGTCGGGCATATCAATGACCGGTTGGAGTCTGGTGGCAGGATCTTCCACAAGAATGGGGATTACACCAAAAAGTCTTATGGGCAGATCATTGCCTGTCCCTGCATGTGGCTGTATGAGCGTGGCATACACATAGATATTGGGTGTCATCTCCGGTGTGATCCGGAAACGGTAACGCGTCTCTGAACCAGAAGCTTCGATCCACTCCTGTTTCAAGACTCCCGAACCGCTCTCAAGAGAGATCAACAACCGGCCCTTCATGGAGGAGGGGATGGTCATCTCCGCCTGTTCGCCCACTTTGTAAGAGGTTTTATCCGAACTGAATGTGAGGATGGAGGCAGCATTCGGATCTCCTTTTTTGGCCCTTCCAGCCCATCCAGGCCAATCCACATAAATGATCTTTCCTGCTGAATGTCCACTGGTTCCACTCCTGACCTGGACCAGGTAACGGCCCCATTCGGGGGTATCAATCCTGAATTTGAATGATCCCCTTCCATTCACTGTGGAGAGGGTGGTAGAGTAGACCGGCGTATGGTAGTTCCTTCCCACATAGGAGGATAGATCCTCGGAGGAAGACTCCCACCACCACTTCCATCCCAGTTTATAAATATCCACCTTCAATCCTACCCTGTTCACCGGATTTCCTGAGGCATCCAGGGTAACTACCTCTACCTGGTGGGTAGTATCGGTGAGCAACATTCCTCTTTTGTCACCAGGCGGTGTTTTCAGGCCCACATAGGTTCGGTAAGGAGAACAGGCTACCTGCTTTTGATCAATGCTAAAGTCACCCGATCGTTCAAATACCCTGGTTGTGAAGAGCGCCGATAACATCCCGGGAGCTTCCCCTGAAATTTCCAGTCCCTTTTCAAAGGTGGCTAAACCCGATTCATTCAGTTTACCTGAAAAGAATTGAATGGGATGTGATATTAACTCCCTTGACGGATCATCAAAGGTAAATCCATTGTGTTTTTTGAATGCGGTCCTGGTTGGTTTAAGGAGCACCTCAACTTCTGCTTTCAGATTTCTGGCTGTGGCGCCTGTGAGCCATTTACTTTTTATCGTTCCCCCGATCTTACCCATGCCTGGATAAAGGGTGTCATGCCTGAAAGAGAGATCAATTTTTAACCGGTTAGGTTTGATGGTTTCAACACGCATCATCTTATTGAACCTGACTCCTCCCACTTTTGCAGTAATGGTATACCGTCCTGTGGGAGCATCGGTTGCGGTAGCAGTATGAAAGCTGAAAAAACCGGATCCGTTCCCATATTCCACTCTCCTGCTTACAGACTTGCCCCGGGGATCTTTTAACTCAAATATGACGGGATGGTTATCAGGTATCGGATTGGCGGCATCATCAAGAATAAAACTTATGTAGAGGGAGTCACCCGGGCGCCAGACACCCCTTTCACCATATAGAAATCCTTTCAAACCCTTCTGGACAACGGTTCCGGATACATCAAACATGCTGTAAGACAAGGCCGATCCATCATTCAACTTTAAATAGCCTTTCTCATTTTCCCGCTCCGCGATGACCAGGAATGGCTCTCCTTTCAATTGCAGTATGACGGTCCCATCCTGGTTGGTCATACCCTCAGCCATGGGTTGGTTCTGAAAATTGAAAACCTTTACCCTGGCGCTCTGAACAGATTCTGCTTTCAACAGGTCGGTGACCGTGACATGCAACTCTTCTCCGGTACCCTTTTTAGCAATCAAACCAATATTGCTGGCCAGTATATTCCGGCTCACACTGCGTCTCTGACCATAGTAGGCTGGTTTACAGGGGTCATCCCTGTCTTCCCATTCATAACCGTCGTAAGAATAATAGTCATAGGAACCGTAGTAGCTTTCATAGCTATCCCAGTATGACAATTCGGCCGGATCGAGGTCATCGAAATTTTCTTCCACTGCCACTTCCTCATCTGCTCTTTCCTCCTCTTCACAGGGGAACAGGGAGTGTTGTTTCCGGAATCCCAGCTCAATGCGATAGATGGCTCCAGGCTCGGTCTTCACCAGATCGGCCAGGTTCAGAGAAAAGGTATTCCATGTTCCGTAATTGATGGACTTATCAGATATAAGATCTATCTGTTTTCTAAGAATCAGCCGTCCTGCCCGCTTCAATTCCCGGCCACCACTTAACTGATTGATCTGTAAAAACTGTGCAATATTGCTTTCAAAGATCTTGACCACTTTCAGATCCACTGCCTTCAGGTTTACTGCCTTGAACGGTAAAAGGACCTCCTGAGAACCAGGAATTATAACACCGTTTCCCAACAGTTGAATGGCCGGTTGAATCTCTTCAAACAACAGCTCCATACTTTCTCCCGATGTCAGACTTTTGTTGGCCACATTCTTAATCCCTGGTTCCACGAAAAGTCTGACCGTTCCGTTTTGACGCACAACCGGATAGGCCAGGATATTGTTCCCTTCCACAGAAAACCGCATATCTGTATCTGTCTCTAACCTCACCAGTCCATTCAGGAATTGCTGCTTCCGGATGGGATCTGAGAAACTGATGACCACATGTTGCTCGGGGTATTGCACCACCTTATGAGCAATCACCTGGAAACTTCCCAGTGAAGGAACGGGAAATGTCTCGACTCCTTTCTGCTCTGCCCCGATTACCGAACCGTTGTAATGGATAATAACCTCCGAATCCCTATTTTGACGTTTTACACTATCCACCATAAACTGGTGTTGTTTTCCATCTGCCGCATGATCCCATGATACCGGACGCTTCACTCCATCCTGGACCGCATAGAGCACTTGTTCCACAGCTTCCGGATCAGCCATATCGGATATTGTTATCTTTCCGGTGAGGTAATTCTCTTCAGGATGATAGTCATTGTAGGGCCGGAACTCCTCGATACCAATCTCCACATGTTGTGCAATGGTGTGAAATTCGAATTCGAAAACTTTGGTTCCGGAAGACTCAGGGAACAGCTTTCCAAGTTTTACCTTTGCTTTAAATGTAGTTCCCTGAGGAAGTCTTTCCTGGGGAGTGAATTCTATGGTTCTTTGATCAATATATTGCAGCTCCCCTTTCAGCTCCGGGGAAAAATCGATAATCTCTTGCCTCAGAGCGGTTCCCGGAACAACAGAATCTGCAAATTCCTGTGCAAAGCGCAACTGGATTTGTGATTCAGCAGAGATTAAACCACTGGTAAAAGCCGCAATCATAGGATTGTATTTTGGTGTTTCCGGGGTATTTACCTGAGTAAAACGGTCACACTGAAATAAAAATCCTGTGAGTAGCCACAGGAGTACAAAATGAAGATACTTCGATTTCATGGTTGCTTATATTGGGATTACATTGTCTTTTTTAACTTCTGAAGAACCTGGTCCAGCGCCATTTTCACTCCCTTCTCAATGCTCTTATAATCCAAAATCTCCCGATGCTGGTACAGAATGATCAGGCTCAACTGCATATGATTCTTCCGAAGGTTGGAATAAAACTCAGGTTTATTTAATCGGTAAGCTTCTCTGATCCTGCGTTTCAATAAATTCCTATCCACAGCCTTTTTAAAAAGTCTTTTAGGAACAGAGATGGCAACAGTAGCTGGATACTGTTCCATTTCTGATTGGTTGTATATGATCTTAATGGGAACCGAGGCAACAGACCTTCCCGACTGAAACAGTAAAGAGATCGCTTTCTTGCTGGAAAGTCGCTCTCCCTTTTTGAAAGAAAAATCAGGCATAAAAAAAGGGGGATTTCTCCCCCTCAAGGTAGTAATATTTTCACTTAGGGCTTCCCGTTGCCCTTATTATAGTCCTTGATGAAGTTTTCAATCGCCATGGTCATGGAAGGCGCCTGGGGCTGTGGGGCAGTAATGTCCAGGCGTAATCCGGCTTCTTCTGCTGCCTTGGCAGTTTTTGCACCAAAGGAGGCTATTTTTGTATCGTTTTGCTTGAAATTCGGGAAATTCTGGAAAAGTGATTTTATCCCAGAAGGACTATAGAACACCAGAATATCATAATTCACATCAGCCAGATCGGACAGATCACTGCATTCAGTTCTGTATAGAATTGCCTTGGAAAAGTCGAATTTGCTCTCCATTAACAGAAGTGGAATCTCTTCCTTATGTGCGGCTGACAAAGGCAGCAGGAATTTTTCAACTTTGTGCTTGTTCATCACCTCAAGAAGATCTGTAATCTTGCCATTCCCGTAAAAAATCTTCCTTTTGCGATATACAATATACTTCTGAAGATAATAGGCGGTAGCTTCGGAGACACAGAAATATTTCATGGTATCCGGAATAGTGGTCCGGGTCTCTTCTGCCATCCTGAAATAATGATTAATTGAAGTTTTGCTGGTAAAAATAACCGCTGTGTGAGATCCTATATCAACCTTTTCCTGTCTGAAATCCCTTGCGCTTACCCCTTCAACATGAATAAACGGCCTAAAATCAATTTTTAGATTGTGTTTGCTAGCTAAGTCAAAATAGGGGGATTTGTTATTCTCAGGTTGGGGCTGAGAAACGAGGATTTTCCTTATTCTTCCCATATACTCTCCGTTTTTAAGTCTCTACTAAAGGATACCTTCTAACCACTTGTACAGTAACACAAGAGGTGCTATTTCAAGGGCACAAAGGTACAAAAACATATAGAATATTGAAATATTTTTCTTAAAAGAAAATACTACACCTCTAATTAGTCGCATAACCACCACCAGGGCAATAGTCGCCAGGGTCAGCCAGAAAAACACACCCTGCAACACACCTGAAGTGTACACTACAAAAAGCAACATCGGCAGAATGACCATACCCATTAACTTGTTAAATATAAAAGCATTGTATAAATATTCGCGGAAAATTCTTATGCGGTTGAAAAGAAATCCAGCCAGGTTTATTAAGACGATCTTTCCAAAAAAAACTCCCACCAACAGGGCCAAATTAAACAGGTACAGGAGGCTGCCATGCAATCTGAGCGGAGTTACTTTTAGTCTCTCCTCCATAAAAAAAAGTAGAAAAGTCACGCTCAGGAAATACAATGCTAATAATATATTATCTAACTGCCTCTGTAATAAGCTATTATCCTTAAACATCCTGTTGGCAACCTGAAAGTTTGTAGTTGCCTGAACCGTTTGGGTAAGTAAATTTCCATAGTACAATCTGATCCATGCAAAAAACCCAAGAAGTACGAAAAGGTATATAAACAACCAGGCAGGATGAATTATCTGATCCTTGGGGACCATCTCCAATCCGGCTTCAACCGGCACAATGCCTTCTGCAATCCCGGAGAGGTCAAAAATCGATGGAAGAACCGGTTCCTTAACAGCGTTCAGCGTATCTGTGAATGGCATCATGGTAGGATCCTGGCCTGACATTTGCACTAAATTTGAACACAAAGATACACATCGACACTTCTTAAAAAAAGTTAATAGTTGGTGATATTTGAATTCTTTGTAGTTCCTTTATCAGCTGGAATATACTGTTCAGTATCAATAATGAAGGCCATATGAAATTAACAAAACGCAATATTTTCGTCGGGGGAATGCTCATCATCCTGCTGAGCGTGGGGTTTACCACCATTAAGAACAAGGACCTGGAACTGGTAAAAAACCTGGATATCTATTACACCCTGTTCAGAGAACTGAACATGTTCTATGTGGATGAAACAGATCCCGAGAAGCTGGTCACCACCAGTATCAATGCCATGCTTACTTCGCTTGACCCGTACACCACCTATATTCCGGAATCCCATATGGACGATTTCAAATTCCAGACAACCGGGGAATACGGAGGCATTGGGTCGCTTATTCGCAGATCGGGGGACCATGTGATTATTGCAGATCCATACGATGGGTTTCCAGCCGCCACATCGGGGATCCGCGCAGGAGATAAAATACTCAAGGTAGATGGAAAACCCACCGGAGAGATGGATATTGAATCGGTCAGTGATCAATTGAAAGGGAAACCAGGGACCGATCTCAAATTAACTATAGAGCGATACGGTGAGGATGATCCCCTTGACTTTTTCCTTGTAAGAGAAAAAATTTCCATTCGCAACGTTCCCTATTTTGGAATGATCGACGCGCAGACAGGATATATCCGCATCACTAATTTTACAACAGGTGCCGGAAAAGAGGTTGAAAATGCATTGAAATCACTTCAAGAAAATCATCCTATGAAATCACTGGTGCTGGATCTTCGTTCCAATCCGGGGGGGCTGTTAATTGAAGCTGTCAGGATCTGTAATCTTTTCGTTGGCAAAGGTGAAATGATCGTAAACACCCAGGGGAAAGTGAAGCAATGGGATTCTGAATACATTACTCCGAAAGAACCCGTTAATACAGAAATTCCGCTTGTGGTACTGATCAATCGAGGATCCGCTTCAGCATCAGAAATTGTGGCCGGAGCCCTTCAGGATCTGGATCGTGCAGTGATTGTGGGACAAAGAACCTTTGGAAAAGGTTTGGTTCAAACCTCCAGACCCCTCAAGTACAATGCTCAGCTCAAAGTAACCACAGCCAAATATTATATTCCAAGTGGCCGCTGTATTCAGGCTCTTGATTATTCCAATCGCAACGAAGATGGCAGTGTGGGTGTTATTCCCGACTCCCTTATTTCGGAATACGAAACCAGGAATGGCCGGTTGGTCTATGATGGAGGTGGGATTCAACCCGATATGGAGATAATCCCGGAAATGTTTTCAGAAATTACGCTTCAGCTTTATACCCAGAATATGTTTTTTGATTTTGCCACCCGTTACCGTTGTACCAATGAGGAAATAGCGGCTCCAGAATCATTCAGGATATCAGATGATGAATATACTTTATTTAAATCTTTTGTTGAAGAAAATGGATTTGAATTTCAAACTGCCAGCGAAATGGCATTCGAGAGCCTCAAAAAGACCGCTCAACGGGAAAAATATTATGAGCTTGCCAGCGAAGAGTTCTCCTCGCTGGAACAGATGCTTTCTCACAATAACCTGAAAGATCTGGAAACATTCCAGGATGAGATCCGGCAAATCCTTTCGGAGGAGATTGTCAACCGGTACTATTACCATGCGGGAAGAATCGTTGCACAGATTAGGGAAGACATACAGCTGGATAAGGCGCTGGAAGTATTGAATGAACCTGCACTGGTGAAAGAAGTTCTTGCGGGAACCCAGGGTGCGCTCATCACAGCTGGAGCAAAACCCTAATTTTAATGTGCTTCAAGCCAGTTTGCCCCTTCTCCCATATCAACAGTTAAGGGCACCTGCAGTTGCACAGCGTGTTCCATCATCTCCCTGACAATCTGTTTCACCCTCTCTAATTCACCAGGTTTAACATCGAAATTCAATTCATCATGTACCTGGAGTATCATGGCTGATTCTAGTTGCTCTAAGTCAAAGGCTTCCTGTATATTCACCATAGCGATCTTAATGACATCAGCGGCCGATCCCTGAATGGGTGAATTGATGGCATTCCTCTCTGCATTTCCACGCACCACCGAATTTCTTGAAAGAATATCGGGAAGATATCGACGTCGTCCGTGCATGGTCTCCACATATCCATTTTCACGGGCCATTTTTATGCTCTCATCCATATAGTCTCTGATCCTTGGATAAGTCTCAAAATAGCCATCTATCAATTGTCGCGCTTCTGATCTTGTAATCTGCATTCTCTGAGATAATCCAAATGCTGAAATTCCATAAATAATTCCAAAGTTGGCTGTCTTTGCATTGCTTCGCATCTCCCTGGATACTGCTCCGGGATCCACCTTATAGATCTTTGCCGCTGTTGCGGTATGAATATCTTCATCATTGACAAAAGCCTCAATCATCTGACCATCATTGCTGAGATGGGCCATTAATCGAAGCTCGATCTGGGAATAATCTGCAGATAAAAAAATATTATCCTTCGTTCCAGGAATGAAAGCCCGCCGTATCTCCCTGCCTCTTGCTTCCCTCACGGGGATATTCTGAAGGTTGGGATTGATGGAAGATAATCTTCCTGTAGTAACAATGGCTTGGTTAAACGAGGTGTGTAATTTTCCGCTCACATCTTTAACAAGCTTGGGAAGCGCTTCCGCGTAGGTGGAGAGCAATTTTCTTAATGATCTGTATTCCAATACCATTGCCACAATTGGATGTTTGTCCCGCAATTGAATCAACACCTCCTCGCCAGTGGCATATTGTTTTGTTTTGGTTCTCTTTGGATCAGAAATAATCTTCAACTTTCCGAACAGAACCTCTCCCAGCTGTTTTGGGGAACTTATATTGAATTCTGTTTCCGCCAGTTTATAAATCTCAGCTTCTGTGACAATGATCTCTTTTCTTAGCTCTTCTGCAAACAGTTTCAATGCCTCCACATCAAGTTTAACTCCATGATGCTCCATTCTCATCAACACAGGGACCAGTGGCATTTCAATCTTTTCAGAGAGTTTGCTGAAGCCCTGCTCATCCAATTTCTTTTTCAAAATCCCGGCCAATTGAAAGGTAATATCTGCATCCTCACCCGCATACTCTTTGGCCCTTTCCGGAGTAACTGACCGGAAAGATGTTTGCCGGGTCCCCTTCTTTCCGATCAACTCCTCTATTTTTACCATGGAATAATCCAGGTAGTGTTCAGCCAGTACATTTAAATTGTGCTTCTGATCCGGTTTAAGCAGAAAATGTGCAACCATCGTATCAAATAAGCTTCCTTTAACATCTAAATGATAATTCTTTAAGATGTGAAGGTCATACTTTAAATTTTGACCGATCTTTTCAATTGACCCGTCCTGAAACGGAGCTGCCAATTCATCGATCCATGACTGTACTGTCTCGCGATCATCTCCAAAGGAGAGATAGAAAGCTTTGTGCGGTTCCCAGCTAAAAGCAATCCCTACCAATTCTGCCTCCAGGGGATCGAGTCCGGTAGTCTCTGTATCAAAACAGAAAGTATTCAGTTTGGACAGCTTTTCGGACAACGCTTTCACTCCGTCAAGATCATTGATTAACTCATATTGATGGTCTACCGATTCTATGGTCTTGAGTGTTGTTTCAACGACACCAACCCCTGCTGTTTCGGGGGACCCAAACAGTGTACCCTGATTGACGCTTCCTGAAGAGAGCGGTTTTTGTGGAGTATCTCCCAGGATTCTGTTTGCTAAATTTTTAAATTCCAGCTCTTTAAACAAAGTCTTAAGAGCGTCATGGTTCATCTCTTTCCTTACCAGGTCCATGGTAGGTTGTTGAACCGGAACTTCCAGGGCAATGGTAGCCAACGCTTTTGATAGAATTACCTGCTCCCGGGAATTTTCAAGGTTCTCCCTTTGCTTGCCTTTGAGCTGTTCAATGTTTTCATAGACCCCTTCAACTGACTGAAACTCACCAATCAGTTTCTTTGCAGTTTTTTCGCCAATTCCTCTGGCCCCCGGAATATTATCTGCCGAATCTCCCCACAATGCCAGGATGTCAATTACCTGACTGGGATGTTCCACGAGGAACTTTTCCCGCACCTCTTTGGGTCCCAAAATTTCGGGAGGATTTCCTCCTCTACCTGGTTTATACATAAAAATATTGTCTGAAACCAGTTGAGCAAAATCCTTATCGGGTGTCATCATAAACACTGTAAACCCCTCCTTTTCTGCCTTTTTAGCCATTGTTCCGATGACATCATCAGCTTCATAACCAGGTTCCTCAACAATCTGAATGTTAAATCCTTCAATAAGTTTTTTGATGTATGGAACTGACCTTTTTATATCCTCCGGAGTAGCCTCCCTGTTGGCTTTGTATTCTGAATACATTTCATTCCTGAAGGTGGGGCCGGGCGGATCAAATACCACCGCGATGTGGGTGGGCTCCTCCTTGCGCAGGATCTCTTCCAATGCGAGGGTAAATCCAAAGATGGTGGAGGTTGGAATTCCTGTTGAGTTGGTCATTGGATTGGATATGAATGCATAGTATGCCCGGAAAATGAGCGCATAAGCATCCAGGAGAAAAAGTTTCTTTTCCTGATTCATTGAGAATTATCTGTTATCGTCTGCGTACCACTCCGCATAAGAAGTGGCCGTTTCAAAAAGTTTGACGGAGTGTAGTTCTAATCCCGGAGAATGAAATGATTGCATCTTTTTTACAATAAACAGGACCAGGTTCTCACAAGTGGGCTGAAAATCAAATATATGCACTTTCTCATACATTTGTCGGACTGCATCGAGGGATCTCCCCCCGGATTCACTGTACACAACCAGTGAATGATCGAAAAAATCCACCACAGGACCCTTGATCATCTGCTTCAGGTCCTTAAAATCCAGAACCATTCCAAACTTAGGATCGGTGCTGTCTGTAATAGGTTCTCCAATCATTGTAACAAAAAGTTTGTATGAATGCCCGTGAATGTTTTTACATGCGCCATCATAATTCCACAGCGCATGAGCCATCTCAAAATCAAACTCTTTGGTTACCCGAATCCTACTCATTCCCGGTTGATTTTTTTAATCACAGACACATTCACTGATACAGTTAACCAATTTACTGAGATTCTGATGTTTCAGATAGTAAAAGGTGCTCTTTCCTTTTCTGGTGGAAGCAAGAATGCCCTTATCTTTTAAGATACCAAGATGGTGAGAAGCGGTGGATTGCTCAATCTTAAGAAGATTGTGTATCTCCGTCACATTCAGATGCTTACTCCCTTCCAGATGTCCCAGGATCGCCAGGCGCATGGGATGTGAAATGGCCTTGATCATTTTTGCAGCCTTGTCTATTTCTTCCGGCCTTAATTGAGAGAATTCCATGGATATAATGATTCGTTATTGGGATACTATTGAACAAATACAAATATATCAATATTTAAGATATTTAATTTGTTCATGGTACCTGTGATGTAAATAATACCTTAATCTGCTATCTTTTTCTACCTTTGAAAATTCCAATCCAGAGTAGATGAGCAAATTGGAGGAGATCAGGAATCCGGTCAGACTGGAAATGAAAGAGTTTGACAAACGATTCAAAACTGCTGTATCCAGCAATATTCCATTGTTGAATGTTGTAACTGGTTATGTATTGCGCAGAAAAGGAAAGCAAATGCGTCCTTTGTTTGTTTTTCTCTCTTCCAAATTAACGGGAAAGATCACCGAATCGACCTATACGGCAGCATCCCTTATCGAATTGATGCATACAGCTACACTTGTGCATGACGATGTGGTGGATGAATCCAATGAACGCAGGGGAATCTTTTCCATCAACGCCATCTGGAAATCAAAGGTTGCTGTGCTATTGGGAGATTACCTCCTGGCTCAGGGTCTCCTTCTTGCGGTTGAGAAAAAAGATTTCGAACTCCTCGAAATTGTATCCAATGCCTCAAAAGAGATGAGTGAGGGTGAACTGGTTCAGATTCAGAAATCCAGAAGTCTGAATATCGATATTGAGACCTATTATGAGGTAATACGGAAAAAAACAGCAAGCCTTATTGCTGCCTGTACTGCCTCTGGGGCCAGTTCATCAGGAGCAGATCAAGAGGTTGTTGACCGGGTCTATGAAATGGGCATCAAAATAGGAATGGCTTTCCAAATAAAAGACGATCTATTTGATTTTCAGCCACATGGATTAATCGGCAAACCCACCGGAAATGATATTAAGGAGAAAAAATTTACCCTTCCGTTGATCTATGCATTGAACCAGGCTGAAGCTGGCAAAAGGAAGATGATGATCAGGAAGATAAAAAATGGAAACCGGAGCCAGCAGGTGGTGAACGAAGTGGTCCGTTTTGTAAAGGAGATGGGGGGAATCGACTTTGCCTTTGAAAAGATGCAGGAGTTCAAATCAGGCGCCATGGAAATTCTGCAAACATTCCCCGACTCTCCTGCCAGAAACTCCCTCAGAGACCTGGTGGAATTCACAGTCTCCCGAAATAAATAGTCTGTTTTTAATCCTCCCGGAGATGGTTCGCCAGAATCCTGGCCCTATCAAATCCTATTTCCGCAGCAAGTTCATCCTGTGAGGCTGACTTGATTCTCTCCAGTGACCTGAATTTCGTAAACAACTTTTCAATGGATTTTGCTCCTATTCCAGGTACCTCTTCCAGCACTGATTGTATCATGGTGTTGGATCTCTTCTGCCGATGAAAGGTGATTCCAAACCTATGTGCTTCATTTCTAAGGTTTTGAATAAGTTTGAGCGATTCTGAATTCTTGTTGATATAGAGCGGTACAGGATCCCCGGGAAAGTATATCTCCTCAAGTTTTTTAGCAATACCAATAATGGCAATCCTGCCACGTAAATCCAACTTAATCAAGCTTTTAAGTGCAGCATTCAGTTGACCCTTTCCTCCATCAACAATAACAAGTTGCGGAAGATCCTCTTTCTCTTCAACCAGTCGTCTGTACCTTCTGAAGACCACCTCTTCCATGGAAGCAAAATCATCAATACCTTTTACACCCTTAATGTTATAATGCCTGTATGCCCGCTTCAAAGGTTTTCCCTGTTTAAAAACCACACAGGCAGCCACAGGATCACTGCCATGAATGTTACTGTTATCAAAACACTCTATATGCAGCGGGAGCTCCTGTAGTCTGAGGTCTGCCTGTAGCGTTTTCAAAACCCGGTCCATGGCACTTTCCTTTTTCCTGACTGAGGCTCTTCTCTTTTTCTCCAGCCTGTAGCTTTTTGCGTTTCGCTCTGATAATTCCAGTAATTTTTTCTTATCTCCACGTTGTGGTACAGTGAGGCGGTTATCAGGAAAATAGGCCTGAAGATTCATTGGCAGGATCATTTCTCTGGAGCTGCTTTCGATTCTATTGCGTAAATCAGTTACAGCAAAAGCCAACAGATCCTCATCCGGTTCATCCAGTTTCTTTTTAATTTCAACTGTGTGGGCTTGAATAATGGCTCCCTTTACCACCTTTAAAAAGTTTACAAAGGCTTCCTTCTCATCACTTACAATACTAAATACATCCACATCGTGTATGTTGGGATTCACAATTGTAGATTTACTTTGATACCTCGACAGCACCTCTATTTTCTCTTTGAACAGGTTTGCCTCCTCATATCGAAAAGAGGCTGCCCTGTGAGCCATCTCCTTTTTCAGGAAACTAATTACTTCACTCAAATTTCCCTTGATGATCTCCCTTATTTGTTGAATGCTTTCATCATAATCAGCCTCGCTTTGCAAACCCTCGCAGGGACCTTTGCAATTACCAATGTGATATTCGAGGCATAACTTAAATTTCCTTCGGGAGATATTCTCCTCCGTCAGTGAATGCTTACATGTTCTCAATTGATAAAGCTGCCTGATAAGGGTCAGTAGAATTTTTACAGCATATGCAGAAGTATAAGGTCCATAGTATTGTGACCCGTCATTAATTACACTCCTGGTTGAAAACACCCGGGAAAAAGGCTCCTTTTTAATACAGATCCAGGGAAATGTTTTATCATCCTTGAGCATGATGTTGTAACGGGGTTGATGCTTTTTGATTAGATTATTCTCCAGCAATAGTGCATCGGATTCATTGTTAACTACAACATACTTTATATTAGAGATGCGATTTACAAGGACTTTTACCTTATAGGAATCGAACTTCTTTTTGTTAAAATATGAGGATACCCGCTTCTTCAGGTTCTTGGCTTTCCCGATATAAATGATTTCACCTTTCTGATCAAAGAATTGATATACTCCCGGCAATCCGGGCAGTGCCCTGATCAAATCCTGTAATTGTGATGGATCTGTCATGTTGACGGCTCAAAGAGAGGGGTAAATGAAAACCTATCCACATCGAACAATCCCCTGTCCCCAATTTTTAGCGAAGGAATAACCAACAGAGCCATGAAAGAGAGGGTCATAAACGGAGCATGCAGTGAAGATCCCAACCCTCCAATCATCCGGGTCAATTTCATATATTCCTTACCAACAACTTCTACCGGCTGAGAGGTCATCAATCCGGCAATGGGCAATGACAATCCATGTATGCTGCGACCATCGTGCACAGCAATACCTCCCCGTCTGTTAAAAATCCAATTGATTGACTCCTCCATTGCTTTGTCTGATGTTCCGACACAAATTACATGATGACTATCGTGGGCAATGCTTGAAGAAATGGCTCCATGTTTAATCCCGAATCCCCGAATAAATCCTATTACCGGTTTAATGTCCGGATCATACCTGTTTACAACAACAATTTTCAGAAGGTCCTCTTCCGGTTTACTTTTTACCTCCGTGATCTCATCCGGGAGAAGAACTTCTCCCCTTCGTGTTATCAATGATCCATCAATCGCTTCGATCACCTTCATGCGATTAGATGATTTGACCACCAACAGATCGGATGACGAAATCTTTCTTTTTGCAAACGCGTTGACAATTTTTGTATCTACCGAAGGTATATAGGTTTTCTCCTTTGCAAACACAGGGACCCCTTCAATGTAGGTTGAAATCACCTGCATCTCCTTTAGTGAATCAACAACGATGAAATCTGCCCTGTCATGGGCCCTTAGTAGCCCAATATTTAGCCCATAGTGCAGGCTTGCATTTAAAGAAGCTGCTCTCAGGACGTCAAAATGATTAAATCCTGCTGAAATTGCTCTCTTAACAAGCTCATTTATATGCCCTTTTGTTAATTCATCGGGGTGACTATCGTCGGTACAGAACATAAGGCTTCCAGGAGCAATATCCATCAAAGAGATCAATTCATCGAAGTTTTTAGCTCCACTCCCCTCCCTGATGAGGATTTTCATACCAAGTCCGATTTTCTCCAGGGCTTCGTTCCTGGATCCACATTCATGATCTGTAGTGATCCCTGCCTTTACATATTTTTCCAGATCTTTCCCACTTAGGCCGGGAGCATGTCCATCTATCTTCATTTTTTTCGATTGGGCCATCTTCAACTTTTTCATCACCATGGGATCACCATGAACCACCCCCGGGAAATTCATCATCTCCGCAAGGAATCCTACTCCCTCAATCTTCAGTAAATTTTCAATCTCCCGATCATCAATCATCGCACCAGAAGACTCAAAAGGGGTAGCAGGAACGCAACTTGGAGCACCAAATAGAAACTTAAACGGGGTTTGATTGCCATTTTCCACCATAAAACGAACACCCTCCACTCCAAGCACATTTCCAATTTCATGTGGATCCGATACGGCTGCAATGGTTCCGTGCCTGACAGCCATTCTGGAAAATTCAACAGGAGTGACCATGGAACTTTCCACATGCACATGAGCATCTACAAATCCAGGCAGGATATAATTTGTCCCAACATTGCTGCACTCCTCCACAGAAGTAATCACTCCCTCTTCGTAAAAGAGCTTTCCTTTAAATATTTTACCATTAATGACGTCGACAATATTTCCGCCTACCGATCCTTTGAACATGATGATCCTGGTTTATGTTCCACGTGGAACTATCTTCCCATATATATTAACAAAACACTTACATCGCTGGGAGAAACCCCGGAGATTCTTGAAGCCTGACCAATGGTTCTGGGTTTAATCTTCGATAGTTTTTGCCTTGCCTCTGTAGAAATACTCTTCAATCGATTGTAATCAAAACCCTCATCCAGTTTAATTCTTTCAAGCCTTTTAATCTTATCAGCCATCTGACGCTCCCGTGTAATGTAACCTTCGTATTTGATGGCTATTTCAGACGCTTCAATAATTTCATCACTCCTGTTGCCACAATCCTTAATAATATTCTTCAGTTCTTCAATTTCATTTGCCAACTCTGATAACCTAACCTGAGGCCTTTTCGCAACCTCAATGATTTTCATTTTTTGTCTCAATGGTGTCGTTCCTACCCTGACTAATAATTCATTGATCTGGTCAGGAGCAACACTGTACCCTCTCATGAACTTGACTAATTTTTCGGTAAGTTTCTTCTTCTCATTCAACAAAATCACCCTCTCCTCATCCGCCAATCCAATTGTTGCACTCAATTCGGTTAGCCTTTCATCTGCATTGTCCTGTCGCAGAAGAATCCTGTATTCAGCCCTGGAGGTAAACATCCTGTAGGGTTCATCAACTCCCTTAGTCACCAGGTCATCGATCAAAACTCCAATATATGCCTGGTCACGTCCCAATACAAATTCCTGATCTCCTCTATTCTTTAAACTTGCATTAATACCAGCCATTAATCCCTGTGCTCCCGCCTCTTCATAACCGGTAGTACCATTGATCTGGCCTGCAAAATAGAGGTTCTCCAGCTTCTTTGTTTCCAGTGTATGGTATAATTGTGTGGGGGGATAATAGTCATATTCTATGGCATAACCAGGTCTGAAAACTTTCACGTTCTCCAGACCTTCAATCTCTAACAGCGCTTTGTATTGAACCTCCCATGGCAGCGAAGATGAAAATCCATTGATATAATATTCCACCGTCTCCATTCCCTCCGGCTCCAGAAATAGTTGGTGTTGGTTCTTCTCTGAAAAAGTAACAATCTTATCTTCTATGCTTGGACAATAACGCGGACCGATGCTCTCTATTGTTCCATTAAACATGGGACTCTCCTCAAATCCCTTTTCCAGTTCAGAATGTACCGTTAAATTGGTATAGGCAATGTAACAACTCTTATGGCTCCTATAATCCACATCATAGCTGAGGTAACTAAATTTTCGATTTTCGTTGTCCCCAGGTTGCTCCTCAAGCTTTTCAAAATTGATACTTCTCCCATCAATTCTGGCAGGAGTTCCTGTTTTCATTCTTCCAACCTCAAATCCGTGAATCTTTAGCTGTTCACTTAGTCCATAGGCAGGTGGCTCGCCCATTCTGCCTCCCTGGATCTTCACTTTCCCTACATGCATTAATCCATTGATGAATGTACCCGCTGTCAGGATTACCTTCTTCGAAAGAAACCTGATTCCCATCAGCGTTTCAACACCCTTCACGCTCTCCCCTTCAATGATTAACTGCGTCACTTTATCCTGCCAGAACTCAAGATTATCAACGCTTTCAAGTACTTTTCTCCACTCCAGTGTGAAGGTAGATCTGTCACATTGTGCCCGGGGACTCCACATGGCCGGACCCTTGCTCCGGTTGAGCATCCGAAACTGGATCATTGATCTGTCGCTAACGATGCCCGAATAGCCGCCAAGAGCGTCTATCTCTCTTATTATCTGTCCTTTAGCTACTCCTCCCATGGCTGGATTACACGACATATGGGCAAACTTTGTCATGTCCATGGTAATCAATAGGGTTCTGCTGCCCATATTGGCAGATGCGGCAGCGGCTTCACATCCTGCGTGACCACCACCCACAACAATTACATCATATTCAGAAATCATTTTTTAATCAACTTCAACCACAAATGTAATGCTTCATTTTCCTTTTCCCGCATGATCTCTCTTTCACCAGAGGAGGCATCCTTAAAACCCAGCAAGTGTAACACTCCGTGTATCATCACTCTTCTAAGCTCTTCATCGGCCTTCACGCCATAAAATTCGGCATTTTTTTTAACCTGGTCTATACTTATAAACAGATCACCCGAAATGGTATGATCCTTCGTATAGTCAAAGGTTATAACATCTGTAAAGTAATTGTGGTTTAAATATTCCCGGTTCATGAGCCTGAGTCGCTCATTTGAAGTAAATATAAAATTAAAATCGCCCGGGAGTTTTTTGTTGAATTTAATGCAACTTCGAATCCATTGCTTGTGTCTGATCTTCTGTTTTAAATCAAAAGGAATCCCTTCGCTATGAAAGCTTATTGCCACTACAGATTGAACTTAAGCTCCACGATACGCCCCTCTTCCAGATAAAGGATTTCATCGGACAGCCTTTCCATCAGGAAAATTCCTCTTCCGTTTATCTTCTCCAGGTTCTCCGGAGCAGTAGGATCCGGAACACTCTGATGATCAAATCCAATACCCTGATCCTCAATTTGTACCTTAAGTTCTTTCGCTTCAGACAGGATTTTAATAGCAACGTTTTTCTCGGGATCGGAATTGTTACCATGAATAATGGCATTGTTTGTAGCCTCCATGGTAGCAACCAACACATTGCCATATATCTCATCACTAAGATCCAACTCCAGCGAGAGTTCATCAATGGCCTTTTCTACCAATCTCAGGTTCCCAATTTCAGAGGGAATATTCAGGTCTTTTCTCATAATAATTTCAATGGACAATTCTGTATACGGGGGATTCTTACCAAAGGTTCCAAAAAAACCATTATTTGCTTAACCACGCTTCAGGATTAAGAATTTTTCTCTCCTGCCATATTTCAAAATGTACCATCGAAACACTATTATCCTCATCCGAAAAAGCCTCACCCATCACCTCCTTGGTTAACACTTTATCACCTCCTTTAACCCGTACATTCACCAGATTTTGGTATACCGACAAAAATTCTCCATGCCGTACAAGCACTGTATAATTTGCCCCCAGAATGGCAAACACTTTGGTTACTTCACCTTCAAATACAGCCCTCACTTCTGTTCCGGGGCTACTATTAATATCAATCCCATTGTTCTTCACACTGGACCCCCTCAATCCGGGATACTCATTGTCCCCAAAACCAGTAGTAATGATCCCTTTGTCAACCGGCCATGGCAACAACCCTTTATTCCGCTTGAAATCATTTCCCACAAGCTCCTGTTCAGGAGTAAGCGCAGCATAAATATTATTTGTATTGAGCTTTCGTGCCTCAGCTTCAATAATCTCCCTGATTTTTGTCTCCAGCTCCCGGGTGATACGCTCTTTCTCCTCTATCTCTTTCTTTAGCCGGGATTCTTCTCTTCTCAGACCATCTACCATCCTCGACTTTTGACCTCTTTCACTTACCAGTTTTTCCTTCTCCTTCTCTCTATCTTCAAGCAAAGAGAGTTTTTCATTTCTCAATTCATTTAACTCTTTCTGTTTTAGATCCATCTCGACAATCAGTGCTTGAATGTCGCTGGCCTTCTGAATCCGGTACTCACTAATATACTTCAGGTACTTATATCTTTGATAAGACTGAGAAATAGTTGCTCCAGCCAGAATATACATGAGCTTCTCATAATTGGTGTGGTTCCTGTAAGCATAGTATATGAGTCGGGCATACTCCTCCTTGTTTTTCTTGTTTTCAATTTCAAGTTTCCGGATTTGCACCTGGGTTTCGGTGATATCGTCATCAATGATCTTCATCTCCTGCTCAAGGGTACTTATCAGTTTAGCCCTTGAATTAATCCCCCTTTGCAGTATTCTTATTCTTTGCACTGAACTGGATCTCTTCTCAACGGTTTGATCCATCAGTTCACGTGCCAGTTTAATCTCATCGAATGCCTTCTGTCTCTCACTTTGCAACTCCTCCTTGGACTGCCCTGAAAGTGAAGTAAGATAAATAATCCCTAAAAAGAATATAAGTAAAACTCTTCTCATCTCATTTCTGTAAACGTATACCTTCTGGGGTTCACATCCATTTTTACTTCCACTTCTTTATTGTATGAGAGAGCCCCTCCCCTGGTAATAATCTCAAATTCTGTAATCATAAAATTTGAATAGATTTTAAACCCCTCTTCTATCCGTTCACCCATTAAATATTTATTTGTGCGCTGGTGATAGAATTCAAATCTGTCCATAAGCAGTAAATTACGGTCCATGGAAATTCTCTTTTTCACATATTCCTCGTCAAATTCAAAAACCATATGATTCTCCATATCATCCCTGGCAAATTCAAGATCATCACACAAAAAATAATGGGTAATGATATTCTCTAAATCTTTGAAATTTACAGGATACTGGTACCCGAAACGCCTGAGTAATGGCGCCCGGTATACAATTTTATTCAACCTGTTAATTACTTTTATGGAATCGTGTTCAACGCTCGCACGTATGATTTCAAACCCGCTATTCACTGCCGAAAGGTAAATAATTGAATCTCTCTTTGAATAAAGGGTCACCGTTACTTCGTACCGTTCATTATCAAACATTAACAGAGCTTCTGCCTTACTGATCACAAAGCTTTGAATGGTATCAAGCGCAGTACATTTTTGAACCATTCCATCCATCCCCACGAGCTCGGGGCTTTCAGGTTTTTGTATCTCACGAATAACCCTGCATTGTTGCAACACAAGAGCGACGAAAACAATGATAATCAACCAACCTTTACTCATCCTCTCTGCTTCTAAGGTTATCTATTTTTTGTTCCAACCTCTCTTTATCTCCACCCAGAATGATGGCTTTAAGGTAATAAGATTCAGCGATAGCAAAACTATCCAGTGCAACCTGAATATCTCCAGCATGTTCATTTACTTCCGGATCATTCTCCCCACCCTTTTCCAATGCGTTCAGAATATACTTTTCAGCCTCATCAAACTCTTTCAACTTGAACAAAACCCACGCATAGGTATCAATAAAGGTAGCATTGTCGGGATTGTTCTTCACGGCTACCCGGCTCCACGCTTTGGCCTTTTTAAGCTTGTCTCCTCTCTCTGCCAGATAATAACTGTAATTATTCAACACCATGAAATTATCCGGTTCCTCAGCAATCAGTTTTTCAAATAGCGAATCTGACCTGGAAAAATCTTCCAACCTGTAGTAGGCTTCTGCATAGAGCATCTTCGATTGTGAAGTATACTCATCTACAGTGAAAGCATCAAATGAGATACCTTGAAAATTTTCAATAAGTAACTCATATTCACCCTCTTCGTAATATCCTATACCTCTGAAAAACCGGATATCAACACTGTCGGGATATTGGACCAGCGCCCTCTCTGTCATCATGATTAACTCCTGGTTCAAGGAGGCTGCATTGGCCAGCAGGATGGTTTGCATATAGAGTTGATAGTTCCCCTGGTTGTTCTCCAAATACGCCTTTAACTGGATGTATGCCTTATCGTAAGCACTGGACTTCATATAGAAATCGGCAGCCATTAACCGGCCTTCAGGAACATCGGGATGTGCTTTCAGGAATACCTGCAACAGATGGTCCAACTCCCCGGAGTAATTCAATAAAAACTCATCCTCCGACAGGTAATAGGAGATGATGGCCATCTTCCGCTCCACATCGATCTGTTGATTGCTAAAAGATCTGGACAAATAGCTGAAACTATTTGGGTAATCCTCTTTTTTACGAAAATAATCGGTTAGGTTGGTGAGCGCAAAAATATTGGTACTGTCTATCTCCAAAATCTCCAGGTAATAATCAGCTGCCTTATCTTCATTACCGCTTTTCATGCATAACTCTGCCGCTGCAATTCTGAACTGTACAGCTTCCGGAAAAAGAATCATCACCTTTTCAATTTCCTGTTTAGCTAATTCATACTCCTGCTCACTCTCATATATGGAAGCTTTCAACAGTGTGATCTTTTCACTGAAACCCCTCTCTTCTTCTATCTTTTCCAGGATCCTAATTGCCTTGCCTGGCTTCCCCATGGTGAAATAGAGGGTTGCCAACTGGTACTCCCATTCCACTTCCCCCGGATCACTCTTCCTTTTCTCCTTCAGGATCTTTGTCATGGTGGTATAATCTTCACTGGCACCAAGCGCGTTCAGATAAGCAATGGTATACCACTTATTCTCAGGGTCCAGCGAATATGCTTTTTCCAGATTCTCCCGGCTTAAATCAACCTGTTTGGTCATCAGGTAGATGGTTCCCAACTCATAATATGCAGCCTGGCAATCCGGTTTATCCTTGATAACCAGCTTGTAAAGCTTTACAGCTTCAGAAAAGTTTCCCAGGTTCTTTTGCTTTACTGCTTCAATAAGTGCATACTGGTAATCGTAGTTCCCTTCTTTCTTCTGCCCCATGGTGTTTATACCGACCAAAAGAAGCAACCAACATGCAACAATCCCGATTTTAATATTTTTCATATTTGTTAACGAAAATTACTGACTCCCCGTATGTCCGAATCCTCCAGCCCCTCTTTCCGAATCCTCCAGGGAAGCAACTTGTGTCCATGATACCTTTTCCACTTTATTGATCACCATTTGACAAATCCTCTCTCCGTCATTTACAACGAAATCAGCTTCCGAAAGATTAATCAGAATGATGCCAATCTCACCCCTGTAATCGGCATCGATGGTTCCCGGACTATTCAATACTGAGATTCCCTTTTTAAGGGCAAGTCCGCTTCTTGGCCTTATCTGTGCCTCAAAGCCTTCCGGGAGCTCCATAAACAGGCCTGTGGGTACAAGTCTGCGTTCCAGAGGTTTTAATGTAATTGGTGTCTCCAGATTGGCTCTCAGATCCATTCCCGCCGACAATGGCGTGCTATATCCGGGCAAAGGATGCCTGGAGCGGTTTACAATTTTCACATCCATAGAGTTATCCGTATTTATAGGTATTAAAGGTTTTTCGTTCCCCCAGGTATACTACAACACCAAACAGGCCCATCAGGATCAATCCGGTCAGGTTTTGTAATTTTAATGTTTCCCGCAAAAATAGTTCATTGATAAAATATATCACCAATGCAAAGAGTATATAAACCATAATTCGTCCGGTTCTGTATGGTATTGGATAGTGTTTTCGCGACCAAAGATAAGATAACACCACCATTACGCTGTAACAGATAAGGTGTGCCCAGGCCGATGCCAGATATCCATACTTGGGAATAAACAGGAGATTAATCGTCACGGTAATAATTGCTCCCAGAATAACCAGAACAGCTCCAATCATGGTTTTATTAGTCAGTTTATACCATATGGAGAGATTGAAGAAAATGCCCATTACCAGATTTGCCATTAAGATCACCGGTACGATGTATGAACCCTCTCGAAAACTCTTACCAATGAACAGGATAAAGTAGTCAAGGTACAGGTTCACCAGCAGAAATATAAATAGTCCGGCCACCACAAAAAAGGTCATAACATCGGCATAAAGCTTTTTTGCATTCTTCTCTCCGGATTTTGAAAAGAAAAACGGCTCGGCAGCATACTTAAACATCTGTACAAAAAGTGTCATCAGGACTGCCAGTTTAAAATTGGCTCCGTAAATACCCAATTGTTCCATGGGATTCTGATCTACAGGAATCAGGTGTTTTAGCAGTACCCTATCCAGGGCTTCATTTATTGTACCAGCCAAACCGGCGATCAGTAAGGGATAGGAGTACCTTAACAGGGTATTCATCAGCTTCCTGTCAAAGGTCGATCTGAAGGCAGCCAGGATCTCCGAAGAAAGCAACATAATTTTACTTAAAGAGGCGATCAGGTTTGCGATCAAAACATATCCTACCCCTATCTCCTCACTGTATACCATGGAAACCAGTTCTGATTCCGGATGTTTTGGGCAATAGTAAAGGAAAAACAGGTTGAGACCAATATTGATGGAAACTTCAACAATGCGTATAATGGCATATTTGCCTGCCCTGTTGTAGAGCCTGATCCTTGCAAAAGGGATGGAGGTGAATGCATCGATTCCTACAATAAGAGCAAGCCATTTAATATACTCCGGATTGGATGCATAGCCCATCACCTTGCTAATGGCCCCCCCCCAAAGCAGCATACCGATGATAAACAGGCTGGAGGTAAAAAACAGAGAGCCCAGTACGGTGGTATAAACTTTCTCTCTCTTATCCGACTTGCTGGCATACCTGAAAAATCCCGTTTCCATTCCGTAAGTAAGAATAACCAGCAGAAAGACCACGTAGGCATAAAGTTCAGTGATTACTCCATAGGTGGCTTTATCAAAGACCCTGGTATAGAACGGTGTCAGCAACACGTAATTGAGCAAACGGGGCAAGACAATTCCCAACCCGTATACGGCAGTTTGTCCGAACAGTTGTTTGATGGGATTTTTCAATGCTTTGGAACCAAATTTTGTAAAAGTACTATTATCTGCTGGAAAAGGAAGTCTATTCGTCTGTGGAACGCTTATTAAACAGGAGGTATCCAAAACTAAGCTGGATTACCCACGGTTTCTCCTCTTCGGTAATGTATCCCACTTGAAATGAGATGGGTCCTGCAACCGTTACAAAATTCAGGGAAGCATCGAAAAACGTCTTCATGCTGTTGAAATAGGTTCCTGTATAAGCTTCATTGTTCTCGTCCCTAAGGATCTCCTGAACCGGAAAGAATGCATAAGCCTCCAGTTTTGCATGAATTTTCTTAGTAAATGTATAGACCGGCATAAGCCCGGTAGCGATGAATTGATGCGCCCGGTAATGCTCCATGAAAAGAGCCTTTGAAATGATGTTTGGCTGAAATACAGGAGCTTCAATAATCGTTGAAAAATAGTTGCTCTGCAAAGGTTTGAAGGTGGCCTGCATAAGGTAATGAACCCCCAGACTCAGGGAGCCTTTTAAAGGAATATATGCGGTATTCTCATACTTTGCCGAGAACCAGAAATAGTTCAGATTTTTCTGTATCAAGTTCTGTGAAGTTGATCCGGGAATATAGGACTCGATCCCGTATCCCAATCGAATGGCCAGTTTTCGGTAGGTACCTTCAGTCGAAAACTGCTTATTATTCATAGTGTTTCGTTCTCCAGCCAGATACATTGACATGAGATTTACGTTGGAAACTTCGGAGGTATCATTGGAAGAAAAATCTTTTGTCATATAATAGATTTCCCGGTTTCTTCCAATGCCCAGCCCACCCTTGATCACACCATTATTGGAATAGGGCATTCCCACGTCGAACCTGAAGTTGGTTTCATCCTCAGTGATGTATGAAGGTTTCAAATCCTCAAAGAAGAAATTTGAATTGTAGTGGTTGTAATCAATTCCATTGTAGTTAAAACTTCCCTGGAAAAACAAGGGGATCCCGGAGGGGTAATCGAACCTGAATCCCAGGTTCACTCCGTCATATAATCGCCCGAACTGGATGCTTCCCTTCAGGTGACTGCTCACCTCCGAAATCGCCCTGTAACTAAAACCGAGGTAGGTTTGAGCCAGACCCGTACTTGCGAAAAAAAGTCCAAATCTGGCCTCCAGAGGAGCCTGCGGGATTACCCTGAGTCTGAGAGTAAAAAGCGTGTCCTCAGGACGATATACAGCCCGGGGATAAAGGTATAACAGGCCTTTGTCATTGGCCAGTTTTAAATATTCTCTTTTTAAATCTTCAACACCCATAACCGACTCCTTCTTCCGAATACTTCTTTCTACATAATCCCTCTGGTTCTCATTCACACCATGTACTTCAAGCTCCTTAAAACGTAATTCGGGCCAGGAATCAATAAATGCGTTTCGTTTCTGTTTCAGTGCGATTGAATCCTTCGCTTCTTTTTGTACCATCATTTTAATACTATCCATTTTTTCTACGGTAGTGTGGTACCCGGCATCCACAAATTCATCCAGCTTATCAAATGCAAGCAAAGATTCTTTCTTGAGATCCAGATCCAATAAAATCCCTTCACTGGGATCGATCAGATAACTGGTCGGTTTCATCACCATATTCTCGATCTGACCCATAAGGTCAAACTCATCCGGAGGGGAATTACCTTCTGCAGCCTTTGAACCAATAATCACATCCGGTTGGAAATGTTTCTTTACATGATCAATGGGAAAATTGTTATAAATACCACCATCATACATAATGTTCCCGTCAATCACTATGGGTCTGAAATAGAAGGGGAACGTCATTGAGGCCCTCACCGCCTGAGATAAATCACCTTTCCGGAACACCCTCTCTTTGCTATTACTGATGTCAGCGCTAACACAAAGGAAAGGGACAAAAAGACTATCAAAATCATACCCTGCAGCTGCGCTGGCCCGGGAAAAGATCTCCATAAAAGCAAAATCCATTAAATGGCTTGGAATGACGCTCATGGGTAACCTGGTCTTTGGAGTGGTATCATTGATATCCAATCCTACTTTAAAAAGATCTGGTCCCGGGTATTCCGCTTTGAAGTAATATTTATCTTCCTCCTCCAGAACACCGCTCATCCAGTAACTGAACTCCTCAGACTCAACAATCTTAACCATCTCATCGGCTGTTAAACCCATGGCATAGAGTGCGCCTATAATTGCCCCCATGGAGGTGCCCCCAATATAATCGATGGGGATATGGTACTCCTCCAGGGCTTTGATCACACCAATATGAGCAAGTCCCTTGGCGCCTCCTCCACTCAGCACAAGTCCCACCGACTGTCCGTATACCATCAGTGGGAAAAGTCCAAACAACATAAGAGTGGAGAACTTTTTAAACATTCATTCTATCTTTGTGAAGCAATTATATATTAAAGTTACATGAATTATGATGAAGAAGTATATATCAGGCCTGATTGTTGCCTTAATAATCGTCTTATTTACCACCGGGATCTATGCCCAAAGCAAGTTTTCTGAACCAGCACATCTGATTAAAATTGAGACCACCCTTGGAAACATGGTAATCAAACTCTACAATGAAACTCCTGCTCACCGCGACAATATGATCAAACTTATTGAAGAAGATTTTTTTAAGAATCAGTTATTTCACAGGGTGATTGCTGATTTTATGATACAGGGTGGCGATCCACATTCTGTGGGAGCCGAAAAAGGCCAACGACTTGGAATCGGGGGTCCGGGTTACACTGTACCAGCTGAATTCGACGAGAAATTGTTTCATAAAAAAGGTGCCCTGGCAGCGGCCAGAGAGGGAGACAGGGCGAATCCCGGGAAAGCATCCTCAGGCTCACAGTTTTATTTGGTTCAGGGCCGTGTTATATCCCCCGAAGAGTTGAATCTAATGGCCCAGCAAGGCATGATCAACCTCACTGAAGAGATGGCCGAAGCATACACCTCCCTTGGAGGCACGCCTCACCTGGACGGCTCCTATACTGTATTTGGAGAGGTGGTGGAAGGAGTTGAGGTACTGGACCTTATTGCTGCAGTTGCTACCGACACAAATGATCGTCCTCTTGAAGATGTGGTTTATTCCATATCGCTGATCAGGTAACCACTCTTTTTTTATACTTTTGTTGCTCAAACCCAAACAGATATGCTTCAGAATATTGACAAAATCCTTGAAGAAGCCAGGCAATTCAACGCCAGTACCAGTGATGAGATAGAACAATTCAGGATCAAATACCTTGGTAAAAAAGGATTACTCGCTGATCTTTTTAAGAATTTCAAAGAGGTGCCTGTTGAACAGAAAAAGGAAGTGGGTCAGAAGATCAACCAGTTGAAGCAGTTTGTGTCGCAAAAGGTGGAAGAGTTGATCTCCAACATCTCCGATGATGATACCAGCGACCATTCATCCGATCTTACTTTGCCTGGCCCTCCCCGGCAACTGGGTGCCAGACATCCCATATCCATTGTCAGGAACCAGATCATCGAGATATTTGGAAGGCTGGGTTATACCATTTCAGAAGGACCTGAAATAGAGGATGACTGGCACGTTTTTTCGTCACTCAATTTTCCACCTGAACACCCGGCCCGTGATATGCAGGATACCTTTTTTGTAGAGAAGGATCCCGATATATTGCTCAGAACGCACACATCTTCGGTACAGGTACGTGTTATGGAGAATGAGCAACCACCCATCCGAACCATCTCTCCGGGAAGGGTATTCAGAAATGAAGCCATTTCTGCCAGGGCCCATTGCATCTTTCATCAGGTGGAAGGTCTCTATATCGATGAAAAGGTCTCTTTTGCTGACCTGAAACAGACCCTTCTCTATTTTGCCCGTGAAATGTTTGGAAAAAAGGTTGAAATCCGACTTCGTCCTTCCTATTTTCCTTTTACCGAACCATCCGCTGAAATGGATATCAGCTGTCAGATCTGCGGAGGAAAGGGATGCAACGTCTGTAAATATACCGGATGGCTGGAGATTCTGGGTTGCGGAATGGTAGATCCAAACGTCCTTGAATTTAACCATATCGACTCCGTGAAGTATACAGGTTTTGCCTTTGGTATGGGTATTGAAAGAGTTGCCATGCTCAAATACCAGGTCAGGGACCTTCGCCTCTACTTTGAGAATGATATCCGATTCCTGAAACAGTTTCAGGCAGCGTATTAATAGGGTTTGTTTCCTTTATGGGTACAAGTTTTCAATTATTATTTGTTTATTTTGATGTGTCAAGTCATGCATCATGAATGAATACCCCGATCCTGCTGGTTGTGATTCCTCTGTATTAAAAACACACACCCTTTTTCGACACCTGAATGAGCAGGAACTCCAGGAATTATCATTTAGTAAAATAACAGAAACCTACAAAAGAGGTTCAATCATCTACCGGGAGGGTAGCCGAATGAAGGGGTTTTTTTGTGTTCATTCCGGAATTATAAAGATATACAAAACCGGGTTTGACGGAAAGGAACAGATTATTCGATTTGCCAAACATGGTGATCTCATCGGTTACCGCTCAGTGATTAGCAATGAACCCGCATGCACTACCTCACAAGTTCTTGAGGCAACACTGTTGTGTTACATTCCTGCCAACATATTGTTCAAGCTTGTTAAAACAAATGGTAATTTTGCCATGGAGCTGTTGAAACTCACCTGTAAAGAGTTGGGAGAGGCCAACTCTTATCTCACCGACATCGCACAAAAAACAGTGAAGGAGCGTCTTGCTGAAATTCTTCTACAACTTTACACTGATTTTGATGAAGATGCAGAAGGTATACTTAATATCTCTTTAACCAGGGAGGAGCTCTCCAACATTGTAGGAACTGCAACCGAGTCCATTATCAGGCTTCTTTCTGAATTTAAAAATGATGGGGTGATCGAATTGAACGGAAGGAAAATAAAAATCCTGGACAAGCCAGGATTGAAGCATATTGCCAATATTTAACGCTACTTAGTCTATCAACTTACCGATCACAATATGGGCAATAAGCCCACCCACAATAAGGACGAGGCTGAGCGAAAGATGTGAATTGGTTTGAACCTTAGTGAAAACTGAAATCCCAAGTACAATTACTCCGGCCAGAATAACAAGAAGTCCTGCGTTTTTCAATAAATCTTTTAACATATCAGCTTATATTTCAATTCCTCACAAATATATATAAAATATCAGAATAAAAAGTTCTGGCTATCTCTATATTTGCCAAGGTGTTCATAGGCATTCTTTGTGACTTCTCTCCCCCTGGGAGTCCTTTTAATATACCCCTCCTTAATCAGAAATGGTTCATATACTTCTTCAATGGTTCCCGCTTCTTCGCCTACTGCCGTGGCAATGGTATTCAGTCCCACCGGTCCGCCCTGGAACTTATCAATAATGGTTAAGAGGATTTTATTATCCATTTCATCCAGACCGGATTGATCAATATTCAGTGCATTCAGCCCGTACTTAGTGATCTTCATATCGATGATCCCATCTCCCTTTACCTGGGCAAAATCTCTTACACGCCTTAGCAGCGCATTGGCAATGCGGGGGGTGCCCCGACTTCTGGATGCAATTTCCACTGCGGCATCTTCTACAATTTCCACCTTCAGAATTCGGGAAGAGCGTTTTACAATACCTGTAAGTACTTCAACATCATAGTATTCCAGTAACGAATTGATGCCAAACCTTGCCCGTAAAGGACCTGTCAGCAAACCCGATCGGGTAGTTGCTCCTATTAAAGTAAATGGTTTCAGGGTAAGCTGGACAGACCTGGCCGCAGGTCCCTTATCGATCATTATGTCAATACAATAATCCTCCATGGCCGAATAAAGGTACTCCTCTACAATGGGTGAGAGCCTGTGGATTTCATCGATGAATAACACATCTCCCTCTTCCAACCCGGTAAGCAGTCCGGCCAAATCACCAGGTTTATCCAGTACAGGTCCGGAAGAAATTTTAATGCCCACCTCCATCTCATTGGTAATGATATGGGCCAGTGTGGTTTTACCAAGACCCGGGGGACCGTGCAACAACACATGATCGAGGGCTTCATCCCTCAAACGTGCAGCTTCAACAAATACCTTCAGGTTTTCGACTACTTTTTTCTGTCCATCAAAATCAGAGAAAACAGCAGGTCTTAGTCTCGCTTCTAATTCCAAGTCTGTTTCAGACAGCGCTTTATCTCTAAATTCAAATTCCTCTGCCATTTCGAAATCACTGAATTAAAGTAACATCACTTTCCGGTAATTTGATCCTGAATCCATTGATTCTTTGCTCCATATTGTTCCTATAAGTGACAGTCATCACCAAATTTCCCGCAACATCATATTTTTTCCAGATTCTCTCACGAATGCCCAATTCATAGTACTGATCCTCCTTTAGCTGACCTGAAGCGTAATAATACTTGTGTCTTTTATCTGGATTTCCCTGAGAATAACGTCCTTCATACTTGAGCTTTCCGTCATGGAAATAGTATTTCCATATCCCTTCTCTCAAACCAATCACAAAGTTACCACGTTCCTGGTGATCGCCAACCTGGTAGATCCACTCTCCCTCTTTTTCACCATTGATATAATCACCTTTTGTTAATATGTTGCCATTTTTATCGTATTCCACAAACATCCCATCCTCTCTTCCGTTAAAGTAACTCTCTTCACGCCAGGTGTTTCCATTTGGATAATACCAGGTCCATAATCCCTGATATCTTCCTCTTTCAAACCTTCCTCTTTGTTCAATTCCTCCTGAACGAAAATAGAAAATCCAGCTTCCCGATCGCCTGTTGTCACGATAACTCCCCTTTGCCCTTGTTTCACCCGTTGAATATAGATCAATCCACGATCCTTTTTTTCTACCCTGCTCATCAATGATCCCTTCCGAGACCTTCACACCCAGTTCGTTGTACAGGTACGCATTCTCTACGATCCCGGTGGTATCATAAAATCTGTGAACTCCAACAGGAATATCCTCTTTGTACCCACCAGTGAAAATAACACGTCCCTTTTCATCATAGGTACTTTTCATATCCAGTAACTCTTTCAAATCTTCATCAATCTCTTCCACGATCATTCCCCGCTCGTAGCGCATGCCCATCACCAATTCACCTTTTCCGTTAAACTCTCTGTAATAGCCGTGCAATTGATTATCCAGATAATGTTCCTCTTTTTTGATTTTACCATTTTCATAATACTCCCTAAAGGTACCCTGTTTCCTTCCATCACCATCGGTCTGGTTCACCCTTTCACGGTTCACAATGTAGTTCTCATTGTATTGCACCACCGTAATCAACGTACTGTCTTTTGAAAACTCCCTTGACAATCCCTGCCTCTTCCCATTTTTATAAAAGACCATCAATTTTAACTCACCCGTAGGATGGTAGTAATACGAACTTCCTTCTTTTTTTCCATTCACATAAAGCTCATTTGATATAATTGTAGGTTGTCCGGGGTGCAACGGATTATCATAATGATATTTGATGGAATACCCGCTTTTTTCTCCAATCTTGTAATTGATTTGCTGAACCAACTCGCCTGCCTGATTAAAAAAATTCCAGGTGCTATCGAGCAGGTAATTTCTCCTTTTTCCCTCAGATTTGATCACACCGGTCACATAATAGGATTTCCAGTATCCTTCTGGTTTATTATCCCTCATAGTTCCCTCACTTGAAACCTGACCATTGGGATAATAAACCTTAACAAATTCTGTTTTGCCAACGCTATCCTGACCGCTGACCAGAAGCAGCGGCATTAGATTGAATATGAATACAAAAGTGTATAGAATTATCCTTGATGACATGAAAAATGGTTTATAAATGCATGCTTTTTGAAATCTCCAACATTCTCACGATTGACCCTCTTGCTTTATCCATCAATTTTTGTTCCAAAGTTATTTCAGGAAGCTCATTCTTCAAAGCATTATAAACTTTTTCCAATGTAATAAGTTTCATGTATTTGCAATCGTTACAGGCACAGGTAGAATCTTTGGGAGGTGCAGGAATGAAACTCTTTTGTGGACTGGCTTTCTTCATCTGGTGGAGTATACCCGATTCTGTAGCTACAATGAATTTCATTCCTTCATCTTTGATTGTATAATTCAACAGCGAAGTAGTGGACCCTATATGATCTGCCACAATCAGAATCGGTTTTTCACACTCCGGATGTGCAATAATTTGAGCATCAGGGTTTTCGTCCTTTATTTCCATGATTCTTTCCAGACTAAACTCTTCATGCACATGGCATGCACCATCCCATATTTTCATATCCCTGCCCGTTATACTACAAATGTAGTTACCCAGGTTCCGGTCGGGTGCAAATATAATCTTCTCATCTTCTGGAAGGCTTTGAACAATCTGAAGTGCATTTGTTGATGTACAAATAATATCGGTCATCGCTTTGATCTCGGCTGTGGTATTGACATATGATATCACAGTATGATCGGGATATTTTTTCCTGAAGGCATCAAATTCCACGGGTGGACAAGAATCTGCCAGAGAACACCCTGCTTCCAGATCGGGGAGCAGAACCTTTTTATCAGGGGCAAGAATTTTAGCAGTTTCGGCCATAAAATGAACTCCTGCAAAAAGAATTATATCGGCATTTGTTCCAGCTGCCTGCTGTGATAAACCCAAACTATCTCCCACATAATCAGCTATATCCTGTATATCTCCCTCCTGGTAAAAGTGTGCCAGTATCACTGCATTTTTCTCGCTTCTTATTTTTTTGATCTCTTCAATAAGATCAAGATTGTTTTTAACAGCTTCCATATTATATATTTATTATAATATTAAAGAATAAATCTTTTTATGATGATAATATGCGGTTCATTCTGTTTTAAAAAAACAGAATTTATCTTTGCAATTTCTAATATTGAAACATTAGACACACTCTATTAACAATTGAAAGTTTTGTTAAGTTCTGAGAACCGGAATGATAGAAAATGATTTAACACCTGTTAGTAGAATTTAAATTTGATAAAAAGAATGTCTGTTCAAAGATAGTGACTGTTGACAATCTGTTTATATTTTAGGGGATTATTTGGATCATTTAAGATAGAAGAGCGATTAAAGGTTTTATGACCTGGTTATAAAAATGAATGAACAACAAATCAACCATCTGTTTGTTAAAAATAGCGAAGAAAATGAATAAGGAAATTGCGATTGCTTCTGATCATGCGGGTTATAAGATGAAATCAGCTTTAATTAAGTATCTGGAAGAGAAAGGATTCACCTTAAAAGATTTTGGTACAGGATCAACTGTTTCCGTTGATTACCCCGACCAGGGACATCCCCTGGCTAAAGCAGTGGAGGAGGGTTTGTTCAATAGAGGGATCTCTCTATGCGGCAGTGGAAACGGTATTAATATGGTAACTAATAAATATCAGGGGATCAGAAGTGCATTGTGCTGGAACAGGGAGATAGCAAGATTGGCCAGACGTCACAATGATGCAAATATTTGTTCTCTTCCGGCAAGGTTCGTAGATTTATCTCTGGCCAAAGAGATTGTAGATGTTTTTCTTGAGACAGAATTTGAAGGAGGGAGACACAATCAGAGAATCAACAAAATTCCCAGAATAATATAAATATGATATCCAATACCTGTAAATATGCCATCAGGGCGGTAATATACCTCTCTCTTTTCGCTTCTGAAGAAAAAAAATCGGGAATTAAAGAGATCTCCTCTGAACTTGGTATTCCTACACCATTTTTAGGAAAGATACTCCAGATGTTGACCAAACAAAACATTCTGAATTCAGCAAAAGGGCCTCATGGAGGTTTCAGCCTGAAAAGACCAGCCATAGACATTTCACTCATGGACATCATCGAAATCATTGATGGTACTGATTATTTTAATACCTGTATCATCAGAACTACGAAATGTGAGGAAAAAGGCCCCTGTAGCATACATGATAAAGTAGCCCCGTTACACAAAGGATTAAAAACTCTTTTCATGACAGAGACCATTGCCGATCTGGCATCCGAATTCAGGAACGATAAAGAGCGGATCAGGATTTGATGGATTTGAAAATTCTAAGACTCCTGAAAATACGAAAGGCAATATAACCTGCCGCCAGGCCGGAAAAATTGGCCAGAAGATCGAACCATTCGGCCGAGCGTGTTGCCACCACAGTTGCCTGAAGCACCTCTATAATAGCGCTCATGATAAAGATCACTACGCTCAGAAGAATGTGAAACTGAACACATTGACCCTTACAACGACTCTCTAACAGGGCAACAAATCCAAAAAATGCATACATGGAAAAGTGAACGATTTTGTCCAGAAATTTGATGGAAAATAGTGACGAATCCGGCATGCTGCTGCTGGGAATAAGACTGAGCATGGCAATTACAATAGCCAGCAAAATAGAAAATTTGTATCGGAACACGTAACTTAGCATCTTGGTATTCACTTTAATCGCCAGCACAAATATGATAATAATTTTGAAATGAAGTTAAATGATCTGCTTGCATTTCTGGGTGAAGAGAAGATAGATACGTGGTTTGACCTGGGCCTGTTCATTGACCGGTTCAAGGAAAAGAAAGCTTATCCTTCCATCCGTTTCAGGGGCTCTTTTGATGAATTCAAGGAACAAATGAGAAAGGGAGGTGTGGGCTTTCTTACATTCCATTATATGATAGATGGCGTTACAGTTGAAGTGGATAAATACGCATCTATTATAAGAAGAAATATTCCTGGAATTAAGGTGCACTATATTGCAGGAGAGATCCATTCAAAAAACAGTCCTCTCATTAAGGATGATTATAAGCAATGTGTTATTCCGGAGTTGAAGGGTTTTAATGATTGGGAGCTCTATCATGATTTCTATTTCACAAAACTTGAACGGGGAAGTGACACTTACAATGCCCTCATTAAAAAATTGTGGGCACAAACTGTGGAGATCATTGAAAGAGTTGGCAGTTATATTGAAAGCGAAGGAATTAATTTGCTCTATGTAATCAATGTATGTTCCAATCCTGGAAACGTTGCACTGGCTCTTGCCACTGTAATACTTTCGGAATACCTGGGAATTCCGGTTATTAACAACAACCATGATTTTTACTGGGAAGAGGGAATGTGCAAAACAGAACGTGAGAAATCAGGTACCCCGTCAGGCCCCAGGGACTTTTTCTTTAACAACTGTCACCTGGGAGAAGTCTTCTCGGTGATCGAAATGCTATTCCCATGGCAATCACGCACATGGATCAATGTGAACATCAACAGGGGACAGACAGAACACCTGATCAGGATCAATGGACACAATCCTACCAATGTAATGGAGATTGGAACGGCAGTGGATACCTCCCATTATACCAAAAGTGACAAACGAAAAAATATCAACACCTTCATTCAGGTTGAGAAAATACTATCGCGGTATGGTGATCAACTGATTAGTTATTCTATAGAGGATGTGCTTTCAGGGGGATTGGTGGCCGAACACAATCCAAGACCCATTCTTATCGGGGCACATACTGGTAGGGTGGAAAGATTTATCGGGGAGAATATACTATTCCTGCAACCTACCCGGATCATCTCCAGGAAAAGGATAGAGACCTCTTTTAACCTGCTTATTAAAATGTTTGAGGAGGAGGAGATGGAGCTCAGGTTCAGAAAAACCTCCCAACTGAAGATGACACTTTTGATAACCGGTCCTATCGCAGCCGGACATTATGGTTACTATAAGAGGCTTATCGAAAAATTCCAGGAGTTGTTAAATCAGGTGGGATCAACCCTGAAAAGCCGGATTTATCTGGCATTCTTCTTTGGTGAACTGGATAGTGATTCTTTCAAGGCGCGTTTTGACCATCCCGTTGGGGTGGCGGAGCTCTATAACATCGCTTCACTGGTACTGCTTCCCAGCAAGACCGAAGGGCGGGGATTGCCCATCATTGAAGCCACTGCCTGCGGTACTCCCATTTTTTGCAGGAGGTATGAGCCCGAAAAGGTCTATTCTGAAGTGATTGGGGAGCATCTGGAGGAAAAAGACCGGTTGAAAGTACTGGAATTCAGAGGAAAAAAAGTATCCAGCACCATTGTGCAACGTATAATCGACAGGGTATTTTTCCCCCACAGGTATACCGATGAATTCAGGCATAACCGGCGCGTAGTACACAAACGGTACAGCCTGGATTCGCTCAATGAAAATATGAATCAAATCCTACATCGTCTTTACCACCAGATTAGAGGCAATGAGAAGATTTTAAGGATTGTACATGAAAGTCTGGATGATTACAGGGAGATGGTCAGCTTTACCAATGAAGATCTGATGGAGCTGCTGGATACCCAAAACAGGCACTACCTCCCAGGATATGGCCGTCTCTCTTTCATGCTCATGTTAAAATCAATTATCGACCCAAGCTATTTCAGGGTGGAACAACAACATTTGCGTGGAATGACCTTTCATTTTGCAGGGGCCATTATTAAGAACGATCCGGATGCAGAACATATACCCGAAAAGATCATCCACCAATTTTACAACGCCGTTGAAACCCTTTTTGAATTAAGGGTGGGGGAGAGTTCCATACAACATGATCATTCCATGGCGTACCGGCATCGGAACAAGTACCATTATCCCTATCAGGACTACACCTTTCAGGAATTAACGGGGTTAATTAATTTACTTTATATCAAAATTGTACAACCCTCCCCCCTGAATAAAGTGAACATAAACCCCCAATTTTTCACCGACTGGGATCTGGCCCTGCAGCAACTTACCGGGAGCCCCTACCTTGCCATCGATGACAGGAAAAGACTCATTGAAAGGCTCCGTTCAAATCTTCCCATTGCCTATTTCCCGGGAGCATACATCATGTATGAACTGGAGTTTTTTGCCCTTCAGTCCATTCGTACAAGACTTCACCTTCCGCTTGAAGAGACCATTTCGCGACAACTGTTGGAAAAGGAGGCTGCAGTGTTACAACCGGTATACATCTTTGCCCAGGAGAAGAACCTTGGCAAACAGCTCAACAAAGATGAGATTACCGATTATATCATAAGCGGCAGATCGGAAGAGCTAAAATTGCTCTATGAATACAACGTTATACAGATAATCCGTACCAAGCAGGTGTGTGTTGGAATCCATTTCCCGCAGTTAGGGAGCAGGGCATTGAAAGTGCTGCGTGAGATCAAGGAACAAAACGGGTATATTCTTACCAACCGCAGCAATGCAGCCATGATGACCGATATGGTGAACATGGACCGTTTTCACATCGGACAGGTGCCCAACCAGTTCACGGCCCATATCATGGGAATCCCTATTCATAGTGGTTATATACAGTATGTTCCTGCGGGGGTCCGGACAACCCTTGCTTACCCGACTCCGGTACAGACCTCAAAGGATTTTGAACGGGCCCTGAAAAGCGATCTGTTCAAATTCCTAAAAAAGAAATATGGGGAAGAGAAGATCATGGCCAGCATTCGGGAGGACGCACGAAAAAGCGGAAGTCCGGTTATTCATGTGCTTCAATCCATGGCTTATCCTGAAAAGAAGAACAGGGCAGTTAACTATGAGTATGTAAGTGGAATCCACGGAGATGGGTTGCCATATAGCGGTGCTGTGGCCCGGATAAATTTCACCAGTCAAAGATGGGATTTTGCGGCTGTTTCAACCACAGGTAAACCGAAAACTGTGCTGGAGTTTCTAAGAACGTTTAACAGAAGAAGCGGAAAAAATGCGCAAATAGCATGGAATGGTGGTTACATTCTTAATCCCGAATTGGTGGGCAAACTTGGACTTCCCGAAACCTACATTGGTTCTCCTTTGGGCATGCTGATCTCGGAGGGTCATATGATTTCAGCTCCCCTGTTCAATAAGCCTGCACTGCTTATCTATAAAGATGGGACCATTGATATCCAGAGGGTCAATTGTGCCACTGGATTACATGTATCATGGAAAAACGGAGAGATAAAGTTTCAAAGTGACGCCTATAACCGGAAAGAGCATGTTGATGCGTCGGGCTACTATGACCTGTTTTATTCCCGTAATAGAATAGATACAAAGGGAAGGGTCATTGTAAGACTGGCCGGTGATGTGGTAAAGGAGATTATCAAGAGTGACAAAAACGACAGGGTGCCTGTAGTACCTGTGGGACTTACACTGGCCATTAATCCCGGGAACATGCCTGCCGGGTTGAGGGTAGGTCTGAAAGTAAACCTTTCTGTTCCCGGTTACGAAAATGTGTTACATGCCGTTGAGGCTGGTCCGCTGCTTCTGGAAAACGGATCGGTGGCTATCGATATGGTTAAAGAGGGTTGGAAAACAAAAAACTCCATCCGCACCCAGGCAGCAAGACTGGATTATACAGAGATGCGCGGTCCGAAAATTGCCATCGGGATCAGCAAAAAAGGTAAGCTGGCTCTGCTTACCATCAACGGACGAATCAGGGAATCGGTAGGAGCCACCCATGGTGATATGGCTGGGATCCTGCAAAAATTGGGAATGGATCGTGCCATGGGATTTGATCCCGGAGGCAGCAGCACCCTGGTTGTGGATAATACCACCCTGAATATCTCTCCTTATAACAAGAACTATGAATATGATGTGTATGCACTTCCTCCGGAACCCAGGGCCGTTTCCAATGCATTCATTGGATTTATCGTTGAATGAAGGGACTCTATATACATATTCCGTTTTGCAGACAAGCCTGCAGGTACTGTGATTTCTATTTTTCGGTGACTCTTCACAAAATGGATGAATTTGTGGCGAGGTTGGTGGAAGAGATTGAAACATGTGGAAAGAGATACCCTGCACAAATCCTGGATACACTCTACCTTGGAGGAGGAACACCTTCGTTGCTATCACCTAAGCAACTGGATTGGATCCTTGAAGCGGTCCATGGAAATTTTTCATTTCGTGACAACCCGGAGGTCACCATGGAGTGCAATCCTGATGACCTGGATGCTGCCTTCCCGGCGATGATCAAAGGAAGGGGATTCAACCGACTCAGCATCGGCGTTCAGTCATTTCATGAAAAAGAGCTTCAGCTAATGCGCCGGTCCCACAATGCTGAGCAGGCAAAAGAGAGTGTTAAGCGTGCAGCATCAGCTGGGTTTGATAACATTACCCTGGATCTCATCTATGGCATACCCGGTCAGTCGGCTGCTGGATGGGAAGAGAATGTAAATCAGGCTCTCTCTCTGCCCATTTCACACCTGTCGGCCTACCACCTTACCTTTGAAAAGGGTACTCTTTTTGATCACTGGAGGAGAAAAGGAAGATTGATACCGGTTCATGAGGATGAGAGTGTAAGCTTTTACCGGTTGCTCAGAGAAAGAGCACTTTCAGCTGGATTTGACCACTATGAAATTTCCAATTTTGCACTTCCGGGGAAGATGTCACAGCACAACCTGCTTTACTGGTCAGGGTTGCCCTACCTGGGTGTGGGACCTTCGGCACACTCCTTTGATGGTTCCCAAAGAAGCTGGAACATCGCCTCATTGAAGAAGTATATGGAAGGGATCTCCCGGGGCCTCAGTATCAGCGAATCTGAAGAGCTCTCCCCCGAAGAGCAGTACCACGACTACCTGATCACCACACTTCGCACCAGGTGGGGAGCAGACCCAAACCAAATTGATCATCGTTTTGGTGAAGAGATCAAAAACCACTTTGACCTCAGGTCGCGTCCGTTTCTGGAAGAGGGAACCATGTGGAAACCCAGAGCCAAAATCGCCATCCACCCCAATCACTGGCTGATCACCGATCATATCCTGAAGGAGCTGTTTGTGGATTAGGATCCTGCTACTGCCAATGCTTTACCAATGAGTTCGTCCAGTTTTTCGTGAAGGGTATCGTAACTGAAATACTTTTTCCCCAGATCGAAATTATATTGGGCGATCTCCTTGGCCAGTGAGGGATTGTAGATCACATCCGACATGTCACGAACGGCCTCTTCGGTGAGGTTGCCGTTCTCGATCATCACTGTTTTGAAACCCTTGTTGCCGATATCTGGCATGTAGACCGGTTCGTAGTTGTTGACAAAAATGGGGCGCTTGGCCAATACCGCTTCCACAAATGCATTCCCGAATCCTTCATAACTGCTGAAGTAAGTACATGCGGTAGCACGGGCATAGGCATCAGAGAGGGAAAACCGCACTTCTCCGATGTTATTGGAGAGGCCCTTGTTGTGAAAAAGATGGTGTGCGAAATTTACCTGCTCTCCCAGTCTCAACTCGTGGATCTGGTTGACCAGCTTATTGTAATAGGCGCTGCCGGCATCGTCCGCATAATTCCCGGTGATGATCAGTTTGATTTTTTTATCGTTGAGTTCATGGAGCAACTGAATGGCAGTTTCGATCCCTTTTCGACGGACAACACGTGTGATCTGGAAAAGAAAAACATCATCCTTGTTGAATCCCATGTGGGTAGCCAGGTTCTCATTTTTCTTGTTTTGAACACCAAAGGGTTTACTGAAATCCATCACATTGGGTACATTGACCGATTCACGGTCAAATCGTTCCATCAACGTGTTGGAGGCATGGGTATTGATCACTGCATGTATGGAATTTGGGGCCCTTAAGGGGAAAACTTCCTCTACAAATTCGTTGATATCACGGTGTGGAGAAATATAACGGTCTCCCCGCTCCCAGGCAAAATCGTGGTCGTGTGTAATGGTCGGTATTCCCGATTTGTGAACAGCTTTGTTGATGGCTAGCCCCATCTCCAGGTGGGAGGGGAGGGCAGAAGCATTTTCAGAAATAATCAGATCGATTTTTTTCTCACGGATCCAGTTCAGGATTTTCTTATAAATGACCTTGGAATAGAGATTGAGATGTTCGATGAGTTCCTGTGGATCGGTTTCGGGATAGAAAAATGCTTTTTTCTGACTCCAGAAACTTTCCGGTGAGAAAAAGGACATTTCAGAAACCAGGGTTTCAGTGGCAGGATCCATAGGTCTTTCCTGAAACTGACCCGATAGCGTGTATATGTTATGGCCCATGGACCTGAGCACATCGATCCATTTTTCGGTCTCCAGTGCTACCCCATCGACCCCACCGATCCGTCCAATGATAATACCGATGTTCATAACCGGGGAAACTGCTTATTTAAGTACAAAGGATGAGGTACCGACGATTTTTCCTTCCGCATAGAGCTCCACTGTATGTTCTCCCGGAACGATCTCTCCATCATTGGTCCAGAAGATGGAAACCGGAAGGTCTTCATTTTCGTAGGTGACGATCCTGGAAGCTGAAACGGGAATCTGTTCTTCGTTGTATTCGAGCATCTCCAGCTCAGGCGATCCCAGCAACACCTGGTCGGGTCGAATGATCCTCAGATAGATGATTTTTTCTCCCGGTACGGTAACTTTATTGGCCCTTAAAACGAAATCGATCCTCACTTTCACAGCGCTTCTGATCCTGGAGCTCTCCTTCTCCCTTTTATTGAGCATCACCAGGTTAATCTGTGATGCCTGAAGTGTGGTAGCCAGGTCCTTGATCTCCTCCAATTGTGTTTTGTCCTTCTCCAGCTGCTCCTTCTCCGTGGTAAGGCGACGCTCCGTATTGCGGAGTTGCTTATTCGCGGCCAGCAATTCCTGATTTTGCATGTTCAGAGAATCGATTTGCACAACATAACTTCTTAGTACAGAACGTATAGTCTCCATTTCACGCTTGTACATTTTTATCTTGTAAGCATCATCAGCCTGGATGGCGATCAATTTGTCAATCTTCGCCTGTTGTTGTTGCATCTCAATCTGAATGGATAAATTATCAGTTTCGAGTGAGTCATATTGAATATAGATATTTCTTAACTCTCCTTCCAATGAATCCCGCTCAATCCGGAAATACTCTGTCTTCTCAGCCAGGTCGGCCGACACAACATTCAGATTTTTTCTGGTATCAAGCAACAGGTAGACGGCTACGGCCAATACCACCACAAGCAGACCAAGCACACCATATAAAACTCCTACATTTGTTTTCTTTTCTTCCATGATGATCAAATTAATATTTCACAAATATACACATTACTGCGAAGGTTTCGCGACCACTTCTTCAATGGTAATAATGTTATTTACAATGGCATAAACAGTAAGCCCTGACACAGATTTTATCCCAAGTTTTCTACTGATGTTTTTGCGATGGGTGATTACCGTATGGGTGGAGAGGAAAAGTTCATCGGCAATTTGCCTGTTGGTAAGTCCCATGGAGACCAGCCTGACAATGGTTATTTCACGCTGGGTAAGGTCCCGGGAATGATCCCTTCCTGAATCGTGGGAACGGAGTTCAAGGAGTTGCATGATCTTTTGGATGATCTCCTCTTTTCCTTCTGACAAATAGATGGAAGCATGAACCTCCTGGTCCTCCTTTTTGGACGGACCCTGTTTCAGAAGGATGGTCTTTTCCAGCAGGCCCGCTTCTGACAAAAACAGGTCGGTGGACCGGTTGAACAGGGATTGACTGATCACCAGGAATTCGGCTCCATGTTTTTTGGTGTATTGGATCAACGGATCAACGGCATCAAACTCTCTGATCACCCGAACGCCGTGAATTCGGTTCAGAAGAGAGGCCATTCCTTTTCGGATCAGGTAAGAATCAATGGCCAGTATGAATCCTTCGGGCCTCATATTGAATCATGTTTATTCAGCAGCAGTTGCTCAAGATCTGAAACCCTGGGAATCAATATTTTATCTTCCATGTTGGCATGATCAACCAAATCCTTCACCAGTGCAGACAGCTCATTAAGCACCTGAATGCTCAATTGAAAATCTTCAGATGGTGGCAGGTATTTGATGATCAATTTGGAGAGGTTTTCAAGGCTGGTTTCCAGCCGGTCATGTTCCTTTTCGAATTCCCTGATGGAGTAAGTACGAAGTTTTTCGATGAAAGCGGGGTCGGGACGATGGCGGGTTGATTGCTCTTCAAGTTCCAGGATATAGGGAAGAACGTTTTGTTCCTCTTCGGAGATATGACCCAGGAACTCTTTTTTGTAATCATTGAAAAAACCGGTAACCAGGTTTACCTCTTTTTTAGAGAGGTTTGATTGATCCAGAAGGCGATGGATCCGCTCTTCCACCTGGGGAAGGGCTGTCATTAAATAGTAGTTGTGAGTACTGGTGAGGTATTTTACCATAGTACCCAGTGAAAAGCGAGAGAGGCCCTCTCCCGGAACATAATCATCATCCAGGTATGCATTGGCTATTTCCAGGAAGAAATCACTATTCACCCCATGGATCGAACATACCTCTTCAACGGTCATTTCCCCAAAACCCAACTTAAGATTGAACCTGGGAAAGAGTGGTAACAACTGTTGATTTTCAAGCAGCGCCTGACACATATGCATATTTCTGGTAATCATCTTCTATTATTAAGAGGTTCTATGTCCGATTCAGTGATTCCATATTTCTCATCTGCTTCCAGATTTCCCAATGGTTCCACATGAACCATAATATCGTAAATGTTCTTCAGATTTGATTTGATGCTCTTTTCCACATTCCTGGCGATATCGTGGGCCTCTTTCACAGAGAGATCGGGATCCACCTCGATATCCAGGTTTACCATATAATGATTGCCAATCTTTCGGGCACGAACACGGTGAGGATTGTGGGCCCCTTCCACACGATGAACGGCTTCAAAAAGTTTGTAGTATACCTCGGGCTTATCAATGCCATCCATCAGGTCGATGTTGGATTTCATGAATATCCTAAATGCCTGGTACATAATAAACAAGCTAATGGCAAGGGCAATGAGGCGATCAATAAGGGGTTCCTGTAAAAAGAGTGTAAAGAGCAGGCTGCCCAGAACGCTGAAAGAGATCAGGATGTCGTTACGCATGTTTTTGGCATTGGCAATGAGCATGGGGCTTTCCACCTTTTGGCCCGTCCTGAATAGGATCAGGGTCAGTGCCAGTTTTCCAAGGATGGAGATGATGGTTACCCAGATGGCCAATGACGATGGTGGTTCCATTACCGAACCGTCCACCAGGATCCTGATGGTTGAATATCCCAGCTGGGCTCCGGCAAAGAAGATCACAAAGGAGAGAACCTTGGCTGCCATCGTATCGGCCTTATTATACCCGTATGGAAATTTAACATTGGGAGGTCTGGCAATGACTTTTGCAGCGATCAATACTACCAGTGAAGATACAATATCAGTGGTGGAATCAATGCCATCGGCAATAACCGCATAACTTCCCGACACAAAACCGACGATGAGCTTTAATACTGCCAGCAGACCATTACCGACGATGGCCCACCAGGAAGCCTGAATGATCTTTTTTTCCCTTTGCATTTATCGCTTCCCTTTTTGAATGAGATGTGGGTCATGATCCGTTTCATATTCAAATTGGAGGGTCACATGGTTGATGTGAAACTCCCGGAGCAGCAACTGTTCAATCTCCTCATGGGTATTTTTCACCTGGCTCAGCTTCAAATCGCTTTTCAGTTCCACATGTGCCTCCAGGTGGATCTCAGTGTCGGTGAGCATCCACGCATGGGTGTGGTGTATGTTGCGCACTTCGGTCACCTGCTCAACGCGTCGTTTCACTTTTGAAAGGTCCAGTTGATCTGGAGTTGACTGCATCAGGATATTCACAGACTCTTTCAGGATCACAAATCCCTCACGGATAATATAGATGGATATTAGCAGGGTAATCAAAGGATCGATCCAGTAAATTTTAAAGATATGTATCAAGATTCCACCAATGATCACCACCCCTGAGGAGAGGCTATCGCCGATCAGGTGAACATAAGCAGCTCTGACGTTGATGCTTTTATGGGCATCTTTTTTCAGTATAATGATTGCATAAAGGTTGGCAAGCAGGCCGATCATTGCAACGATGAGCATGATCAGGGAGTTGATGGGCCTGGGGTCATTCCAGCGCTCATAAGCCTCTTTGAGAATAAAAACAGTTATCACGATCAGGATAACGGCATTAAACAGTGCAGCCAGGATCTCCAGACGTTTGTAACCGAAAGTCTTTTTTTGGTTAGCTTCCCGTCTCCCTATGATGGTGGCCAGATAGGCAATAAAGGTGGCAAAGGTGTCACTCAGATTGTGCAGGGCATCGGAGATCAGGGCCAGACTGCCCGAGAGAATACCACCGGCAACCTCCACTACGGTGATTACCAGGTTAAGAAGGGTGGCAGCCAGCAGGTTCTTTTCATTCACCGGATGATGGTGATGGTTCTTGCGTTTGTGGTTATGCTTGGATTGGGCCATTTCAGATAAATAACAGTAAACTTAGCGCCATTACAGCCATCCCGGCCAAAAAACCATATACAGAATGGTGAGGGAGACCATACTCCCTGGCAGTGGGAAGCAGTTCATCAATGGAGATGAACACCATGATCCCTGCCACACCGGCAAAGATAACACCAAACAGTGTGTCACTCAGAAACGGCATCAGGATGAAATAGGCCAGCAGGGCTCCCACAGGCTCTGCCAGTCCAGATAAGAAGGAGAGGTAGAAACCCTTCCTTTTGCTGCCGGTTCCGTATGAGATGGGAACCGATACTGCAATGCCTTCCGGAATGTTGTGAATGGCAATGGCCACCGCAATGGGAATGGCAATGGATGTATCCGATAAGCCTGCCATAAATGTGGCGATCCCTTCAGGGAAATTATGAATGGCGATGGCCAGTGCGGTGAACATACCCATTCTAACCAGCTTAGGGTCTTTTTTCCCATTTTTGGATACATCTTCCACCCTCTTGATTTCGTGGGGGTTCTTCATGGCGGGAATGAGGCGGTCAATAAAAGCTATAATCAGGATACCGGCAAAAAAAGCCAGAACCGTGTACCAGGTGGCAATTCTTTCACCAAAATCGGGTATCAGCGCCTCTTTGGCCTTCTGAAGAATTTCAACGAAAGAGACATAGACCATAACTCCGGCCGAGAAGCCCAGACTTACAGAGAGGAAACGGGTGCTTGTGGTCTTTGTAAAAAAAGCCAGGGCACTCCCGATACCTGTGGATAACCCGGCAAAAAGGGTGAGTCCAAATGCGAGCCAGAAATTACCCGATTCCATAAGTGCTACTTTTTATCGGCTTTTCTCCCTTTTTTAGGGGCTTTTGGAATGGGTTCCTGTGAAAAGTATTTCGGATATTTCTTGGTCAGTACAATCATAACCAACCCGGCCAGTATGAATGGAAGGCTAAGCAATTGACCCATGTTGAACTGCATTCCGGCCTCGAAGGCCACCTGGTCGTTTTTCACAAATTCAATGAAAAAACGTGCTGCGAAAAGCAGGATCATGAACAGGCCGAAAATAAATCCATCCCGCACCTTTAGATAACGCTTGCGGTAGAATAAAAAGAGCACAAAAAATATTATGATATAACTAAGCGCTTCATAAAGCTGTGTGGGGTGACGCGGAACCGTCTCCAGCAGTGCACCGGTATTTGAATCGTATAATTTATCCCTCACAAATTCGATGCCCCAGGGAAGATCAGTGGGCAAGCCATAGATCTCAGAATTAAAGAGATTTCCCAGACGAATAAAGGCACCTCCCAGTGCGACAACAATCACGATCCGGTCGATGAGCCAAAGAAAGGAGAGTTTATGTTTTCGAATGTACAACCAAAGAGACAACAGGATGCCAATGGCTGCCCCGTGACTGGCCAATCCTCCTTTCCAGATCTTAAGGATCTCAATGGGATTTTTCAGAAAATATTCGGGTTCATAGAAGAAGCAATGTCCCAGCCGGGCTCCGATTACCGTACCCACAGCAATATAGATCAGCAATTCGTCCAGCATTTCGGAGGTGAGCCGGTCGGTGGCAAGAAATCGGGTAAACACAATGTATCCGGAAAGAAAAGCGGAGGCAAACAGCAATCCATACCAACGGATGCTCAATTGGCCGATGCTGAAAATCTCAGGATCTACATTCCAGGTGATGGCGTCTATTATCATAACAACGCGTGGATTTACAGATTAAGCTACAAATATAATAACATTCCGGGTGTTTCACCTGAAGCATATATCTTTGTATGTTTGCATTAAATTGAAAAAAAAGTGTTGTACCGAACCCTGTACCTTCTGATGCTTGCTTTGGTTTGTTGGAACTGTGCCCAACAGGGATCTCCTACGGGTGGCCCCAGGGATGAAGATCCTCCCAGGGTCGTGGAGAGTGATCCTCCCAACTACTCTACCCGGTTCGAAGCCAAAAAGATCATGATCAGTTTCGATGAATACATCGTGCTGGATAATGTAAACCAGGAACTTATCGTATCTCCCCCCATGGAGGAGAAACCTGAAGTAAAACTCAGGAAAAAGAGTATGGTGATCCAGTTTGAAGAAGCCCTGATGGACAGCACCACCTACACTTTTAATTTTGGAAGTGCCATCAAGGATCTCCATGAAGGGAATATATTACTCAACTTTGAATATGTTTTTTCAACGGGAGATGTACTCGATTCTCTTTCGGTGAAGGGAACCCTTAAGTATGCCGGGGATCTTTCGGTTCCTGAAGAACCGATTTCGATCCTGCTTTATGAAGATCTGAGGGATTCAGTCCCCCTGCTGGATATACCGCTCTATGTGGGAAGATCTGATGACAGTGGGGTTTTCAGTGTCAACAACCTGCGTGCCGATACCTTCAAAGTATTTGCTCTGAAAGACGGAAACAATAATTTACTGTTTGATCTGCCCACAGAGGAGATTGCATTCCTGGATACCAGTTTAATTGTCAATGCCGAGTTTGCCCGCCTGCTCCTGGAAGAAGCCGGAATGTATGATACCATCATGCAGGATACAGTAGCGAAATTTGAGATACCAACAGCTATTCAGGATACCTCGGAAATTGCAAGAGACAGTATCATAGATAGGGGCCCCGACCTCAATTCCATTTATATCGACCTGCTGTTATTTACAGAGGAGACAGAGATCCAATACATTTCCGATTATTCAAGGGAAGAGAGGAGAAAACTCCAGATGGTATTTGCAAGACCATTGACTGATACGTTCCTCTACAGGCCCCTCTTGTCATTCAATGAAACATCCATAGAACTATTGGAATATTTCTCCCCGGGAAGGGACAGTCTGACTCTTTGGATCAGGGATTCCACAGATTATAAAAAGGATACCCTCAGGATGGAGCTGAAATTTACAGTGAAAGACACCACCGATCAATTTGTGACAATGACAGATACGTTGTTATTTTCATACCGGGAGAAAAGCAGCAAAAAGAAAAAAGTGGATTCAGCTGAACAACAACCGGAAAAACTGGAGGTTTCAACTATTCGCAGGGGAGGGGAACTCGATTTGCACCGGAATCTCCCCTTTGATCTTAACCTGCCATTGCTGCGGATCACGGATTCTTTAATCAGCTTATTTCATATACCGGATTCAGTGGAAATAGCGGAATCGTTTCGCGTGTTTCGTGATACCTCATTGTTGACCAGGGGTTGGATTTCGGCCGGGTGGGAATCGGCTGCTCAGTATAGAGTGGTTCTCTATCCGGGAGCCATTACAAGCATCTATCCCATGGAGCATGACACCGTTGATGTCACCTTTAAGGCGCGAGACATCGAATATTATGGTCAGATTCTGCTGAACCTGGAAAGTGTTGGGAACCGGGTACTGGTTCAATTGATCCATAAGGATAAAGTGATTCGTGAACAGGAGGTTGATGTTTCAGGATTAATTACATTCAGTAATCTGGTTCCGCAGGAATATGGAATTAAAGTAATTCATGATCTGAACGGTAACGGGAAATGGGATACCGGAAACTACATGGATAAATTACAACCCGAACCGGTAGAACTTCTTCCAAGGAAAATCACAGTGCGGTCCAATTGGGACCATGATGTGACCATGAAGCTGGAAAAATAGATTTTAACCCTGGATTAACGATCGAGATGTTTCCAGATCAATGCAGCGGCACCCAGTACGGCGATGTTTTTTTTCAACAGGGCTGAGGGAACAATATCAATCTTGTCACGATAAATGGGGAACAGGTGCTCTTCCATGCTCTTTTTGGCAGGGTCGATGATCCATTTCCCAGCCTTGGCCAGTCCCCCGAAAAGAAATATTTTTGATGGACTGATGTGTGCCACCGAATCGGCCAGGCACCTGCCCAGCAGGAAGCCGGTTCTTTCAAAAGCTTTGATGGCAATGGGATCGCCCGATTCAGCCATGGCTGTAATCAGTTTCGGTTTCAGTTTCGAAAAAGGAATCTTGCGAAAAGCACTTTCCACGTTCTCCTCGGCCAGAAGTTCGAAAACGGTACGTTTAATACCTGTTGCAGAAACGTAGGTTTCCATGCAGCCTCTTTTGCCACAACCACACTGCCTGCCATCAGCTACCGCCCTTACATGGCCCAGTTCTCCGGCAAAACCATCACTTCCATAGACCATATCTCCATTCACAACAAGACCACTTCCCAAACCGGTTCCCAGGGTAATCATGATGAAATTCTTAAGTCCGGCAGCATCGCCAAACAGCATTTCTCCGAGGGCGGCAGCATTGGCATCGTTGGTAAGTACAGTGGGAACATGAAACTGATTTTCCATGAGTTTCACGAATTCAATCTTTCCCTTCCAGGCCAGGTTTGGCGCATTCTCGATGGAACCGGAATAGTAATTTCCATTGGGGGCCCCCACGCCTATTCCCACTATTTGAAAGGGAGTTTCCAATTGCTCCAGGCGATTCATGATGTGCTGATGAAACGATTCGATGAATTGCTCTATGGTGCCATGTTCACGGGAACTGATCTCATCCTCCAAAAAGATTTTACCCGAACGGTCAACCAACCCGAATTTTGTATATGTTCCCCCTATATCAATTCCCAGAACAACTTTCTCTGCCATCAATTTTCCCTGATTTATTATATGAACAAATGTAATAAATATCAACTGATTTGGTTAAATTAGCTGATATAACAAAAAGCAACGCCATGACCAATTTTATTGTACCAATCGATTTCTCGGTGGATTCTTTGAAGGGACTTGAATGGGCCCTCCTCTTTTCACAGAAACAGACCATCAATATTCAGATGGTTTACGTGTTGTCCAACAACTCTAATTTTCAAACCACTGTTGTGGAGCAGGAACATAGATATGCTCAGGAAGAATTTAAGAAACTGGTCCGCGAATATGAGCCCGGTCTTGGCAACAATTCAAAATTGAAGCACATCATAAAAAAAGGAAAAGTGTACCGGGAAGTGGTGAACCAGGTGAATTCTATTAAAAATGCGGTGGTTTCCACATCCACCCATGGAGCCTCGGGCTTTGAGGAGTTATTCATCGGCAGCAATGCACTTAAGATTATGGCTGCCACAGAGCAACCGGTTTTCACACTGAGGAATTCGCCTGTACCCGAACAGATCAACAAGATTGTGCTTCCAATTAAGCGAGATAAAGATACCAGGCAAAAAGTACCCATAGCAGCCGATGTGGCAGAACTTTTCGGGGCCGAATTGCATGTGATCACCATATCCACCAATAGGAATAAAAGAGACCTGGAGCGGTTAGAGTCCTATTCAAAACAGGCGGTTGGCTTTTTCAGTGCCAGAAAATTGAAAACCGTGACAAAAACACTGGTGGGGGAGAGTCTGCCCAACCTTACCTGCAACTATGCCGAGGCTGTGAATGCTGATCTGATTACGATCATGTCCAGTGCCATTGACAAATGGAATGTATTTCTGGGGAGTTACGCCCAACAAATGATTAGTAAAGCAAGCGTGCCCCTGCTTAGCATCACGCCGAAATAGCGGTACATTTTTTTCAGGATTAACACCTTTGGAGGAAAAATAATAGCCACAAAGAGAGACCATATCAAGGAGAACCTTGAGTTCCAGTTAAAGGCATTGATGGAAGCATTGCCTTTTGCTTCCTGGTTTAAGGATTCAGACGGGAGCTTCAATCAGGCCAATGGAGCGTTGCTTCAACTCATCAACAAGGAGCTGCCTGAAGTAATAGGTAAAGGAAATCGTGAGGTCTACGATGAAGAGAATGCAAGGAAGGGTGAAAAAGCCGAGCGTGAAGTGCATAAGACAGGGAAGGTAGAAGAGACTACCTACTCCAGGGAGAAACACATTTTCAAAACGGTTAATTTTCCGGTATTTGACAAGAGTGGCAAGATCTTGGGTACGGGAGGCTACCAGGAGGATATTACCAACCTCACTGCTTCCTTGCAGGAGCTTCACCGAGAAAGAGAAACCCTTGAAGCCCTGCTGGAGACTATGCCCTTCTACATTTTTTTCACCGACCGGCATCACAGATACCTCAGGGTCAATAACATGATGGCCCGTTTACTTCGTGTTGCTCATCCGGAGGAGGCTGTTGGGAAAGATAATAATGAGTTCTTTTCAAAACGTGTGGCGAGAAAAATGCTGGAAGAGGACCGTTTGATCATCAGCACGGGAATGCCGATCCTTAACAAGATCGTCTACTTTGAGGATGAAGGAGTAGATGGATTCTGGATGGAAAAGAACAAGATCGCAGTCAATGATGAACGGGGTATTACGACCATGATCGTGGGTATTTTCAAGGATGTTTCTAGTATGATGAAAATTGAAAACGAATTGAAAGATGCCAGGGATCATGCCCAGGAGTCAGATCGCTTAAAAACCTCTTTCCTGGCCAATATGTCACACGAGATCAGAACACCCATGAATGGAATTCTGGGATTTACCAATCTTCTCAGGGACTCCGACCTAAGCGATGAGCAGAGGGATCTCTATCTTAAACATATTGACAATTCCTCCAACCAGCTTTTGAATATTGTCGACGATATCATCGATATTTCAAAAATTGAATCCAGGCAATTAAAAATCTCCAACAAGCCTGTTCGCATCAATATGATCCTCGATGAGATCTACTCTTCCTTTTTTCATCGGATCAGGGGAGATGCACCGGGACAGAAGAAGGTGGATTTTAACCTGAAGAAGGGGAATGAGACCCTTGATTTTACCATTGTTACAGATGATCTCAGGCTCAGTCAGATTTTTAATAACCTTATCGATAATGCCCTTAAATTCACCAGGGAGGGACATATCACCTTTGGATATTCCATTAAAGACAACCGACACATTGAGTTCTTTGTAAGTGATAGTGGCATTGGGATCCCGGCTAATAAAACGGGACTTATCTTTGACCGGTTTGGCCAGGTGAGTTCATCAGAGATGGATCAACTCTCAGGAACTGGATTGGGATTACCCATTTCCAAAAGCCTGGTAAAACTGATGGGAGGAGAAATGTGGGTGGAATCTAAGGCTGGAGTGGGAACTACCTTCTTTTTCACACTCCCTTTGGTGTTGGAGGAGGCCAGGGAAGAGTCACAGGACCTGATCTCCAATAAAACATACAATTGGGAAAACAGACGGATCCTGGTTGCTGAGGATGAAGAGCTTAATTGGTTCTTTATTAGAGAGATGCTCAGAAAAGCAGGAGCAGAGATCCTAAGGGCTAAAGATGGAAAAGAGGCAACAGCCCTGGCCAAAAGCTCCTCACCGGATGTGATCCTGATGGACATAAAGATGCCAGAGATGAACGGCATTGAGGCCACACGGCTCATCAGATCCTTCAACAGTGAGGTTCCCATCATTGCCCAGACCGCTTTTGTGATGGCCGAGGAGAGAGACGAGACCATTAAGGCCGGTTGTAATCATTTTGTGACCAAACCATTGGACAGGACCATTGTGATGGAGTTAATAGATGGATATTTTAAGGAGGCATGAACAGGGGAGTCGTCATAGTGGCCGGGGGTAGAGGACAAAGGATGGGAAGCGAAATGCCGAAGCAGTATATGAAGCTGCTCGGAAAACCGGTGATCATACATACCCTTGAAATTTTTTTTCATTTTGACCCTCACATGAAAGTGGTACTGGTGTTAGCCTCCGATCATCGTAAATTCTGGAATGAGATCCCCTTTTCTGATGAATATGGATCCCGGATTGAATTTGCCCAGGGGGGCGAATCGCGGTATGATTCCGTAAAAAACGGATTGCGACTTATAGATGATGATCTTGTGGTGGGTATTCATGATGCAGTAAGGCCATTGGTAAGCCTGGAGACCCTGGAACGTTGTTATGCGTCGGCAGCGGAAAGTGGCAGTGGTATCCCGGTGATTGAGATGGACGAGTCGGTACGAATGGTAAAAGGAGAGGGACATTCGGTTCCAATGGACCGCTCCAGGTTGAGACGTGTACAGACCCCTCAGGTATTCAGATCAGCAATGATCAAAGAGGCTTACAATCAACCGGGTAATGCAGAATTTACAGACGATGCTGCCGTATATGAATCGCTATTCGAAAGGGTCCGTCTGGTAGCAGGAAACAGGGAGAACATCAAAATAACCACTCCAACAGACCTTCAGCTGGCTTCGATCCTTATTCGGACTGTGAAATGATTTCACCTCCCACCGAACTCTTCACCTTTTTTAGTTCAGGTTCGCCCCGGTAACCGACAAACGCTTTGCTGGTGGCATTTGCATCCAGCAGTTTGAGGGTGTGAACCTTCACCTGAGCTCCCGTGGCGGCTTTCACGTAACTATTCACAGCTTCCAGGTCATAACCCAGATAATTTCCCCAGCTATAAGCATTGATATATTGAGATCTGGCAGTGCCGTACAGGATGATGTCTGCACCCTGGTTTACCTTCGCACTGATGGAGTCCACACAGACCCATAATTCAACCTTCCCACCAGTCAGCACATCCAGTTGAAAAGTCTCGGCTCTTAGTGTGTCGCCCGACTGTACCCGGCCTCCTTTTCTGACCATAAGGCCCTGGAGTTCTACATAGTGGAGTTTTACGTCGATGGAAGGATCGTTGCTCAGCTCTGATTTTGTTTTTAAAACAAGCTGCTCCTCTTTTGTTTCAATATCCAGGGCTTCCTGGTTTCCTTCGGACACAAAGATCAATTGCTGGGTATCGGATAGAATCAGCTCAAGATGAATATTCCCCGACACCTCCAAATCTTTGAAAGGAGTCTCAAGATAAACGGGATTTTCCTGACCAGCGGCCTGGAATAATGTAAAACAGGCGATAATGATGGAAAAGAGAAGTCTCATGGTTCGGGATGTTTAATGCCAAAAATACGTTTAATTATTTTATTACCTTGCAAACCTGAGCATGTAGCGGATGGCAAGGGTGATAATTATCATGATGGTTGGATTCCTGCTGGGCTTTACACAAGCTTCCCACGCACAGGAACCCCTGGTTATTGCCCAAGACAGACTGGTGATCGAGGATATTCTCATTCAGGGAAACCAGGTTACCAAAGATCCCATTATCCTGAGAGAGCTGGTTTTCGGCATTGGCGATACCATTTTGAAGATGGAATTACTGCCGGCATTTCAGAGAAGCAAAGAGAACCTGTTGAATCTGACACTGTTCAATTTTGTCTATTTTGATGCCACCCATCTACCCGGCAACCGAATTAATGTGCAAATTACCGTTACAGAAAGGTGGTATATATGGCCCATCCCAATCCTGGAATATGCCGAAAGGAATTTCAGCGAGTTCGTTAAAAACAGGGAGTGGGATAAGATCAATTATGGTTTTTTCCTGAAATGGAAAAATTTCAGGGGTCGGAATGAGATGCTTACAACTAAGATCAGGCTTGGGTATTCACAGGTGTATTCGTTGGATTATACGGTGCCCAACATCGGAAAAAGACAACAGCACGGAGTCTCTTCAGGTTTTAATATGCATCAGCAAAATGAGGTAATTATTGCCACGGTAAGCAACCAGCCTGTGGAGTATAAACCATGGGAAAAACCTGCAGAGATCAGGCTCAATGCCTATACCAGATACACCTTTCGCAGGAAACTCTATACGGCCCATACACTCCGGTTTGAGTATTTCGATTACATAGTTTCGGATTCGGTGGCTATTTACAATCCCAATTTTCTTGGAGAGGGGAGAACCCAGCTTCAGTTCTTCGCCCTCTCCTACATTTTCAATCACGATGTAAGGGACTCAAAAGTCTATCCACTGGAGGGATTTGCGGTGAAGATCAGGGCCGATCAACTGGGAATGGGGATCATTCCCGATTATCCCTATGCCACTTTGCGTATTACTGGAAATCTGATGTTTCATCAGAAACTGGCCAATCGTATCTATTTTTATAACACCACAAAAGGGAGGTACTCCTCTGAGAAGTTCATGCCCTATGCACTAAACAGGGGATTGGGATACAATGAATTCCTGAGCGGCTATGAGTCTTATGTGATGGATGGTTCAGATTATGTCATCTCCAAATACAACCTGAAATTCCAGGTGATCAAACCCACCACCCAGAGCATTCCCTTCATCGGAATGGAACAGTTCAAAAAAGTGCACTATGCCATCTATTTCAATGTGTTTGCCGATGCAGGATATGTGAACAATGTTTTCCCTCATCCCACCAATAACATGGTCAATAGCTGGCAGTTTTCCACCGGGGTTGGACTCGATTTTGTAACTTATTACGACCAGGTTTTCAGAATCGATTATGCCTTTAACAGGTATGGTGAGCATGGCCTGTTTTTTCATATAGAAACACCTTTCTACAGATGGTAGGCTTGAAAACGGCAAGAGTATATTCTTTATTGATTACGTTGCTGGTGGTACTGCTTGTAGCTGCCGCCCTGCTTCTGTATGAACAGGTCGGCAATCAACACTCCATCATTCTATATTTGCTTCTGGGAGCAGCGGTGTCAGTAGCTATTTTCCTTACAGTAAGATTTTTCTTCATTCGTTTTGTGGCTGGCAAGATCGACCCAATTTTTAATACAATCCACAGCTACACCCTGTCTCAGAAAAAACTGAGGGACAAAATTGATAAGGGGGATATGATCACAGACCTTAACCATGAAGTGAAGGTATGGGCAGATAATCAGTCCGAAGAGATCAAGAAGCTCAGGCAGCTTGAGAAATATCGAAAAGATTTTTTAGGGAACGTTTCCCATGAATTGAAAACCCCCATTTTTAATATCCAGGGATACATTCTCACTTTGTTGGATGGGGGCATGGAGGATGCCCGCATTAATAAGCTCTATCTGAAAAGAGCTGAAAAAAGTACCAATAGACTGATCAGTATCGTGGAAGATCTTGATTCCATTGCCAGGCTGGAATCGGGGGAGTTTAAACTTCGAAGGGAACCCTTTTATCTGACAAAGGTGGTTGAGGAGGTTATTGAATACCTGGAAATGCAAGCCAAACAGAAGAACATCAAAATAGGATTTGATGGCAGAACCAACAAAACCATTCAGGTGATGGCTGACAAAAAGCGGATCATAGAAGTGATCAGCAACCTGGTCGACAATACAATCAAATATGGCAGGGAAGGGGGAAGGACCACCATCGGTTTTAGGGATACAGGTGATAATATTCTTGTGGATATTACGGACAATGGCATCGGTATTGACGAGCAGAACCTGCCTAGGATTTTCGAACGTTTCTACAGGGTGGATAAGAGTCGTTCAAGGGAGTCGGGGGGAACGGGACTGGGATTGTCCATTGTGAAGCATACCATTCAGGCACACAACCAGACCATCACAGTGAGGAGCAAAGTGGGTCGGGGCACCACCTTTATATTCTCTTTGGACAAGGGGTGATTTTGCATTAATCACATCATGAAGGATCGATCCAGTCGCCCTCTTGTTTCATAAGATCGATGAGTGCATGCAGCGCTTCCTTCTCCGGAATGTTTTTTAAAACAGGCTCTTTGCCCTTGTAGAGGGTCACCCGTTCAGGACCCGCCCCCACGTAACCGTAATGGGCATCGGCCATTTCTCCGGGACCATTAACAATGCATCCCATGATTCCGATTTTCAGGGAGGTAAGGTGGGAGGTGGCTTCCCGGATCTCTTTGAGTATGGAGAGGATGTCAAAATGGGTGCGCCCACATGAAGGACATGCAATATATTCTGTTTTGCTGATCCTGGCTCCGGCTGCCTGGAGAATTGCAAGCATGGTATCGTTGATCATTGTCTCTTCCATGTTAGCATTGGTTACCCATAGTGCATCAATGGTCCCGTCAATAAGCAGGGAGCCCAGTTCACCGGCCAGTTGCAACTGAAACCGATGGGGATCCTCTGTGTGATGACTGGTTTTAAAAATGATCGGGGCTGACTGGTTATGGGTACAGAACCGGTTCAATTGTAATTTTATTTCCTGGATGGTG
>JBDLIX010000008.1:0-65514 GCA_039714655.1 Bacteroidota bacterium
ATATAAGTGTATTAATATGTCAAAATCCAATACCTCCCAGGCCCCGGAACGTCTTTTGTCGCTTGATTTTTTTCGCGGAGCAACCATGTTCTTATTGATTGCTGAATTCACACACCTGTTTTCGGTAATGTACGATCCGGCTCTTGAAGGAACCATTATTTATAGCATTGGCAAGCAATTTCATCATCATCCCTGGAATGGTCTTCGTTTCTGGGATCTGATTCAGCCCTATTTTATGTTTATTGTGGGAGTGGCCATGCCCTATTCTTTCTCCAATCGCAAAAAACGTGGCCATACCCAGTCCCAGATTACCAGGCATATCTTTCAACGGGCCTTTATCCTGCTACTTCTTGGCTGGGGGCTCTATTGTATCAGCGCCGGGGAAATTGTGTTTCGGTTCCAAAATGTACTTGCACAGCTATCGGTGACATACATTCTGGCATTTTTGGTGATGAACAGACCGGCCAGGGTGCAAATTATTTTCTCCTTTCTTCTGCTGGCAATCACTGAGATTATTTACCGGGGTTTCCCGGTGGAGGGTTTCAACCATCCTTTTGTGGCCAATGAGAATTTTGGAACCTGGCTTGACCTGCAGTATGGGGGTGCCAACCTGGGTGGACACTGGGTTTCGTTTAATGCCATTCCAACGGCCGCTCATACGATCTGGGGTGTGCTGGCCGGACAGTTGCTGATGAGTAAGCGTACGGCAGTACAAAAGCTTAAGATATTGATCATAGCCGGTGTGATTGGTGTGGTAGTTGGATATGCGCTTAATCCCATTACCCCCATCATAAAAAGGATAAGCACCTCCTCTTTTGTGATTGTAAGTGGTGGCTGGACCTTACTGACCCTGGCTTTTTCATATTGGTTGATTGATATTAAAAAGCGGCAAAAATGGTCCCTGTTTTTCAGGGTCGTCGGACTCAATCCCCTGTTTATTTATCTGTTTGCCCATGTGGGAGGAGGGATTTTTATCGAGTCTATCCTTCATCCATTTACCTTTTTCCTGTTTGGCTGGATGGGTGCCTTAACGGCATCGATCCTTACCAACAGCATTGTTCTGTTTATCCTGTGGTATATCACTCATTGGTTTCATAAAAACAAAATCTATTTCAGAATATAAAAGATGATTATGGAAAATTTAGACAGACGCACTTTCTTAAGAAGATCAGGTGCTGCTACAGCAGCTACTTTGGTAGGGACCTCCTCCCTGGCAAAAGGAGTTTCAACTCGAAAAAGTGCAAACGAAACAGTTAATGTGGCGGTTATTGGGATCCGAAGCAGGGGAAAGACCCATTATCAGGCGCTGGCCAGCATTCCAAATGTAAGGATCGTTACCCTGTGTGACATCGATGAACGGTTATTTGAAGAAGCGGTTGCAGAGGTTGAAAAATTAACCGGGTATAAACCTGCCACCGAAACAGAATACCGGAAGGTGCTGGAGGATAAAGATATTGATGCAGTATCCATAGCCACACCCAATCACTGGCATGCACTACAGACCATCTGGGCCTGTCAGGCAGGGAAGGATGTTTATGTGGAGAAACCAGTTTCTCACACGGTATTGGAGGGAAGAAAAATGGTGGAAGCAGCCAGGAAATATAACCGTGTGGTTCAAACGGGTACGCAGATAAGAAGTAGTCAATCGGTCTTGCAGGCACTGGATTTTATGAATAACGGGGGACTTGGAGATATCTATATGGCCAAGGGATTGTGTCTGAAACCACGTGGCAGCATTGGACATGTAAAGAATAGCGATGTTCCGGAGGGGGTAAACTGGGATGCATTTCTCGGGCCTGCACCTTACCGCCCATTCAATGAAAACAGGTTTCATTATAAATGGCACTGGTTTTGGGATACGGGCAATGGCGATTTTGGAAACCAGGGCATTCACCAGGCCGATATTGGAAGATGGGCCATGAACAAATTAACACACCCTGTCAGGATACAGGGACTCGGCGATTATTTCATCTGGGATAGTGATCAGGAAACTCCAAATATCCAGCACCTGGAGTTTGAATATGATGACGGTCGCATCCTTCAGTTCGAAGTAAGGGGTCTGGGCACCAATTCAGAAGGCGGAATAAGAATTGGAAACCTGATCTTCGGATCGAAAGGATGGATGGATATTGCCAACGAAGATATTGGAACCTGCCAGACTCATTATAGTAATATCAATCTTGAACCCAGTGGCTATTCATCCTATAATGAAGAACCGGGCCCTATATTTAAAAGCGATGAGCCTGGATATGGAAATGCTGTGAAGGATCATTTCAAGAACTTTATAGATTGTGTCAGATCGGGTAGATGGCAGGAGCTGAATGCCGATATTATGGAAGGGCACCTCTCTTCCTCGCTTTGTCACCTGGGAAATATTGCCAGCAGATTGAAAAGGACATTGCTGTTCAATCCACATTCGGAAACCTTCATTAGTGATCCGGAAGCGGACAGTTATCTGACCAAAGCATACAGATCACCTTACGATCTGCCGGAAAAAGTGTAACATTTTATTAGCAAATAACATAATTGTATTATCATGAGGAGTGGCACTTTTTCTCTATTTGTTTTTTTTCTATTTCTCCTGGTGCATCATTCATGTTCCCTGAATAATAGCAAGGTAAGGGTTGCCCAACAGTGGAAAGAGCTTGAATTGATTTTTAATGCTGAAGTTGATTATACAAATCCTTACACCGATGTTGATTTCCTGGTAGAGTTTTATCATAGCAATGGGGATACAATTGTACGTCCGGGATTCTGGGATAATGGGAACACCTGGAGGGTCAGGTTTGCCAGCTCTGTCGATACTGGTGAGTGGTCCTGGAAGTCATTCTCATCAAACTCCGATGATCAAGGGCTTAACAAACAAAAAGGAAAAATTATCTGCGAACCATATTCAGGCAGGAATCAACTTATCAGGCACGGTTTATTGAAAATGTCTGAGGGCAAACGAAATGTTGTACATGCCGATGGCACATCATTTTTGATGATTGGGGATACACCCTGGGCTTTGCCCTGGCGAGGTACATATGAATCAGTGAGCGAATATGCAAGAAATAGAAAGGAGATGGGTTTTAACGCCGCTCTGCTTATGTCTCTGCAACCAGACCAGGGGGTGGATGGACCAGGGGAGAGGAGCGTGGAGGGAGGTTTTGGTGTGGCATTTGAAGACCTTAAGCAGGGACATATTAACCATATTAATATTGATTATTTCCAAACGCTTGATTCCCTGATAGATATTCTGGTAGATCACGGTATTGTTCCGGTCTATCAGCCTGTTTTCCATGGATTTGGATGGAAGGGTAAAGATGTTTTGGGCTGGACAATTGACCCGGAGGAATATGCCCGGTATACACGTTACCTTATTGCCCGGTATGGTGCCATGCCGGCCATGTGGCTTGTTGGTGCAGACGGGAATGGGAAAAATAACGGTGTGGCAGAAGGAGGAATGGAAACTGAAGCATGGGATGCTTACCAACAACCTGCAGGGATCCATTATAATCCTTTTGATGATTATAGTCCTGAATTTATGCCGGAATCCAGTTGCTTTCACTATAATATGTCATTCCAGGATGCAAATTGGCTGGATTTTCAATGGTGCCAGACGGGCCACAACGGAGAGCATCTGTTTCACAAGGTGGAAAAAATGTACCACAACCTGCCTGTCAAAGCGGTAGCCAATGGTGAGCCTACCTATGAGGGGATTCATGAGCCATCATATGGTTCCGGATGGTGGCAGGGCCATGAAGCCTGGTCCCAGTTTCTTTCTGGAGGAACCATGGGAGTTGTCTATGGAGCAGGTGGACTCTGGAACTGGAAACTGACTCCCCATGAAGAGGGTTGGCCCGACTGGGCTGATTCACATGTTTCGTGGCATGAAGCTATTGAGTTGCCCGGGTCAACCTTTGTGGGATACCTGGGGAAAGCCCTGAAAGGAATAGATATCACCGATATTGAAAAACATCCTGAACTGGCAGAAGAAAATCTCTGTCTGGCCAAACCTGGTAAGGTCTATATTGTATATTTACCCACAGGAGGTAAAGTGAAGGTTTCACATCTGTTAGATTCACTTACATATGGATGGTTCGATCCGGTGGAAGGGGAATTTAAATCTGATGGAAGGGTGAATTCGGCGACACAGGAATTTTTCTCAGGGGGTGAATCTCCTATGGTTCTAATCATCAAATGATCACCAGTTTTTAGCAATTGCAACACAAAAGCTGAGTTCGGGACACTCCGGGACGGTGAAAAATATTAGAAATTATGAAATCAAGGCACTTCATACCGCTGGTGATCTTTCTGCTTGTTTTCGGGTGCAGCAACCCGGAAGATGGGGTGAAAGTTTTACAGGTCCCGGGTAGAGACCAATTCTGTAAAATCGATGTGAACGGAGTCTCGGTTCTGCCTAGCGGCCGGTATGTTGCACCGGCAGGCGAACTGCTTCGCATCACACATGATCCGTTCGGCATGGCCATCTCGCCTCACGGTAAAAAGTGCATCACCTTGCACAATGGCGTATTTACCATTATAGATCTTGCTTCGTTAAAAGCCACAAGGGTACCCGGTTATGACGGAACTATCACCTCTCCTTTGTCCAGAGGCTCTTTTCTGGGGGTTGCCTTTGCAAAGGACTCCAGAACTGTTTTCCTGAGTGGAGGGGATAATGGCGCGGTCATAGCCTACGATATTGAAAACTTCACAAAAACTGACTCTATCTCTCTGAATGGAATGGTAGAAGGGGTAGACTACCAGGATAGTTTCACTTCAGACCTTCTGCTGAATGAGGATGAAAATGAAATACTGGTACTTGACAGGGGCAACTTCAGGATGGTTCGCATTGACCTGGCCACTAAGAAAATTTCCGCCTCCATTCAGGTAGGACGCCAACCCTTTGGCCTTGCTTTGAGCCCGGACAATAAGCAGGCTTTTGTGGCCAATGTAGGTGTCTATTCCTACCCGCTTATTGAGGGGGCTACACCTGAAAGCTATGATTCCCTCATGATATCTCACCACCCTTATGGGGATAATACCAAAGAATCCATTGAAGGAACTGTGGTTGAGGGAAGAGAGATTCCCGGGTTGGGCAGTCCACTGCATCCCGATGCCATGAGTGTATTTACCATTGATTTGAACAGCAACAAAGTGATCAGCAAATTTAAGACAGGCCATCAGATCGGACAGACGGTTGAAGATGCTGAAGTTGTAGGAGGTGCCAGTCCCAATTCTATTGCAGTGGGAAAACAGTTTGCCTACGTAACCAATGCGACGAATGACAATATTTCGATTATTGATTACCAGAGCCAGCAGATAGTCGGAACCATTCCCATTGAGGTTGATGAAAGAATCGACAGGTACCGGGGATTGTTGCCTTTTGGTATCACCATGAGCAAGGACGAAAAGACGCTGTATGTGGCACTGTTAGGGTTTAATGCTGTTGCCGTTATCGATATCCCCGGTAGAACCACCAAAGGATTGATTCCTTCCGGATGGGGTCCCACTAGGGTAAAATTGTCTGAGGATGAAGAGGAGCTATACATCATTAGCTGCAGAGGCCTGGGGGCGGGACCAAATGGCGGAGAAGGTTTTATAGAGCCCCCGCAGGGTGATTACATTGGCGATATACAGCTGGGCAGCTTTCAAAAAGTGAGGATGCCAACAGACGATGAATTGGCCAAATATACCCGGCAATCCATTGATAACACCTTTTTAGAAGCAACGGTGATGGATGATGGAAAAAATCCGTTGCCCCCACTGCCCGGTTTGCGGGAAAGTCCCATAAAACATATTGTATACATTACCAAAGAGAACCGTACTTATGATGAGGTGTTTGGTCAGCTTAAAGGAGGTATGGGCGACAGTACACTGGCAAGGTATGGGGTCAATAATGAGTATACCCTGCCCGTCTCATCCAGGGAGGAGTTTCCCAACCTCAGGATCTCTCCAAACCATCACAAAGCTGCAAAACAGTTTGCCTATTCAGACAATTACTATTGTGACAGTGATGCATCGGTGCATGGTCACCATTGGCTGGTAGGGGTGATTCCCAACGAATGGGTAGAAGCCAATGCGAGCGTGAGTAAAACTGCAAAGCTGTTTTCCAAGGCACCCGGACGGCGCTTCCCGGGAACCATCGGTAGTGTGGATCCGGAAGACTATGCCGAGATTGGAGGGTTGTGGGAAGCATTGGAAAGGCAGAAGGTAAGCTTTTACAATTTCGGTCAGGCCAATGAGACAGCCCATGTAAGGGAGGAGTGGTACGACACCAATACCGGGGCGGCTCATGGAGTGATGGTCCCCATGCAAAACGCATTGTTCATAAGGACCAGCCATAACTACGCAGGCTATAACATGAATATTCCGGATCAATACAGGATGGATCAGTTTGAAAGTGAGTTTACCAAAAAATGGATCGAAGGAGAGGAGGAGATGCCTGCGCTGGTAACCATGATGATCCCCAATGACCATGGAGCAGGGATCCGTCCGGAAGATGGATACCCCTATCCACACTCTTTTATGGTTGACAACGACCTGGCGGTGGGCCGTGTCCTTCATTTTTTGTCAAGGACCAGATACTGGAAGGAGATGCTGGTCATTATCACCGAAGATGATCCACAAGGGGGTGTGGATCATATCGATGCGCACCGTTCCATCCTGATGATGGAGGGCCCGTATGTGAAGAGGGGTTACGTTTCCCATACGCATGCCAATTTTGGTTCCATTCTCAAGACCATATACAATATACTGAATGTGCCCTATGTGAATCACTTTGATGTAACTGCTTCCCTGTTACAGGACTTCTTTACATCAGAGCCGGATTATACTCCCTATACCCTGGAGCGTCATGATGGTCGGGTTTTTGATGCTGAATTGTCCATGAAAAAATACAACAAAACCATTAATTGGCGTAAGATCGAACAGGGTCCGGAGATGGATGATGAGGACGATGCACGTGAGAACCATTATAAAAACAAGGGAGAAAATTAGAAGATATCAGTCATTTACTATAAATGACCGACCCTCCCAGAATGGTCTTTTCAACCTGAATGGTCCGTATGCTGTCCACCGGGCAAGTGAGGTAGTCGGTTGAGATTACGATCATATCGGCCAGTTTACCAGCTTCGACGGACCCCTTAATTTTCTCATCAAATGTACCGTAAGCATTATTGATGGTATAAGTTTTCAGCGCTTCTTCCCTGCTGATGGCTTCATCGGCACAGATGACTGTGCCTCTTTCAGTGGTTCTGGTAATCAGGACCCACATTCCGAGAAATGGGTTATAGGGATTGGTTGAACTGTACGAATCAAATTTCACCATATGGTCTGATCCCCCGTTAAGCATCACTCCTCCATCAATCATTGATCTGGCAGGCAGAAAAGTTTTTATACGCTCTTCACCAAGGATATAATGCATCGCATCCGCATCTTTGTAAAACCATGCAGGCTGCATATCGGATATGACTCCCATCCGTGCACATCGCGCTATGGCTTCTTTTGTAAAAAAGTTTCCATGAATGATAGAGAAACGATTTTCAGCTATGGGTGATGTCTGATCGGCACTTTCATATGCATCCAGAAGCAGGTCAACCCCGCCTCCGCCGGTCACATGAGCGGTCATTTTCCAGCCCATCTCATTGGCAGCGGAAGCGATCCCGTATATCTCATCTTTACGGACTTTCACTATACCTCGATACTCCGGATCATCAATACCGTAAATTTCTTTAGCCTTCAGGCCCCACGGCTGGCGAAGGAATGCTGTTCCGGTCAGAATTCCGCCATCAATGCTTGATTTCAACTGGCTGATTTTTACCCACTCATCGCCGAATGGACTATAAAATCCCCATCGGATCAATTCATCCATAAACTGAACCCTCGACTCGTAAGCTGGTACCCGTACGGTTACGTTTACCCTCACTGAAAGCCGGTTCCGGGATTTAAGATCAAGATATTTTCGCACACCGGCCTGGGTCTCCTCGGTACCGTCTGTTATACCTGTAATTCCCACTTGGTTATAACGCCCGATCATCTTCTCCAGCGCATCCAGCTCCTGCTCGTAAGAGATGGTCTGGTCGGGCATTGTTTTTTCTATCAGTTTGAAGGCCGAAAACCGAATAATCCCGTTTGGTTCGCCGGTTTCAGGGTCCTTTAAAATACCCGGGTCTTTTGTTTGCCTGTCAATTCCGGAGTTACGCAATGCACAGGAGTTAACCATTCCTCCATAGCCACCATTTAAAAATACCGGATGATCCGGCGCCACCAGATCAAGTTCATCCTTTGAGGGCTGAAGCATCTCCCGGAGCCTTGTGGGGAACAACCTGGGATGGATAATCCATTCGCCCTTCTCTTTCTCTTCTGCCTGTTTTTTAATATACTCCAGTAATTCCCGGCGTGAATGTACATCAGGGATCTCTTCGGTTAATTCACTGACAGCAGCACTCAGGGGGTGAAGATGCGCGTCGATCAATCCCGGTAGCACTGTTTTTCCCTGAAGGTCAATTTTTAGGGTATTTGGTCCACTCAACCGGCGTATCTCCGCATCGGAACCTGTTGCTTCAATCCGGTCTCCCCTTATGGCTACTGCCTGGGCGATGGTGAAATTTTCATCCACTGTGACAATCTTACCATTAAATAAAATGGTATCAGCATTATTGCTGTTCGAACATGATGACAGGACAACTGCCAGAATAACTCCGATTGAGAATATCTGTTTGTACATAGGATTAAAGATAATCAGGTTTTAATTGTTCTCAATGATCAGGGTCAGGGATCAGGAAACAGGGATCTTTACCATCCGGCCCTTCTCTGCCGATTCGTAAATCGCGAAAGTCACGGCCAGGGCATTTAGTCCGTCAATACCTCTGGTTCCCTTTTGCGGCTGCCTGTCATTGATCACACAATCCACAAAATGAGCGATTTCATCCACATACCCCAGCGACATAAACTCATCTACAGCAGGTTGGGTCCAGCCGTGCGTGAAGTCAGCCTTTTCGATGGCGTACTTATAACCGGGACGGCTGTAGACCGACAGGGGCGATCCTTTGGTCAGATCAATATGGATGTTCCCTTCCGTACCGTATATTTCCACCTTATCATCCATTCCCCCGCAGGTGATGTAATTCCCCTCCACAAAGCCCCGTACACCGTTCTTAAGCATCACCAGGGCCGCCGCCCAATCCTCTCCTGTGTAACTTTTATGCAACAGGTTTTTTTCTTCGCCTTCAGTTTTCATCCCCATCACATGAGTAACCTCCTGACCTGTCAGCCACGGCAGAAAACCTACCGGATGGATCCCCAGGTGAATCATGGATCCGCCGCCGCAATATTTTTTCTGCTGTGCAAAGGGAGAGTGCGAGCCATTGTGTGTCTCCTTTGCTTTTACATATAGGATATCTCCTATACCACCTTCCCTGCAAACCTCTCTGGCCCTGACAAGGGCGGGTGCGAAGACCCAGTCTTCTGCATACATCAGCTTCACCTGGTTTTCTTCACATACTGTCAGTATTTCCCTTCCGTCTTCCATGGAGGTGGCAAGCGGTTTTTCGCAGATGACCGCCTTTTTACCGGCTTCCGCAGCAGCTACGACAACCTCCCTGTGCAAAAAATTGGGAACACAAACGCTGACCAGGTCGAGATCCTCTTTCTCAAACATCTCCCTGTAATCACCGTAGCGGTTTGGTATCTGATACTCATCTGCAAATTCATCCAGATTGTCAATGGCAGCAATTGAGTGCATAACCACAGATGGAAGTCTCTTATAGGATTCAGCATGAAGCATGGCCGCAAATTTTGAACCCACAATGCCAATTTTTAATTTTTCCATTGCAATTCCTGTTATTCTGTTGGTATCATTTCTATGTTGTCATTGGGACAGCGCCATACACAAACACCACAACCAACACATCCTTCCTCATCGATTAATGGTTTGTAGTCTACACTGTCAATAGCAAACTGGTTACACAGATCGGCGCAGATCATGCAACCCTCTCCACAGCCACAATTCAAACAACGGCTGGCCTCTTCTATAGCTTCTTCCTCTGTGAAAGGACGACTATACATTTCAAAATTACCCACTCGCTCAACGGCCTCTTTTGTGTAGTTTTTAACCGATGAAGCCCTTACAGTACTCCCTTTGGATTCGAGTACGTGATTCCTATCCACCTCATTTTGTTCTTTCACCGGACGAAGCATGGCGTTATCACCTGATAATTTTTTGTCGATGGCCACTGCAGCACGTTTGCCACTGGCAATAGATGAAATGATATCGCTGGCACCCAGTGAAGCATCACCAACTGCATAGATATTTTCCATATGGGATTCGAAAGTAACAGGATCGACATCTATTTTACCATCACCTGAAATTGATAATAGATCCTGGTCGTTGATCTCCTCCAGTTTTTGTCCGAGTGCTGAAATGATGGTATCGGTTTTCAGATCGAATTCTGTATCTTCAACTTCAACAGGCCTTCTGCGGTTCGAAGCATCTTTCTCTCCCAAAACATAATTGACAAGGCGAATACTCTCTACTCTTCCATTGACCGATTTAATCTCTTTTGGCGAGACCAGGTACATGATCTTTACACCTTCCTCTTCCGCTTCGACAATTTCTTCCTTTGTAGCCGGCATTTCATCTTTGGTCCGCCGATAGGCAATGTACACATCTTTCGCTCCCAGTCTTTTACTTGTTCTTGCCGCGTCAATGGCACTAAATCCGCCACCAATAATTACTACGCTTTCACCAATTTCAGGATTTTCACCTTTCTGAAACTTATCAAGAAAATCAATGGCCGAATAATAACCATTATGATCTTCTCCGGGTATTTTCAAGGAGAGGCTTTGGTGCGCTCCAACTGCCAGTACAACAGCATCGAAACCATCTTGTTTAAGCTTCGACAGTGTGATCTCTTTGCCCAGTTCCATGGAGGTTTTTATGGTAACACCCAGGTTCCTGATCATCTCTATTTCATTGTTGATCACCTCTTCAGGTAAACGGTAACGCGGGATTCCGTAACGAAGAAGTCCACCCGCAGCCTCTTCCTTTTCAAAAATGGTTACCTCGTATCCTGCCAGTTGCAGGTAATAAGCCGTTGAAATACCTGAAGGGCCGGAGCCGATGACGGCTACCTTTTTACCATTTTTATCAGCGACATTCAACTCAGGGGTCCATCCTTTTTCTCTGGCATGCTCAAGCACAAAACGCTTAATCTCCTTTATCCTTACCGATTCATCTACATCACCACGAATACAGGCTGTTTCGCAGGGGTGGTTACAGGCGTATCCGCATACAGATTGTAACGGGCTCGATGAGGTAATCAGATCGAAAGCCTTTCGTATATCATTTTTTGCTACCGCCATAACGTACCCCTGTGCCGGCACATAATTTGGACAAGCCACCACGCAGGGTGCCGATAGGGTACGGTCTTTCACCCGGGCGTACCCTTTGGTTAATGTGACGGTTTTTGCCGATTGCAGCTCATTCACGATACTGCCCCGTATCTCTTCCAGGGAAGAACGTCCGGTTTCTTTAAGGAATTTTTGTATTCCGTCAATGATGGGAGTGATTATATCAAAGCCTGTAATAATTGTTTCAGTACAAATACCAAACAGATTGGCCCCCATGTAAGCCATTTGTATCACATCCTCGTAGTTACGAATACCTCCCACACCGGAAATAACAGGATCATTACCGATTAATTTTCTCATCTCATATACATCCCGTAGCCCCAGTGGCTTTATATACTCTCCTGAGAAGCAGGAGAGGCTTAACTCTTTTTGCAGATGAATTGGAGACCCGGGATTGTATATATCGAAATTTGGTATGGCCAGCCTGTTGGCTGTACCTCCAACTACATGGGCTCCTGCCTTATAACAGGCGTCGGCAACCGTAGCTATATTACCCCCTTCCGGTGTAAGTTTTACAAATACCGGAATATCCACACTATCAACAACAGCTTTTGTAATCTGGCTTACAGCATGGGGATCCTGTCCCAGGCTTGCACCGGTTTTCGGGCCTGAAGAGCTCTCTTTGTTTGATGTATCGAGATTAAACGACATGTTGGGACAACACATATTTAACTCTATGGCATGTGCTCCGGCATCCTGAAATTGTTTTGCCATTCCACCCCATCCGGTAACAATATCCTCTTCACCTGCATAGGTAATGTTAGCCAGCAGAACCAGCTCTGATGTTTTTTTCCTGGCTTCGTAAATCAGATCTAAACACTCTTCGGGTATTAACCTTTTTTCGGCTGTAAAAGCAAATGCCCCCTGATCTTCATGCCATCCATAGCGTGGCATGCGGTTAATGTATGGTTCGGGAGCAATGGTAAGTTTTAAACTGGCTCCACCCCAGCCACACTCTTCGGCTCTGATTAATTGTTTAATTGTACTTGTGGTGGGGCCGGACGCAACATAAAACGGATTCCTGAACCTGATACCATCAATTTCGACAGGTAAGAATTCATAGAAACTTTTTTCTCGCATAATCAGGCGGATTTAAACTTATCTTTAAAAAGTCCCAATGATTTCTTAATAATATCCACATCACCCGGCATACTCCTATCCTCCACATATTTTAACGGGGCCGACATTCCCAGTACAGGTAGATAACCTGCTGATTTAATGGCTTCCTGAAATTTTGGTCCGGTTTCAATATTTACTCCGCCTGTGGGCATGATAATTCTGCCTTCATGACGTTCACGCACAAAAGGGGCCAACAGGGTTTTAATGCCACCTGGCCCATGTACTCCTGCTGGAAAAACTTTGATCGCATCAGGTTCCAGACCATCGGGGCGTTCGATAAAATATTGAAGTTCAGTGGGTGTCAGAATGGCTGGTGCAGAAAAAACATTTTCATCCTGCGCTCTCTTAATAAATTCCCAGCCATCTCCATATCCGCCCATCACATTGCCGGGGGCAACGATCATATCAAATCCCATTTCAATGGCCTGATCCAACTCGTTTGGGTTAATAATACTTCCACAGCCTAATACAAAAGGTCTGTCATCGGGAGCCTCTTCCTGCATCCTCACCAGCTCTTTCATGGCCTCTTTCAGGATCCCGGCATCAATGCGAAATGTTGCTTCAGCCACATAACCGGCCTGATACACTTCCCACATGGTCTTGATCAGATCTTCGGGTTTCTTAACGTGTTTTTTATTCATCACTACCACAATCCCGTTCTTCAGTAGCACTTCTCTTACGCGATCTCTGTTCTTTTGATATGCCATTTCTTGCCAGATTAAAATTTAAGATACTCTCTATATTTTATTGATTCCTATTATCGCAATGCTTTAACACCGCCGCCTGCCTGTGCACGTTTTACTTCCCGCTCAACCTCTTTTAAGGTGACCATTGTAAAATCACCCGGGGTCTCCTGGACCAGAATACCGTGAGCTGCGCCCCATTCAACAGCCGTCTGCAGATCTTTACCCAACATCAGAGCCGATAACACTCCGGATGCAAATGAATCACCACCACCGGTGCGATCCAGAATCGGCACGTTTTCACGAAGTGCGGCAACATAAAACTCTTTCTTTAAAGCATCATACAAAACCGCGCCCCAATGAATGATATCGGCATTGACAGCTCCCCGCCACTGGGTACCGATCAGACTCAAATTTGGGAAATCCTTCGACACTTGCCTGACAGTTCCTTTGTACGCCTCTACCCACTCTTCAAAAGAGGCGTTTTTGGCCACTTTTGTTTCGTATCCCAGGGCATCGGCCAGATCGGAGTCATTACCAACCAGGAAGCCCAGATAGGGTGCTATTTTCTTATTAATGGAGCGGGCAATGGATTTGTCAGGTTGAACTTTCCCCCGGTAGTTAAGATCGGCAGCCACAAAGGTGCCATATTCATTTGCTTTCTGCACTGCTTCTAAAGCGACTTCAGAAGATGCGGGTGAGATCAGAGTGAAAATACCACCGGTGTTAAAAACCCGGACACCCTCTTCTCCAAAGATCTTATTCCAGTTAAAGTCTCCGGGTTTCAATTGACGCACAGCGGAATGAGCCCGGTAATATGCCGTATCGGAAGGAATAATCCCTTTACCGTTATAGGTGAAGTTCAAGCCATTCATCAATGTTCCTTTTTGATCGGTCGTATGAGCCGAACCATCATTCTCGGTATTGAACCAGCATATATTGTTGGTGTCAACGCCTGCTTCCCGCATTTGATTACGAATATTCAGACCGATGTTATCATCAACCAGTGCTGTCAGCACGCCACTCCTTAAACCAAATGTATACGCCATACCGCATGCAACATTGGTCTCTCCGCCACCCTGTGATACCCTGAAAAGCCGGGCGCGGGCAGTGGGCACATCATAAGGATCTAAGCGAAGCATTACTTCACCCATTGAAATACCATCATATTTACAGCTTTCAACAGGCTTTATTTCCGGATAGGTTATTACTTTTTGAGACATTGTTTTTCGTTTATGTTTTATTGATTTAACACTTTTTGATTCACAACATGTTTAGGCGTTCTGCCTGTTAAATAATCTGCCACGGCTTCTGCAGACATCATCTGCATACCGATCTTTCCCATATCGGAATCTGATCCCACATGAGAACTCACAATGATATTCAAACCATCCAGTGGCAAATCTTTTTCAGTCCATATTTCATCCAGTCCATATCCCCATATTCTTTTATTTTCGACGGCCTTATATACAGCGCGGTTATCAACCAGAATACCCCGGGCGCAATTTACAAGCACGGTGGTGGGCATCATCAGATCAATCTCTTGCTGCCCTATAATCATCTCACTGCTGGATGCATGAAGTGTAATAATATCCGCATTGCTGCAAATCTCTTCCAAACTTGTATATTGAGCGCTATTCTCGGCTGCCCACTGATGATCAGGATAAATATCAAAGGCAAGAATATTTACATCATAACCCTTCATCAGTTTTGCCACACTCTTTCCGATGGTTCCCGTTCCGATAATGCCCAGCGTTTTGCCGGTAACATCCAATCGGGACGGCCCCTCCTTGGTTTTACCTGCACTGGCCCTGTTGTAATGTAATATCCGTCTGCCTGCAACATCCATTATCGTCGATTGTGTCCATTCTGCTGTTGGAAGGGCATTGCAACCGGGTGCGTTGGTTACCATAACTCCAAATTCTGTTGCAGCATCTAAATCCACAGAACTAAATCCAATGCCATAACGGGAAATGATCCCTAATGATCCTCCTCCGTTTTTGCTGACTTCAGATAAAAGATCCCGGTCATAATTCTCCAGATCTGCAATGACAGCAGTGACATCCTTAAACTCTTCGACCTGAAGAGGATCCTCAGGATTCCGGTCGCAGCGATATAAGATTTCGATTTGTTGACCGGGATCTCCTGCTAAATCATCCAGCATCTGTTTTGCTCTGCCCTCCGCTTCCGGGTGGGTGATCAGATCGTCCAGAAAACTTGTTGCCAATACCAATACCTTTTTCTTCATACCTTTCTTCATACAAATGTTAAAAATAGATTAGATCGTCATCGCAGTATAACCGCCATCCACCCGTATGACAGCGCCGGTAACAAAAGAAGAGGCCTTCTCCGATGCAAGCCAGATGGTGGCCCCGATCAACTCTTCCGGATCTCCGAACCGGTTCATGGGTGTATGATTAAAGATAGAAGCAATGCGCTCTTTGGTTAATATCTTTCGATTCTGTTCCGCAGGGAAAAATCCGGGTGCAATGGCATTCACCCTGATGTTGTGCGCTGCCCACTCTTTGGATAGATATTGGGTAATACTATTCACCCCGGCCTTTGACAGGCTGTAGGTGAAAACTTTCGATAAGGGCGGTCCCGAAGAGGCGGATGAAATATTTATAATACTCCCGCCTTCACCCTGTTCAATCAGCTGTTTTCCAAAGATCTGACAAGATAAATAGATGCTTTTTAGATTAACATTCATGATCTTCTCATACTCCTCTTCGGAGATCTCTAAAAATGGTGTGGCGGAATTTATTCCGGGTGCATTGATGATAATATTTACTCCACCATACTCTTTTGTGATCTCTTCGGCTGCGTTTTCCAGATCGGTTTTACTTGAAGCATCTATCTTAATGGCTGATGTATTCACATCGTATTTTTTCAATTCATCTGCCTTTTTCCGGGCATTCTCTAAATTTAGATCGAGAATAACAACATTGGCACCAGCTTTTGCTAAACCCTCTGCCATGATGCCTGCCAGGACACCACCGCCACCTATAACAACTGCTGTTTTTCCTTCAAGCGAATAAAGTTCATCTAAATAACTCATCTTATTTATCTCTTTTGGTTAAGGTGCCGCAGGCTTGAAAACAGATTATACTAGTGATATAAAACAGACCTCTTTGCGGCTTACAGATCTTCTATTTCCCAAATAAACTCCTTGAATCTTTCAGTAAGGATGTCTAGTCACAATCTCTGTTTCTACCAGCTAAAGTTAAAAATTATTTATTTTGAAATTATACTAAATTATAGCTTGGGAAGCTTTTCTTTATATCTTAGGTAAGTTTTTCGAGGTTAAAATCCACAAAAATATATTCGGATGATAAACAGGAGACGTATCTGGAAAATAACAATTGTTGCGATCGTTGTTATTTCAATCTTAGTCTTTACACCACTTGTAATCCCAAAGAGAGTGTATACCCCGGAATTATTTGGATTGCCTTACACACTCTGGGTTGGTATAGTAGTTTATTTCTCTTTTCTCAGCTTGATTATTATTGGGGTTTCTGTTCATTCTAAGATCTTTAAGGAGGAAGAAAATGATTAAGTGGTTCTGGATTTTTGCCGGCATGTTTATCATGCTACTTGTTGTAGTATCGACAAAAGCAGTAAAGAAGAATAAGAGCATCAACGACTTTATGCTGGCGGGTTCAAGTGTTGGAGCGCTGCTTGGTATCTTAACATACGCTGCGGCACTGTTCAGCGCATTTATTTTTATTGGTATTCCTGACTTTTTCAGGGTCCATGGAGTCGGCGCCTGGATATTCCTGGCCGTTGCTGATGGTGTGATGTTCTTTATTATCTTCTGGTTTGGGTATCACCTTCGGAAAAAAGCACGTGAGATTGGTTATAAAGGGGTTGCGGGGATGATGTCCACCATATTCAAAACCAGGTGGGCCGGTTATACTGTTTTTATTGCTGCCTTCATTTTTTTAATACCATATGTGGCCATACAGATTCGTGGTATTTCAATGTTCTTTACCGCAATTTTTCCAAATGCTTTACCGCACTACGGATGGGCCATATTGATCATTGCTATTATGTTAATTTATAGTGAAATTGGGGGGTTAAAGGCCATTGTTTTCAGTGATGCGATCCAGGGTGTTCTGTTGCTGATAGTCCTCTCTCTGATCGGATACAATTCGGTCCGGTATTTTGGCAATGTTGAAGCCCTCTTTGATCAGGTGAAGGAGGTCGATCCATCTCTTCTGTCAACTCCCGGTCCAAAAGGTTTGTTCACCACACAATTTCTGATTGCATCATTTCTTGCGATCATACTATTACCACTTTCTCAGCCACAGTTTTCTTCCCGTATTGTCATCATGAAGAGTATGAAAGAGACTTACAAGATGGCTGCGGGAGTCGGGGTTGTCGCTGTCATTGTATTTATTGCGACTGCTTTTATCGGGATGTATGGTGCCGCAAGGTACAGCAGTGCTACTACTCAGGAATTTGTTCAGAATGCGCTTCTGTTTGATCAACCTGATGTGATCGCTGCGCTGGCCATAGTAGGTTTGTTCGCTGCAGTACTCTCCACATCAAATGCGCAGATCTTTGCGCTGGGATCTGAATTCAGATCACTGCTGGGAGGAGGGGACGAAAAAGTGAATTTCAGGAATACAAAAATAGCACTCTTTATCTTTGCCATGATTGTACTTCTTACTTCAATCTTAATTGGTGACGAGCTGGTACTGCTGGCAAGAATGAGTTTTGCAGGTACTTCAATGATCGTTCCAATCGTATTAATCGGTGTGATGTCAAAAAGGAAGCCCGGACCGGAAATCATCATTTTCTCCGCAATATCACTCCTTGTATTTCTTCTTACACTATTCAATATCATACCATCGGTACTTTACAATATGCGTGTCGACCTCGGTCTCTACATACTTTTACTAATCATGTCGGTTGTTTCAGTATTGGTAAGAAAAACATACCTGAACAAAGAGCGCCTCTAAGTGAACCCAAAAGAAAAATTCTCAACCACCATTAAAGGTGAGAATCTTCATACACCCATATTTTGTCCTGCGATTTATGACTATAAAGTCAATTTTTCAAACACTCTATTAAACCTGTTTGGCCAGACTGAAGGTGAATTGGTGGATGCAATAGAGAAAGAGATTCAATTGCTGAAGGCGGAAGTGGTTACCTGTGGCTATGATATTTATAACATTGAAGCGGAAGCTCTTGGAGCAATCGTTAACAGAGAGGAGAGGGATTTCTTTCCGGATATCAGCAAATCGCTGATCACCAATTTGGGTGAATTGGAAAAGCTGCCGGTTCTGAAAAAAACCGGCGGACGGATGCCCGTTTTTATTAATGCTGCAAAAGAACTGAGTCGCAGGTTTGGTGACATGGTATACATTCGCGGGGCAGTGAGTGGCCCTTTTTCTTTGGCTGGCACCATATACCAGAATGACCGGTTGATCATGGATTGTATGATCAATCCGCAAGGTGTATATCAATTGTTGGATTACTGTACAGATGTGATTCTGACCTATATTCGCGGATTTTTAGAGGCAGGAGAGGATGTTGTACTCTTTGACTCTTTGGCCTCTCCTCCCCTGATTTCGCCGGAAATTTATGGTGATCTCATATTCCCTTTTCATGAAAGGATTTTTGAATTTCTGAAAAACGCCGGAGTAGAGAACCGGCCATTGATCATGGGTGGCAATACTTTACCCATCATGGATCAGTTGACAAAAACAGGTGCCAATCAGCTATTGCTTGATTACGTGATACCTCTTAATGATATGGGGGCAGTTCTCGATCAATACAATATGGCATTCAGGATTAATATTGACCCCGGATTGGTGGCTTGTAATGATCAAATTCAAATAGCGATTCAGATAAAAAAGGTATTCGAATTTTTAGGCCATCGGTCCAATCTGCTTATTGGGACCGGTATTTTGGCCAAAGAGACGCCACTGGAAAACATCCAATTCATAAAAGAATTTATTACAGAACACTATCACAATCTGATTTAACCAATTGTTTTGCTTTTTTACTTAACCAGCTGGTTTAAAAGCCATTGATTTATTAACTTCCATTGTTCCGGGTACGTCCAGTGCCCTGTATCCTGAAACAGATGAAGCTCTTTGGATGCATTTATCACATTGAAGGCCGAATACATTGAAGTTGGAGGACAAGTTGTATCGTTAAAGCCCCATGAATACCATCCCGCTTGTGTAACTTGTCTGGCAAAGTTTACCACATCGTAATAGAGAGCCGTTTCGATTTTATCATCTGTATAATCCGAAGAATTATCCGGATGAAACATATGAGGCCAACCACCGGCTCTTCCGTTAAGATAGCCACTCATGTCGCTAAGCGCAGGATATATTGCAGCCAGATACTTCACTCTTCTATCCAGACCTGCTGTGATAATTGACAATGCACCACCCTGACTTCCTCCGGTTACAGCCAGATTTGACCCATCATATTCCGGTAAACCAGTAATAAAGTCTACTGCTCTTACACAGCCAAGATAGACGCGTTTGTAATAATACTTATCCTTATCATCCAGGTTCATGGTTGGATAGCCACTAAGGGCCCCATAGCGAAGATCATCATAAACACTTCGCTCCATAGTCACCGGAATACCGTGAATTCCGATCTGAAATGTAATAATACCCTCCTCGGCTAAATCAATATTTCCATAATATGGTCTGATCCCGGCTCCGGGTACTGCCAAAACTGCCGGATAAGAGCCATCCTTCTTTGGTTTACAGAGGATTCCGTAGATGCGGGATCTTTCTCTAAAATTCTGCAAACTAACATGATACACATTCACTTTTTCTGTACACCGCTCAGGCAGCAAAGTCATTTGCACATCCATGGGGAGATCATTGTTTTTTGCGATGGCATTATCCCAAAAAGATTTAAAATCATCAGGCAGCATGGCAGTGGGTTCAATTTGTTCCGGAGAAAAGGCTGCCGTTGCCATATTGCTGTATTCTTTTCCGTCGACGGTTACATAAACCCAGCACCTTAAAAAGCCGGGAGTCTCCATTGTGCCACCCTTAATTATGGTTTCGCGTCGTTTTAGAGTGATGGTCTCCTCCTTTACCGGGTCCATTTTTTCGGGGCGAATGACATACTTAACATCAATATCCCTGAGGAGGTTTCCAAATTTCAAAACAGTTACATTAAAACTAACACTTTCACCCACTTCATATATCCAATCATTGTGATCCGGAGCGATAATAATTGTAACCGGCTCCTGCCTGGGCTGAGAAAAAAGCAAACTAATCTGGGAAAAAGCAATGACTAAAAACAAAACCTTCCCAACAGATCGAGTTATTAAACTATGTAATACATTTTTCATAAGTATAATATTTATAGTGAATTTGTAGTGTTCAAGAACCAATATTACTGAATTTCCTCTGCCAGTTTATTTTGATCCAATGACCGCTGCTGAATCATCTCTTGTTTTAATTTTAATACCTTTTCTTCATTTCCGACAGCAACATTTGTGGTCTCATACGGATCCTTAGAAATATTATAAAGCTCATCCACACCCTCATCAAGGAGACTCCCTTTATGAATCAATTTCCAGTTGCCATGTCTCAATGCTGAACCATTATTCATTCTCCAATACATTACCCGTTCTCCTGATAGAGATTCACCTTCAATTGAAGGCCAGAAATCTATCCCGTCAACAGTTAATTCTTTTGAGATATCTGCGCCTGCCAGAGCTGCAAATGTGGGAAATATATCTGCCACATTTATTGGTTCAGTTACTTTCCCCGGGCTCACCTTCCCTTTCCATGTTAAGAGTGCTGGTACCCTGAGAGCACCATCATAAAGAGATGTTTTCCAATCACGAAGAGGAGTATTGTCTCCCAGCACATCATTCCCTTTAAATTTACCGTTGTACTGGGTGTTGGAATGCCAACTTTCCTGTCCTCCATTGTCACTAAAAAATAGTACAATGGTATTTTCCTCAAGCTCATTTTCCTCAATGACAGTCATGATTTGTCCAATACAATCATCCATGTGGGTAACCGAAGCAGCATAGAGACGGCGTGATTCATTCTCTATGGTATGATCCATCCATTGATCATCCTCATGCAGCGGGTAGTGAGGAACACTATAAGCCACATATAGAAAAAATGGCACACTGTCTCTACATGGCTTTTCAATAATTCTAATAGCCTCATTGGTGATCAGGTCGGTGGCATGACCCTCTTCATCCATGATTGAATCATTTCGATGCCAGGTTCGATTCCCATTTTTATACAGATGCGTATATGGATCAATCTGTCCCCGCAAATATCCGTAAGAAGAATTAAACCCAAGTTTCATAGGTCTTGCTTCTGGTACCGTTCCCAGGTGCCATTTCCCCGAAATAGCTGTTTCATACCCATTTCCCTGCAGGAGCTCTGCAATGGTTACAGTGCCGGTTGGAAAAACTGATTCATCACCGAGCGGACTCAAAATTCCATATCGGCTTGGATACCTTCCTGTGAGCAATGAGGCACGTGTGGGAGAGCAAACCGAGTGAACATAAAACCGATCCATTTCAATTCCCTCACGAGCCAGCTTATCAATGGAAGGAGTATGTATTTCTGACCCGTGGTAACCGATATCATTCCATCCCAGATCATCGGCTACTATCACAATTATATTAGGCTTGTTATCCGGAGTACTGTATTTCTCTTCCGGCCTGCAGGAAATAAAACAAAACAAGAATATGCAGTAAAATCCTAATATCAACTTCTTCATTGCCCTATTTGATTCGTTCAGACTTTGTCAAAATCAGGGATCAACAGCCTCTCTCCATTTTTTAACGCAGACTGATGGGCTACTATCCCGGGTGCGGTCATAGCAATACCCTCATACACATCAATCAGGGGTTCGCGATCCTCCACCAATGCCATAATAAATTCATGGGTCAGGTGTCCGTGTGATCCTCCGTGCCCACCCAAATCCATTCCTGCCGGTAATGAGGGACGGTTGTCAGTGTATTCGATTTCATCCCGGTCACCAATGCCTTCATACTTTGCCTGAATACCTTTTCCTATATGCAACACATTCATATCAAACCTTCCCAGTTCCCCAAACAGGCGTCCTGTTTCCCCATGTGCCCCTTCTGCACCCCAAAATACATTGATCCTTGACATTCCCCCCTCACTTGTCTCAAACAGCGCTGTCTCATTGGAGAATGGATTGTTATAACTGTTATTTTTATACCGCGGAGCATCACCCCGGAAACCAAGACCGGAAACAGTTGTATATCGTTTTCTTGTCACACCCACATAATAGGCTGTGGAATGCGTGGGATATAGCATGGGAGGAAGGGCATTCCTCCACTCTTTGTATCCCCAGGCTGTATCAACATGGGGATGATAATACTCCCCCTCTGAGTAGACAATTTTTCCAAACATCCCTTTCTCATAAATGATTTTTGCATTGTAGAGATCTGAGCGATACATACTTGTTTCAGCCATCATCACCTTCAGTCCGGTTTTTTCTTTCCACTCCTTTACTAACGAGAGATCCTCCAGTGTCATAGACATTGGAACTGCTGTAATGCAATGCTTCCCATGTTTCAATACTTCAACAATATGCCGTCCGTGACTGGGCGCATCCGTAAAGACACCAACTGCATCCAGCTTATCATCCCTGACAAGCTCCTCCAGTGAGTGATAACTTTTACTGCATTGATACACCTCCATTAAGGTTTTCTTTCTCTCCTCCTGCAAATCACTGACAGCCTCTACAATACAATTGGGATGTTGATGCCAGAAAAAAGAAGCTCCAAATCCACCTCCAACAATACCAATCCGGATCTTCTTATCCGAGGTCGGTTTCCAGAGATCGGAATTATTATTTGGTCCGACAGATAGATAATTTCGATTTTTTCCGGATACAGCTAATCCTGTAACTGCCACTCCAACACTGCTTGTAGTTAGCTTATTCAGGAAAATGCGGCGAGATAAAGAACTATTTCTTTTCACTTTTTTGAATATTTTAGTAAATAAGACCAAGGTAAGAAATTCTGGATTGAGATAACTAAGTGTTTGTAATCTGGCCGGGAAACTATTAAATTAAGCTCAGAAAAATGAACATTAAAGTCCAAAGGATATTGCTATGAAAAAAGTTTTACCAGTGATTTTGTCCGCCATACTTTTTGGAAGTTTAAACAGTTATGGGCAGCCCAGTAATTCAGAAAGAGAGGATAGTTCCATGCTTTGTGTGGGGAATTACCAGACCGAAAAAGAGGCGATACAACAATTGCAACGATTTTCAGATAGTTATCAGAACCAGGATGAATGGGAACAAAGAGCAGCCATCATTCGCGATGGAATTTTGAAAGGAGCAGATCTGCTCCCTTTTCCTGAGAAAAAGCATCAAAACAGGATTTATCGCAACGAACGATCTTATGACGGTTACTCCGTTGTGAATGTAGCCTTTGAAAGCATGCCGGGAGTATTTGTAACAGGGAGTCTATACAAACCTGTTGCATTTGAAGGAAAATTGCCAGCTATTCTCTGCCCTCATGGTCACTGGAGTGAACCTGGAGACTACGGGCGCTACAGGGCGGACATGCAAAAACGTTGTGCCACGCTTGCAAAGATGGGGTCAGTAGTCTTATCCTATGATATGGTGGGTTATGGTGAAATGCGGGAATCAGGCTGGGTACACGATCATCCCCAAACATTGAAACTGCAACTGTGGAACAGCATCCGCGCCATAGATTTCCTGGTTACACTACCGGAAGTAGAACCTACCAAAATAGGGGTCACCGGAGCATCCGGCGGAGGAACCCAAACGTTTTTATTGGCCGCTGTTGATAAACGGGTAACTGTTTCTGTACCGGCGGTCCAGGTATCTGCCCACTTTTTCGGGGGTTGTGTTTGTGAAAGCGGAATGCCCATACATAAAAGCACAACCCATGAAACCAATAACGCAGAGATTGCAGCACTGGCGGCACCACGGCCGCAACTGCTCATCTCAGATGGAAAGGACTGGACAAAAAATGTTCCCGAGGTGGAGTTTCCCTATATCCAACATGTATATAATCTGTATGGGAAAAAAGAGAATGTTAGAAATGCCCATTTTAAGGATGAAGGCCATGGATATGGGATTTCCAAGCGTAAGGCCATGTATCCCTTTATGGCTGAATTCCTTGGCTTGAATTTAAGTGCTATTTTGGATAAAAACGGTGAGATTGACGAGAGTACCATCACCATTGAAGAACCCTTCCAACTCCATGTTTTCAACAGCAGGTTCCCTCTGCCGGTGACCGTCGTAACATCCAATGACCAGGCCTGGAACTTTGATATTACAAGATCCCCGGTGAGATATATCAATACATTTATTGAAAACGGCTCCCTCATGAATTGGGAAAAAGGGAGTGACGGAACCATCTATATCCACCAGGTTTATGACCATCAGCGTGAGAATTTCAATCGCACCAGTGTGCACTGGCATTTTCTCCTTGAAGCTGAAGCTGGTTCCCAAATTCCTATCGTATTTGACAATTTTAATGCAATCTATAATCAGAATATGTATTATAGCATCCGCAATATTTCCTACTGTGTTGTTTCAACCGATGGGAAGAAATGGAAGCATATCCCTGTGGAAAGATTAAATGGCAACCGGATGCGCATAAACATCCACATGGATACAGATTCCCTTTATATAGCCAGCGTGGAACCTTACCGGGTGAGCGATATGGATAACCTGCTGGAACGTATCGGGGATCACAGGCATATCCAAACAGAGGTAATCGGCACTTCTGTGGAAGGGCGCAACCTGCATATCATTAGAATTGGGAGTGAAAATGCACCACACCGTGTTTTTATCCGTGCGCGGGCGCATCCCTGGGAACCCGGAGGTAACTGGGTTGTGGAAGGAATAATCGACAAGCTGCTTGATGATACCGGGGAATCAGAAGCGTATCTTAAGAGCTACTGTGTCTATATTCTTCCCATGGCCAATATAGACGGTGTAGCACAAGGTGTACCAAGGTTTAATATGCTTGGCATGGATTTGAACAGGGGCCTTGAGAATCCAGCTGACCCGGTGATCGCCAAAGAAAATTTTGTGATGGAGCAGTGGCTTGAATCGATGATCGCCAGAGGACTTAAACCCGATCTTGCCATCGATTTCCATAATGACGCGTCCGGTCCGCTAATTTTTTATACTCCCCTGACCAATCCGGAAGGTTATACAGAACGGATGAAAAAACTGGAAAAACTGTTGAGGGAAGGTACATGGTTCAGAGAATCTGCTGTATACAGACCCCCGGGAGAAGGGATGGCAGAAAGATATAAAATGGATTGGATGGTGTATGAATTGAATGCAGGCTGGGCCGAAGGATTAAAGAAGGGTCCCCTGTCAGAAGACTGGAAATTATTGGGCAAGCAGCTGTGCAACGTCTTTGATATATATTTTGAATAGCTTACCACCATCCCTCCGGCAGGTTCTCAATATCTTCTGATGATCCGGGAACTCCTGTGGCCGGTCCATAATAGACACTTCCGCCATAGGTAGTCAGGAAAAGCATCCCGGGATGATTGATATCCGGAATCGCTCGCTGACCCCATTTAAACCGGTATCCTTCCAGCCTGCTCCATGAGTTGCCTGAGTTGTCACTCCGGTATGCGGCATTCTGAAATGTATTGATAAATATAGTTTCAGACCGGTCAGGATCGATCCCGGCAGAATTAACACGGATCCGCTCATCAAATACCTGTTCCCAGCTCACGCCCCCGTCTTCGGTTTTGATAACCCCTCCATAGAGATCCTTGCCCGACTCCTTCCGGGGCCAGCAACACATATACATAATTTCAGAATTATCCGGATCAATTTGCAGGTCATGCGGTCCGTTTACTCCCTCAGGAAGGTCCAGTTTGTGCCAGGATCCGGCATCGTCATCACTGTAATAGAGTACACCATCCACAGTTTCTCCCATGCGCTTTCCACGGGTACAAAGCAAAAACAAACGACCATTCGAATTCTTTAAAACCTGCCAGGCAAACAGGTTATCACCCAGTCCCTTATTTGATTCACTCCAGTTTTTACCTCCATCCACTGATTTATATACTCCCTTATCAAACAGAGTGACAAAAAGTGTTCTTAAGTGGATGGGAGATTTAGTATCCAGAAGAATATTTGTACAAACGGAATTTTCAGGTAGTCCATTGTTGCTATTCATCCAATTGAGACCATCATTTGCAGATAGAGCAACACCACCCTTAAATCGCTCAAATCCCCTGTCACCAAACATTTTGGTCCGGGGAAGATCGTGGGCATTGGCCCATACCGACCATACCTTACCCTTTACATCGGGATCAAAAGTGAGATCATAACAGGTATTTTGCCACGATCTGGGGATGCCGGTAAGGGCATGGAACCAGCTTTTACCGCCATTAAATGTATGGAACAATCCCATATCGGTATAGCAAATGAAAAAGTGCTCTTTATTAAAGGGGTCAAAATGAACGCCATAACATGTGGTTACATCCAATCCTCCACTGGCAAATGAACCATCCGGCATATTATGACTATACACCTGTTGCCATGACTTTCCACCATCGGTGCTTTTATAACCACGTCCATTGTCTCCTGCATAGCATATATCAGGATTTCCGGGAGCGACTCCTAAATCAATGGGGCTTCCTCCCCAGCCGGGATCAAAGCTTTCTTCCATCCAGGAACCCTCAAAATTTTCCGTGATATATCCCCGAGGTGTTGAGGACAACAATACTGGATTCCATTGCTCACCTCCATTTTCTGTCCTGAACAGACAATAGTTCATTTCTATTTTTCCTTCGCTGTTTTTAACCGGATTGATGGTAGAAATATAGGCCACCTCCGGTTCTGTTTCACAAACAGCCAGGCCTTGTCTGAAAGAGGGAATCATGTTTTCTGGTACATCGTTGAATAATCCATTGTTAGACCGGGTCCAGCTTAATCCCAGATCCCGGCTCAAATACATTCCGCCTTTTTTTTGCGGAGATTCATTTTCGAACCTGGACTGGATATAGAAAAGAGCGTTATCTCCGTTATGACCACCCTCAACAGCTATAATATTTTCCACTGGCAGGGAGAGCCTGATGACCTCTCCTGAAATCTCATTTATACGGGCACAGGCACTTTCCGTAAATACAATAACATCATCCGGACTGCCATAGATGGAGCATGGAAAAATAGCCTTTACATTTTTTCCGGGAAGTTTCGTTAATAAATCCCACTTCTGGCCATAATTGGTTGACAGAACTAGCATTACAGAATCATTATCGTTTTGGTTGTTTGATCCAATATAGAATTTTAAAGGTGCAAGGCCCAGATAGATACGCTGGGTATTAGCAGGATCAACTGCAACCTTATCAATGGAGCCGTCCAAGGCTCCCTCAATGATCTCTGACGGAAGATAGTCTGAACTCTGTAAATGGTCAATCTTAATTGCTTTATCTATATCAGGGTAAATAACTCTCCAGCTATCTCCCTGATTTTCGGATCTGTATAAAAGACTTAATCCCGAACCCCTGTCTTCACTGTGACGATAACCCCTTGTGGCCACATATACTGTATGTGGATTACCCGGGTCGAATTCAAAATCTTCGGGAACGGTCCATAAATTCTTCGCCTTCCAGTTTTCACCCCCATCCAGAGAGAGGTATGCTGCAGTCATGTCACAATGCGTCATGACGAGGTTCTCATCGAATGGACTGATGGTTGGTTTCAATACACCCCCACCTCCACCTGGTCCGATAACCCTCCACCTGTTTTCTCCTGATAAATCATTCATTTTTGCTGAACTGCCTGATCTGTTCTGACAACCGGTCATCAGAAAGATTGCTGTGACCATGAGAGGAAGACTTTTTCTGAACACCATTTCATTCATGTTTTTAAAAAATAGTAAAAATAATATATATATTTGTTTATGAAACTAAATGAAAGAAATATATATAGAATTAACTTACGATAACTTGCAGGTATACTTCCTCATATTTCTTGCAATCTTAATCCTGACGGGTTGGACAGAGTCAGATGATCAAATGAAACCCATCATTTACGAAGTGCCAACCTTATCAGCAAAGATGGTTATAGATGGCATGCTCGATGAGCCGGCCTGGTCTGCAGCAAGCAGCATCAAAGGATTTTACAATTCAGACAATACCAATCCATCCATGATTGATATCGAAGTGCTTTTGGCAAGTGACGGAGAAAACCTGATTGTTGGATTGGAAATGCCACTTTTTGAAAATGATCTTGATCCGGAAAAATGTTACCTGAGTGATGAACCTGATCTCCGTCCCACACCGAATGTTGCAATTTCTCTTGATCCCGGTCACCGGCATGGAGTTTATTATAGATTTATTATTGATTCAGAAGGGCGCAAACAGGACCTGAGGGTGGATGATGAATCCTGGAGTACAGAATGGAGTGCCATCACAAATCAGGATGGCAGCCGTTTTTCCGCAGAAATCCAGATACCAATTCATCAATTATCCAGCCTGGATGTAGAAGGAGAGTTTTGGGGTTTCAATATCTCTCTAAAGGGAATTTTCAGCAACGAAATATTCCACACTACTCCCATGGGACTCAGATATGCAGATGCGGCAAATTTCGGACATCTACTTTTTACAGGAGCACTGAATAAAAAGCAGATTGAAGAGTTGAAATACGCACTTCCAGCTATTCATAAATCTAAGGAAGAGAATAGAGTAGCTGCAAATGCACTCCTTTGCGGTCCTGAGCTTGAAGAGATACCAGAAGAATTGGAAGATATGGAAACGGGTGTTGAATTCCGGCTACGGGATGGAACCAATATCACCTGTCTGGGGTTGGACAATCTGCCAGTCATCAGATCCAATTTCCCGTTTTTCTATGAGAAATTCGAAAGTCCCGATCTGCAACGCCTCAGGAATCAATACAACCTGAATGAGATTATTGCTTCGGGAAAGAACGACTTTGAACAGATATTGTTGCTTAATGAATGGCTTGTGAACCATGTACCCTTTGGTTCACCTCCACCCATCACCCCACAGGCACTACAGGTCCTTTATTACGGTCTGAATGGTCAGACGTTTTATTGCACTTATCTCTCTTTTACACTGATGCAGATGTATTGTTCTCTGGGATTCACTGCAAGGAAAATGACTTCAGTGGGTCATGGGACCCTGGATGTCTGGTCCAATTACTGGCGTAAATGGATGCAGATTGACCCCAGCCGTAACTCCTATTTTCGTATGGCAGGAACTGCCATTCCGCTCAACAGCAATGAAATCAGAAGGGAATTCTACCGCAATGGGGGAGTGGATATGGAAATGGTTTTTGGGACAGAACAGAGAGCTGAGAGGGTCACCCTGGAAAGACGTGCCAGGGATGGAGCCTACCGGTACCGGCAGGATGGTTACGCATGGGTAGCCTATAAATCAAGAAATAACTTTTTTGAAATTCCTTTCGCTTACTGGAACTTTGATTACCTTATCGCAGAAGATGAGTATAGCCTAAATCAAACATGGCAGCATCGGGGAGATATGGATATCCGGGAGAAATTAGGGACCCGGACCAGCCGGATAGGTGATATCTTCTGGACATTGAACCAGGCTTTTATTCATCTTTATGATCAGGGAAGTTCTGATTTTAAGGTACAGCTGGAAACACATACTCCTAATTTCAAGAGTTTTGAAGTTTCCATTGATCATGGTGAATGGCAAACCTCAGATCCGGTATTTTCGTGGGATCTTCACGATGGACAAAATCACCTGAAGGCCAGAAGTGTTAATAAATTTGGGGTGGCCGGACCAGCACATAAAATCGTACTTAAAGTAAACTTAGATTAATCAATTTAAAAGCATGGAGAAAATGAAGCAATTAATAAAAACAGTCATCATCGCTACCATCTGTCTAATGGCCTTTGCTACAGAAAGCTATGCTGCAAAGCCTTTTCGTGTGTTAGTTGTCATTGGGGATCAATGGGAAGATCCTGCCAGTTACATGGTTAGCCGGTCAGCTCCAACAGGTGAATTCTCCGGGTACTTCACTTATCCTGAAGTATCAGGTTCCAATGATTTTCACCAGCTTATGATCCTGCTCAAATCCTGGGGTATTCCTTTTGATGTGATTCGGTTGGATCAGCAATTCCTGGACCGTCATATGTTTTTGGGTATGGATGGTGATCCAATCTATGGTACGATTATATGGGATGTAAATCAGAGTGATAAATTGTTACATCCTGACTATTCGATTGTACAAGAGATGGTGGTGGATCAGGGAATCGGATTGATTGCATTGTCGGATCGGATTTCACAGCCAGCAATACAGTCTCTGTTGGGTTTGAAATATAGAGGCAGCTGGGAGAGTAACAGTGAGATTGAAACGGTTGGCAACCATTTTTTAACGGATGGACTTCAATCTCTTTTCAAGGTAGATGAGGTGACGGCAAGGGATGCATCTTATGGTACTCACTTAAAGCGACAGCAGGTTGAGGTGCTGGATGGAACTGAAGTTATAATAACACAGGGATCCTATCCACAGGCCACGGTTAAAACCTATGAATCGGGTAGCCGGGTGGTTTGGATTGGTAACGATTACAATAACATGTTCAATTATCAGGATATGCGAACCCTTTTGAGGCGTTCCATAACCTGGACCATTGGCTACAATCTTTTCAAAACCTGGGAAAATGATATCATCATGATCATGGATGATCCGGGAGGAGTACAGAATGCCTGGCTGGAGCATTGGCAATATCCCACCCTGACCGAGGATCTTATTGAAAAGTATCTGATCAGACCCCTGGTGGATAACCATGCGGTTCTCAATATCAATTTTGTGCCAGGTATGGTCAATGAAGAGAAAAGGAGACTTGAACCGACCTGGAAACAAGATTTCATTGATGAATTTGGAACCAGGCAGGATTATATTTCAGGCAAACGTGGTTACGACAAAGGGGTTAAATTGGGCGTATTTGAAGTGCTGTGTCATGGACTGACCCATATGCAGCCCGATCTTGTTTCCGATCCCGGTTGGTATGGAGCTCCTTTAGATCAGGAGAAGGCTGAAGTGGGCTGGTACCGGGAGTTCGGGGATACGCGCCGGCAAAAGGAGATTCCGGCTGCAGAACAGCTATGGCGTATGAAAACTGCCAAGCAGTGGCTGACCGAACAGTTTGGCGTCACTCCTCTTCAATTCTGTGCAGGAGGCAATGGCGCTTCAGTTTCGTACCACAACAATACCGTCAAATTGGCTGCAAAGGCAGGATTTGGGTGGTGTGGATGGACACAGGGCTATTGTGGCACCGATATGGTTATTATTGGATGGGATTTTCTGGGTACAAGCGATGCTCCGTCAATTGTTGCCGCCCCACCGAATGCACATGATTTTGGTATTGCTACGAATCCAAAAGAATTTGCTAAGATCTTCGATCAATATCCCCAGGGTCGTTTTATCAGTATCAATGAGTTTATCGGATACTTGCATACCAAAAATTCGGGAAATTGGATGAGAAAGGATGCAAAACTTCAATTCAGGGTTGAATATGATCCCCACTATTGCCAATATTTCAGCAAACAGACCACATCATGGAATCTGGAGATAGCTGACTGGTTATGGAAAGAATCTGGTGAAATTTCTACCGTTAAAGTTGATGGTAAGAGTGTTTCGTTATCCTCTATTGGTTCAATGATAGAGGTTCCTTCCGGGACCGGAGCACATATGATTGAAGTTGAGTTCTAAACTGCCTAAAACAGGTGATATGCGAAGAAGGAAATTTTTTAAGTTAGCTACCACCGGGGCAGCTGGTTTAACTGTGGCGGCATCCTGTACAAATCCAAATAATGAACCTGATTCGTTAAAAATCGATCCGGATCAACCCGGGGAGATGCCAGCCTATAGAAACAGCAAACTCTCTTCTGGCCAACCTGTCAAACAAAAGAGCGCCAATGATCAGGTAGTGGTGGCTCTCATTGGTGCAGGGCATCATGGTATTAATGTGATCCTGGAGGCAGCAAATCTTGGTAAGAATGTCCATGTAAAATATTTGTGTGATGTGGATGATACCCGGGGTGGCTATGGCATTATTGAGTTGGAGAAGATCCAGGGGAGCGCACCCCTTCGTGTCAGGGATATGCGCACCGTATTCGATGATAAGGAGGTGGACGGGGTGTTTATCGCCACACCCGAACACTGGCACGGACTGGCAACCATGTGGGGGTGCCAGGCCGGAAAGGATGTTTACGTTGAGAAATGTATCTCTCACTCCATCGGCGAAGGTCAGCAGATGATTGAAACAGCCATGCAGACCGGACGCATTGTTCAGTGTGGTACCCAGAACAGAAGTTCAGCCTATGCATTATCGGCACGCGATTATATCAAAAGCGGTGAGTTGGGCGATATCTGTGCAGTTCATATTAAGGAGATGCTGGACGGCCCTGTTCCCTTTGTGGAAAAAGAGGATACCAAACCCCCCGATACCATCGACTGGGATATGTGGCTGGGTCCCGCTCCGAAAGTACCTTACAATCTCTCCCGAAATAAATCATGGGGGTCTTACTGGGATTATTCCGGAGGAAATTCCATGGCGGGAGGCATCATACACCAGCTCGACATGGCACGCCTGGTACTTGATGATCCGGGATTCCCCAAATCGGTCTATTGTGCAGGGGGAAGATACTTTTTCGATGATAACAGGGAGGTCCCTGATTATCAGCTGGCAACTTTTAATTACGGAAATTTTGCACTTACCCTGGAGGCCGGTGCGTGTACTCCCTATATGAAAAAATCAGGACCGGAAATTCGCTTTAGCGATGATTTCCCACATTGGATGCAAAATGCTACCAGGATAGAGATCATTGGAACAAAAAGAATGATGTATGTGGGGCGTATGGGTGGAGGGTGGCAGGTATTCGATAAGGATGGCCAGATTGTGGCGCAGGAATCGGGATATTACCCATTAAAAGCTCACATCAAAAACTTCATTGATTGTATCCGTTCAAGAAATCAGCCCAATGGTAATATCATTGAAGGACACAACAGTTCTGTTTTGATCCATCTGGCCAATCTTTCGTACCGGTCAGGGAACAAACAATTATTGTTTTCTCCGGAATTTGAGACGATTACCAATGACTCTGAAGCACAGGCTCTGTCTGTTCAGCATTATCGAAAAGGATTTGAAGTATGAAAAGATTATTAAAATGGGGATTTATATGCATCGGTTTAATTGTCGGTGGGTTAGTATTTTTTGCATTTGCCAGGAGCTGGAATAAAACAGAACTTGAGTTCCTGATACATATCAACGAGGAGCTGGTACAACAATCTGTATTTGGGGAATCCCCCACATACGCCATATGGTTGGAAGATCCAGGCAAAGGAACTACCTATACTGTGTACGCAACCAGGCGTGTAGCAACGGGTGACTGGGAAGGAAAAAGGGATGTGCCGGGTGCACTGCCCGTATGGTCGATGATAAACCAGGCCGAATTGTTCAATAGATCGGGAGAGGCCAAAGATGTACATGACGAATTGGCCATCACCGGTGCCACCCCCATGCCGGGGTATTTCCGGACTAGGGTGGGGGTCAAACCCGGCAGCAAATGGATATGCTGGATTGAAGTCAATCTGGCTGGTGATTACAACAATGCATATCCGGAATATAACCCTGTGAACCACCAGCAGGATGAATATGGAATCGGACAACCTGCCTTATTATATAAAGTCGAAGTTGAGGTACAGAAAGGGAGGATTGTGGTCCCTGAGGTTTCCGGCATGTGCGTTTTTGATGAGGAAAACCAGGTGGTTGTGGTACCATTGCAAGGCATTACTACTGCATCAGAGGTGTTTGATGAAATCAGTATCGCAGTTGTTCGGCCCAAACCCAGGATTATTCAAAAACCGGTCATTAAAATCCTGTAAATCATGATAAGGCAAGAGAGATTGAAGTCTTACAATAAAAGTAAGGAGGTATGATGAATTCAAAAATCAATTCAATAACCCGAAGGGATTTTGTTAAAATTTCTACGGTTGCTGCAGTTTCAGCGCAGTTGTATCCGGCTTTTGCCGGAGAAGGAAATAGTCATTCGAAATCAAGAGTAGTTCGCATTCATGATCCCAATGCCACGAAACCGTGGGACTATAGCGTCAACGCACCCTGGGATCATACGGTGGAGCCCGGTGATGATGGTTCTCCCGGGAAGACAGAGGAACGATATTTCGACTATATCAATGAGGATGTTGTGGACAATATGCTGGATCGTGGATTGCGTGAACTGACCGACACTGGATCGGCGGCCGATGCCTGGCGCATACTTTTACCCAACTTGCAGAGTGGCGACCGGATCACCATAAAGATGAACATGAACAATGCCTCCTTCGATGAGAACATTACGACAAACCGAATGGACCAGACCATGCCGCTTGTGAATGGAATTCTGGAAGATCTGGTCAAGGGTCTCGGACTCTCAGAAGAACGAATTACCCTATTGGATGCATCACGCTGGTTTCATCCCGACAAAATGAAAGGACGCTGCCGGTTTATGAATGTACGCTGGGTGGATGAAACAGACAAGGCGCGGTGGGATAAAAATGAGTCGGTGACCTTCACAAAAGATGCTCCTGCACCCGGTGGAGATTTCTGGATGCCAAAAGCTTACACTCATTCCGAACATATTATTAACCTCTGCCTGATGAAAAGCCACAATTGTGGAATCACCGGGGCTATGAAAAACCATTTTGGGTCGATTCCCTCACCACGGAACCTGCACGAGGGAATGGGGAACAGAAGTTATATTGCTGACGTGTGCAATACCCCAAGCATCAGGAGAAAGGTAAGGGTAAATATCGCGGATGCGCTTTTTGCCAACTGGCATAACAATGTGTGGGCACCAAGGCCCTGGAAGAGTTTCCCTACGGAATCTCCCAATTCACTGATTATGGCGACCGATCCGGTAGCATTGGATTCGGTCATGCTGGACCATATTATGGAAGAGGTAAAAGCTCAGGGAGACAATGCCCCTGAGTGGTTGAGGAAGAACTCGGAAAATCACGGTTTCCTTCAGTATGCCATGGATGAATTGGGACTGGGCATTCATGAACATGCACCATATAGCCGTATTGAGTACCGGACTTTTAAGGCTTGAAAACCTTTATTTCAACACCTGGCCAATTAATATGGACCAACCTGTAGCTCCGGGAAATCGACCAGTCGCATGCGCCAGTTGATGTGCTCCCACTCAGTGGGCCGGCAGCGCTGGTAATAGAAGAATCCCCCATCAATGCCCTGTTCGGCCCAGGCCAGGGCAATCCGGAAGTCCTCTGCGGGACTCCCTGGTTGGTACCATGTTCCCTGGTAGAGGTCGCCCCAGAATTGGGTTTGGGTCCCTTCGATGGCCCTGAGGTAATGTGAGAGATTGAGGGAAGGAGAGATCTTGTCGTACACGTTGACCATGATCCGGTCCACCAGGCCGGCTTTGGCCCAGCTCCGTAATGCTGCCAGAAACAGCGGTTCCGGAGTCCCGTCAGCAGGAGGTTCATCGTAATCGATCCGGGCCGATATCACTACCGGATGTCCCCATTTTTTGGCTGCTGCCTTTCGATCGCGGTCGACTTGCTCCAACACGGCCACGAGGGCTGCTGCATCGTAGGCTTTACGATAACCCCAGCGACCAAAATCCAGGTTGACCCCATCCACATCATATTTCATCAACAGCTCCCGGATAATCGAACATACATACGCTTGCACCTGCGGGTTGCGATAGTCAAAGCATAGGGGGTAGTCCGCGCACAGATAACCGGGGTGTTCGTTGGTAAACCGTTCGGTCAGTACATGATACTCCCCTCCGGATTTATAGTAGGTCGAATTCATACCGGCATCGGCAAAGATCTTTAGACCGGCCTTGCGGGCTTCTCTTACCGCTTCGGCCATCGGGTCACCCTGGCGCATCCATTGTGGCCAGGTAGGTCCCCACTCCATGAAGCGTTCCACTACATCGCTGTGATACCAGGCCTTGGAGCCGATGCGAATTGAATGAACGTATACATCTGTTGAGCCCCGCAGCTGGTTCAGTTTCATCTCATTTCGCAGATGTTCCTGAAGTGAAAGTGATTCGGGAGCACTAGCGCCCGGGGTGCATGGTTCCAGATAGCCGGCAAATGGCCGGCCTTTGGTATGGGCCATCTGGCGAATCTGTTTGAAGTGGGATACTTCCTTGGGTGTCATGGCGACAAGCCGGATATATTGCATCCGGAGATCGTGCCATTTTCGGGCACCACCCGGGGAGATGCATATATCCTGGTCGGTCATATCTGCGCTGCAGATATAATACTCTTTCTCATTGAATAATTGGTAATCCTGACCTGTTTTGGAGTTGTTTAAATAGTTGGGGATTTCATAGCGCGCATTAACTCCTGATAGCCAGAATTTACAGGTGCCATATCTTTCCATGCCGATATAGATGCGGTACCACCCTTTTAGCTTCGGTTGAAGTGTGAGTTGTTCTGGTTGTTGCCGGATATCCTCTGTTACGGCGCAATGAATGGAAGGTCTGCCGGATGTTGGATTGTCCGATGTGGTCAGAGACCAGCTATCGGGCAACGCTCCGGATGCGCATATGGAATGGATATTTTGGTGGTTGAGTATCACCAGGTCGCTTACCGGTTTTAAATCGAATCTCTTTTGAGATGCGATCTGATTGTCGGATGAGTTCCTCAGCCGCAACTCGACCGCCTTGACAGGAAGCGAAAGGTCGAAGAAATAGTTCCAGAGGATGGCATTGTTTTCAGCGGGGATATCTCCTTCGTGAACGGCTTTGTTCCATTTGTTGTGATTGGTTGATCGCCACTGTTTAACGGTCGTACCTGGATAGATAGTGGCTGGTTGCCAGGTGACAGCGCCATCGAGGGAATATTCGGCCACAAGATCCCCGGACCAGTGATCACCGGAATGCAGACCGGTGATGGCCACCAACCTATCCGGACGATCCCCGGGTAGATGGATGACAATACCCTGTTTTATCGATTCGGGCCTTTTCTTCTTTTTTACCATTTCAGGTACCGAGATTGTATATTCCGGCCAGCTTTTCATTTCAATGGCATTATGACTGGTCACTTTCTTACCGAAATTGATCTCCGGGTCCATGGGTACATTACCGGTGGGCAGAGGAGAGTTCACAGAAAGAGTGATACGATGGGTATGTTTCTCATTCGTGCATGCTGAAAAGAACAATAGCACAATTAAGAAGGTTCGGATAAAGATTAATAACTCTTTCACTATTGTTTTCTTTCTGAATTGATTCATCAGTGTTTTTGGTTCCAGAACGCTTCAATTTCTTCCAGGCTTCTCCCTTTGGTTTCAGGGACCAGGCGATAGAAAAAAATCGTTGCCATAAAACACATTCCTGCAAATACAAAGAATCCTGTATTCATTCCTGCACGGGAGACAAACCATGGAAAAAGGAAGGCCGTACCAAAATTGGTACCCCAGTTGGCAAAAGTTGCCAGGGACATGGCACGTCCCCTCAAACGGTTGGGGTAGATCTCTCCCAGAAGAACCCATATCACGGCGTTGATGGAAAATGCCAGGCTTGCCATGTAGATACCCAGCATAATCACGATCCATATACCCTGATTCTCAGACAGGGAGAACATAAAGCCGATGATCAGCAGCGAAACAAATACGGCACTCATCCCCCAAATGAGCAAAGGCCTGCGTCCCCAGCTATCGATTTTCCACAAAGCCAGGGCTGTAAAAACAAAATTGATCAGACCGATGGCCACCTGGAATTTCAGGGCATTGTCAAAATTATACCCTGCATTGCCCAGGATATCCGGACCGTAATATACAATGATATTTACACCTGTAAATTGTCCGAATACGGATAGCCCGACACCCACAATCAAGGCAAGGCGAAAACCAGGTTTAAACAGTTCAGCTATAGTTCCGCTTCTTTCCGAAACCGAAGCATGAATGGCCGCAAGTTCGGCCCTGGCAACGGTCTCACCACTCAGCTTCCGGAGTATTTTAAAACTCATGGCTTCTTTCCCTTCCTTGACCAGCCATCGCGGACTTTCCGGTATCAGTAAGAGCAGGAAGAAGAACAAGGCAGCGGGGAGCATTTCCGCCCCGAACATCGCCCGCCATACCTCGGATACCATAACCTGTTGCAACAACTCCCGCTCACCAAAGAGCTGTAGATGGTTCTTCGAAAACCCCAGCAGCATCCAATTGGAAAAGTAGGCCAGAAGAATCCCGATGACAATAGACATCTGATAGAGGGCCACCAGTCGTCCCCTGACTTTCGGAGGTGAAAATTCGGAGATAAAAAGCGGTGCCAGCACCGACGCCATTCCTATTCCCAGTCCACCGACCAGTCTGGAAGGAATCAGCAGATCAAACGTTGGGGAGACAGTAGAGCCGAGCGCTGAGATAAAAAAGAGAACAGCCGAAAGGATTAGTACCGGGCGGCGGCCATACCGGTCACCCAGTGCGCCGGCAATGAGAGATCCCAAAATTGCCCCGATAAGTGCGGAACTGCCAAACCATCCCACCGAAATTTTATCCAGCCCAAACTGGGTTTCCACCATGGATACGGTACCTGAAATGACCGCCGTATCAAATCCGAACAGCACACCGCCCAGTGAGGCAACAAAGCAGATAAGTGCCAGATAAGATTTGCTGCCTCTAAATTCCCGGACTCCAGGGCTCTTATTCATTGATAACTCCATTTCAGGATGTGTGTTTTTTATGAATCGATTCAAGTGTCTGCCATCCCTGGTACAAGAACCTTGGTGTATGGAAACAACCTTTCCATTTACCACCTTTCAAAGGCAGTAATACTTCCCCCCTCCGGTTCAGATAGCCATACCATTCCCCATATTCCTTATCAGGAAAATGCCTCCAGGTATAATCATGGAGTTTCACAAACCAATCCCAACACCTTTTGTCTCCCGTATGCAAATAACCTTTTAACACAGCCAGTATTGCTTCCTGATGTACCCACCATAGTTTTTGATCCCAGTCCAGCCGATCGAGTGGATATCCCATGACATCCATCACATAGAATATCCCACCGTATTTTTCATCCCAACCATATTCAAGCAGGCTAATAGTATTATTTACAGCTCTTTTAATCAGTTGATCATCATGATCCCTTTCAGCTATATCCATCATAAACCACATGGCTTCAAGACTATGTCCTGGCATGACTAAACGTCCTTCAAATGAATCCTGAAAACTTCCGTCCGGATTTGTTTGTTCAAGAAAAATATCTGTTTCCGGCTGATAAAACAGCTCCATCACCTCATACTTGCAATCTGCAATTACTTCCTCAACCTGGGTAGCATCTAACAGATGTTCAACCTCTAACACCAAATTGGACAGTATCATGGTCATGGCCAAAGCTTTCCCTGGCCGGGTATCTGGAAATGCCTTATTGTATTTTCCTTTCGGATTTTCTTTTCGGTTTAAGATGTTTTGAAATGTCTCTACCGCAATATCTCCATATTCCTTATTACCGGTTGCCTGATGCAGTTGACCAAACGCCATGGCTGCAAAACAATCAGAAAAAATGTTGTAGGGCTGGATCAAAGGCTGTCCCTCACGGTTAAGCGAGAAGTACCAGTTTCCCTGATGATCACGGCCATGCTTTATCAGGAACCCGGCACCTTTGATAGCAATATCAAGCCATTTTTGATTTTGTTCAACCCGATTATACAGCTTGGAGAACATCCATACCTGGCGGCACTGAAGCCAGATGAACTTATCTGTATCATATACTTCTCCTTTTTGATCAAGACAGGAGTAAAAACCACCATGTTCTTTATCTATCGAATTGGTTTCCCAGAAGGGAATAACATCCTTCAGCAAATTCTCTTTATACAGATTTAAGTAATCCGGGATATCCATTGACGGTGTTGTTTTCAATGTTGTATAGTTTTCGTTTTACAACCTCTTGATTTTCCTCTCCTTTAGGTAAGCCACATAATCATGATAAAGCTTGTCTGTCGACGGGTGGCCAATATTGACCAGTTCGGTATGACGATTCATTACACCCGGGTAGATCCAGGTAATCAGCTTCTCCACAAGAGGGGATTGGATCTCAATTTGCCGGGCAATTCGTTCAATGGGCCCTGCAATGAGTGCGTTGCGACCTTCCGGCGTACTTTCAAAATCAAAAGTCTCGATATTGGACCAGAGCGTTACCCCAATGTTTTTGAGAGGTTGGACAAATCGTTCCAGCGCTTCGGCATTCTTGCGGGCTGATTTGATTGACTGACCGTTATCCTGGTATCGTCCACCTAAATCCTGGGGAGCTAAAATATCAATATCTATACGTTCCATATCTCTGATAAGCGTATCCGGATTAGGAACACTGCCCAGGTTGCCCGGCGACATGAGCAGCGGTACGCTACCGATGGATGGACGTAGATACCCTTTAACGAGTTTCTCATACAACTCAAAGTGATGATCTTCGAAAACAATCTCATATGGATTGTACAAACCGGCAAAACTCTTGTGGCTGCCATAGCGGTCCACCAGGGCTTCGGCCAATGCATTGTTCCACTGGAACCAGCTATCAGGCCAGGGTTTCTGTAATCGATGGTAGTCCCGGACCTGAGAGACCCGTCCGCGGAGACCCATACCGTAGAAGACCTTCATATCCAAGCGGTCCGCTTCTTCAGCAACGGGTCTCAGGGGGTCGACACAACCCATAGTGAGGGGCAATCCCACGCTCTTTTCATATCCCGGAAACAGGGGCCGCCCCCAGAAGGCAGTATTGGCCCATATTACAGTGTCCATACCAATGTCATGCATATCCTGAATCAATGCACGCCAGTTTTCTTCCTTCCAGAAAAGTGTTGCATCAGAATATTGCATGTCCCAGACGTTGGGATGAAAGCAGGTGATGAAGCTACCGCTGATCAGACCATTTGCTCCTCTCGGTTCAGTTTTTTTTGATGTCTCTGCATGCAATACCGGTCCTGCCAGCGTAGCAGCGGCAACGCTTCCCATGCCGGTTTTAATAAACTTTCGGCGATTGATATTTTTTAATTCCATAGATTGAAGGTTTTAAAATGTTGAATCTTTCTCATCAGCTTGATGGAGAATAATAATCTATTTTATCGATTCAGGTGCCGAGATTGTATATTCCGGCCGGCTTTTCATTTCAATGGCATTATGACTGAAGAAGGGATAGACACTCAATTCTACGCAAGTTAACACATCCGGTTTACTGTCCCCGTCCAGATCCCCTACCCATGGATGCGGACCATGATTGGTCACTTTAATGGGGTCACCGTAACAACTGAAAGTTCTGGGTGCTGCAAAAACCGGTGCACCCTTTGTGCCAACATTTTGTAACAGGTAGATGCTGGAATTACCGGATGAACCTGCGCAAGAATAAATCAGATCCGTTAGTCCGTCTGCATCCCAGTCAACCGCTTTAAACGATTCGGTCCAATGGCTGGTCCGGTTTACTATCTTATCGTCTATTAGTCGCCCGTCTATCAGTTTCACAGCATAATCCTTTTTCAATTTCAACGCTCCCTCTTTGTCCTTATACTGTGTAAACAGGGTTGCTTTGTGGGTATAGCCATCATGGGTGATTAAATCAATCAAGCCGTCGTTGTTCCAGTCGGCAAATGCCGCACCGGTCCGCCACAGGAAGGGGCGCTCTTTCTCATAAGGATAGGGATAGTGGTCCAGGTTCTTCTCTTTGGCACGGCGAGCGGATAGGGATCGCAATTCTGGTGAATCCGGATATCCATCACAAATGATCTGAAGTTGAGGACCGAATTGAGGTTTTTCCAGGGTACCGATATTTTTATACCAGAAAATCCGATTTGTTTCATTGGGCAACAGTAAGTCGGGCAAGCCATCGCTGTCCCAATCGGCAAAGGCCGGATAGGGATAACCATAGTCATGGAAATGATCCCCGCCAAGAATTTTATTCCTTGTCAGGCGAATAGGGTTCCCCCCGGAAAGAATAAATTGGCTTTCAGCAAAAGCCATCGTTTCATTTGAACCTTCATTTATTAAAATCCGGGGCCACCCAAATCCTCCGCCAACCAAAAGATCCAGATCTCCATCATTGTCCCAGTCACAAATGGTTGGCCATGCCTGAGTTGGCAAGGCCAACACAGCAGCTATAGACTTTAATGAGTTAGAAATTTTAAATTGAGGGGCACTGCCAGAAGCATTTGTCTGTTCGAAAAACGACAATTTTTCGTAATGGCTATGGCTCACTAACAGTCCACGGTGAGGACCATCGTTAACTGCTGCAACGTCGCGGGGGTATGGACAATCAATGTCATCGAGTGGTTGTGAATGCCCGAACTCTGGTATATCGCCGCCAAGGTTTTGTTTCCATGCAACTGTAAAATTTCCGTCACCATCTGCAGCGATATCTTTCAGATAGACGGCATCTGGTTTTTTGTCTCCATCCACATCATAAAAACAGGCGGAACCTCCTGTTACATCATGATTAAAAACAGAGTCTGTGTTTGCATTGAGAGAAACACTTTTTGCCAGTTTGACAGGCCAGCTATCAGGGTTGGTGTTTCTTAGATAGAGATCCCCAATGACAAAATCTATGGCACCATCCTGATTGAGATCAACTGCACGGCATGAATGCCATTCGTCTGTCTGGCGCGGTACAGTATCACTGGCTACAAATATTGGCATTCCCCCTTTATCTCGTTTGCCGGAATTCAGATAGAAGAAGAGCTGATCACTGCCTTTGGGGCAATATACGATGTCGGTAAGATTATCTTTGTTGAGATCAGCAAAGTCAGCAAACATATAGATATTACTAAAAAAATTAAAGTTAGTAGAATCGGCATGTGAGACATAACGAATACGAACCAGGTCACCAAACTCGAAATTATCTGAATTACCTTCCCGTGGATATAAGAATATACCATCCCAGGGCCAGTCTGGACTGTGGGCATAATTCCAGCAACCGACCAGGTCACGTTTTCCATCACCAGTCAGATCAATCAGGCGAGCGGGATAAGGGAGACTGATTGGCCGGGGTTCATTTGCGTTGTAGCGGAGCAGATCGCCTACGCCGACTGGTGGTGTGTAGGCTTTTGGCTTGATTGAGGGACGCGTGTGGGTAGTAAGAAAGCGAATCTCAAAAGTTTTATGTGCAGGATCTGTAATAGTCCATCTCAGCCGGCCATTGTCGCTGTATGAGAACTCTTCGGATAAACCGAAGGGGACGGATTGGCCTGTTGTTTTATTGATTATCGCTATTGAATTCGGATCTAGCACACCCGGCAGTCCGGCATCAGTGATTATCTTTTCGAAATCGATCATCGGATCCATAGGCGCTGAGCCGGATGGCAGGTCAGATGTAACTTTCAGGGTGATGTGATAACGCTGCTCACCAGTGGTACACTCTGCAAGGAGTGTGACCATGAATATTATAATACCGGATAATAACAGCAGAAGAAATACCTGGTCTGAAAAGGTGCCGGGTTTGATTGGTAAGTTTCTCATAGTAATCCTTTTGGCATAAATGCTCTTATACGCAACCGGGCACTCCTTCCACACCCCGCACCTTCCTGCTCACTTCAGAAATACGTTCAAAATCTTCCCTGCTGACATCCTCGGGTACCCCTCCTGAATCCATAAATATCAGGCGACCATATTTTTTACCATATCCGGCCATTTTCCGTAAGTATGTATGTTGCTGCGCTGACGGCCAGTACCAGAATTTTGTGGGGAATCCACCAACCACCACAAACTTGTCACTGTAATCCCGCAACACTTCCTCAATATCCCATCCCTCTTCCGGATCGAACGGATTAATGAAATCGAATCCACACTCCACCAGATCATCCAGGATGGGCCGGATGGCACCATGGGTATGGATATGAACGGTTGCCCCCATCTCATGGATACGGTTACATAACTTTTTGTGCCAGGGTTTTATAAAGGTGCGGTACTGTTCCGGAGAAAAAAGCAAACTCTCTTTCGATCCCAGGTCGTCGCAAAAGGTAATGCAGTCTGCCCCGGCTTCTACCATTTTTTCGGCAGCTGTCAAATTCCATTCTCCCAGCCGGTTAAGCATCACATGAATGAGTTCGGGATCAGTCAGCAGGGTGAGCAACACATCCTGATACTCCATAAAGAAATAGTGAAGCCCGGAGAAAAATCCGTTCAAAGAAGCAAGCACATATTCTCCTTTGCTCTTTAGGTATTTCGCATCCTGTTCAAACCCACGGTACCGTTTTGGGTCAGCCGGATCAGGCAGCTCAAGGCGATTCAGATCGTCCATCGTTTTAACCGGATGGCCATAACTATGATAGAAATGGGGATGAATATGGATTTCAGCCAGCACACCCGTTTCAAACTCTGCAATAAATCCTTTATCATGTCGCTCCTTGATCCGGACAAAAAATTCTCCCGGACCACCATGACCAAATGAAATGTTTGCGCCTTTCCCAAGACATGCAAAGCAGCGACCGGTGCTATTATTGAAGGCTATCATTCTGTCCAGCTGCTCCGGTCCCATGGCACCCATATCAAATTTGTCCGGCACATCGTACCACCACATGGAATCGTAATGATACTGCGGAGATGTTAATCGTTTTGCTGTTTTGCTGTTAAAGAATCCCATCCAGTCTTGAGCAACCGGGAGACTCTTGTCCCCATCTAATATCGCTGCTATCCATTCTCGTTTTGTGATCATTGGGCATCATTTTTTTCCTTCTGAGTTTGTTCCTTTATAACAGGTGTTCGTTTCATCAAAAATCCTGGTAGTTATTGAGGTTTCTCTTTCAGGCGGTGATCTTCAATTTCTGCCGGACTATTCAAATATCTATTCTCTGTAAGTGTAATCCGTTCTGAATTTTTACTGATGCGAATAGCTGTTTTCTGCTGTTTTTGTGCATTGGTATTTCCAATACGACTCTTCTTTATGGCAATGTCCATGATTTCCCCTCGGATATCAATCCCTCTCCCGTCCTGTTTTTTCCCATTGTCGTTTATATCACAATCCTCAATGGTGGTACGGTGTCCTGCACGAAATCCATCCTCACCACCGGTTTCTCTGAAAAGTATTCCAACCTCGCCGTTAGCAGTAATAGCAGATCCCCTGATGATGTTATCCGTATCGCGGTGCCCAATACTGATCCCGTACTTACGATTACCGGATAACACACAATTTTCAACAAGACCGTAGTTGACGCCCCAGCAGAAGAAGATACCCTGATCGTTGCCGGTTGATGTGCAGTTCCTGAAGATGGGGCGTTGAGATCCACTACCGGGATGAAACCCCAGTCCGCCGTTATTCTGCGATGTACAATGATTGAAGTGAATATCATCGCAAACCTGAAAACTGTAACCATCGCCGTTATAGTTCCTGGCCGTTACATTTTTAAAGCTCCAATTATCACAATTTTGAATAAACAGTGCGCCGGCATAATTACCATTTATCAATTCATTATTGGCCTTATTTCCTTCTAACACAATATCTTCAATATGCACATGATCTGTTTCTTCTGCAGCAGTAAGGAGAGGGAATATGGTTGCAGCCGTAGCTTCCTTTTCCACCCAGAAATTTTCATAAGGCATGTTGTCTAAGAAAAGTACATCTCCCTCGATACGTATAACGGTACCCCTGAAAATATCATAGGCCCAATCAGAGCCTTCAACAGGTGACCTCAGCATAATTCCTCCACCCTCGGTAAATCCCTGAATATTTTCTACCTGAACCGCATATTCATACCAATCGACATCCCTTATAATGGCAGTTACCACACCATCTGTTTTACGCAGGATGGTCATCTCACCTGATCCCCGGATGGTTATATTCGGCCGCATATAAAGTGCGTTATTCATTTCATAGATTCCCGGATAGATATGAAGAATACCTCCGCCCAACCTGTGCAAATATTCAATGCCCGCCTGAATGATCTTATCATCATTTCCTTGCAGATCACCCTGATCCTGCCCGATTGTAAGAATTATTTGCCGGGGAGTTCTCACTGGACGGTTTGTCTCAACCATCTCCTGCTGGGCAGCTATTCTATCCGGAAGGATCAGGCATAACAAACCAATCACAATAGATGTGACATTGCTTTTTATCATTATACCTCGTTTTTGTAATGCTATTCCAGCACCTGATTCATTGCTGTCATCAATGTCTCCTCCACTTCCGGTGATACGAATGAAACACGCGGACTCTGTTCATATCCTTTGTCCTGGGTGTAGGCAATTTCCGTACAGATATACCCCGAGCCATATTCTCCGTATGCAGCAGTGCATACCTGATCATCCGGTTTTATCTCCTGGGCGGCCAGCTGATACTCTATACTGGTTTCCCCGGGCAGTTGTAATAGCCAGACATGAGCCAGCTTCAGGGCCGTAATATTCACTTTGGAACCGGACTGATTCCACTGGAGCCAGGCAAGTTGTTTGGCTGCAGTAAACTTTTTCAGTGAGTCCAGCTGATCATCAGCCAGGCGGGCTCTTAGTTCGTCTTCCACCAGGTGGTCACCCAGGGGGAGGTGGATCTCCACATTTCGCCATTCCATATCTGATTTTGAGAGGGCAGTTTTTGTAGTCCCTTCCCATGCCTGTTGCATCGCCTTCTCCATCCGGCCAGCCAACACAGGTCTTCGTCCGGGCGATCCGTCATTATACTTTCCGGCAGCGATATTTCCTCCGGCTCCTGAAAAGTACATATGAGGCACTCCCAGCTTCTCTTCCCGTGACTCCCGGGCAATTCCTACAAAGTCTGAACTCACATTCCCTTTCCCATAGTGACTCATGGGGTGTGTGGCATAGTAATTCATAACAACCAGGGGCTGATCCTCATTCCAGAAGCTGACACACTTTAGCCAGGGATCTATCAATCCCTCAGGGGCCGCTATGGATGCTGAATCTCGTGTACTGCTGTACCTGACGATTTTTACATTTCCATCCTCTCCAAGGATACGTCGGTTTGAAGCAACCTTCTCCACCTTTGCCTGACCAAAACCCAGATGAGTAACAGGCTGTGCGTTTTGTGTTGCATTTTCAACGGCCATGGCCACAGACCGGATGGTGTTGCCCATAAACAGGGTATCATAACGCCAACCACCCAGACCATATTGATCCAGGATCGCCTCTGTTGTATAGTCACAACGGCAACCGTCATGTTGATGAATTACATGAACAGCAACCCTGTCCGGTGTAGTCCCGGCTGCTTTGGCCAGGCTCTCGCGCCAGGCACGTTGTCCCTCATTGGCAATGCCGATCCAGTCCACCGAACACAAAACAACAGGTTTTTCATCCGACAGGATCACTACACCTTTGGCATAGAGAGAATCCACAATGGAATTTACCGTGGCATAAGCAACAGTGCCCCCGATGGACGGGGTGACATTCACTTCGAAAACACCAATCTTGACAGAATCAGCATATTTATTGCAACTGGTGGTGGATATAATCAGCATCCCCGACAGCAGCAAAAAGATCACTGCCGGTAACTTAATAACTCTTTTCATTTGTTTCCTGTAGGTTTACAATTGATTCAATTGATCACGGTTCTCATATACCTTGGTCATGGCATTGATGATATCATCCATATCGGTCAGGGAGCCAAGCAGTGGACCTGATGCCCACAACATCACCATCTCCTCATCACAAATGAGATCGCAGGTTGGACATTCCATCTCCTCCTTGAACTGCTTCAAACGGCTGTTGCCATACATCTTCTGGTATACCCTTCTCTCAATGATATTATCTACCCATGGCTCCTTATGCAGGCCATTCCCGATGTAGGGACTCAGCGAAATCCCTTCGGCTGCCAACGCCTTCAGGTATATGCTCCGATCCACGCCATTGTACTCCTCCTTGTTATAGTTTGCCGGGTAGAGGTACCAGGATCCCTCTTCCGTTCCATCATACAACTTCTGGGGTGTAATACCAGGAATATCTTTGATCTTTGAAGTCAGGTATTCGGCATTCCTGTTACGCAGGGCATGGCGTTGGATCACTGTTGGCAGCTGTCCCATCAGGATCGCTCCTTCAAACTCGTTCATCCGGTATTTCGGTCCGATGGTCTCTGTACGGCCAAATTTTGAGGTGCCATGATTCTGTACTGTGAAGCACTGTTCCATCAGCTCTTCGTTGTTGCTGATAATACTACCACCTTCTCCACAGGCCAGCACCTTGGAAGACTGATGGCTGAAACAGCCCAGATCTCCGATGCTTCCCAGTATCCTGCCCCTGTGTCTGGCAAAATGGGCCTGACAGGCATCTTCGATCAGATAGAGATTGTACTTTTTGGCAATCTCTTCAAACCGATCCATGTTAGCTGGTTGTCCCATCATATGAACCGGCATAATCGCTTTGGTATTTTTTGTAATCCTTCGTTCCACATCATCCGGATCCACCTGGAAAGAGTAACGATCAATATCGGCAAGAACCGGCAGGGCACGCGCCGATAAAATGGAAGAAATGGTCCCGGGATCGGTATAGGGGGAGGTGATCACCTCATCCCCCGGACCCAGTCCAAGTGCCTCAACAGAAGTATGCAACGCCTGGGTCCCTGACCCAACTGCAACACATCGCTTCACCCCCAGCATCTCGGCATATTTCCTCTCAAAAGTAACAACCGTACCATTTTCCTTATCATTAATACGGCACCAGATCCCATTTTTAGTTGTTTTCATGATGGAATCGATGACATTTTGATCCCTGTAGGGCCACTCTGGCCAGTTCTTATTGCTTCTAACAGGTGTGCCTCCTAATGCTGCAAGCTTTCCTGATTGGCTGCTACTTTGCGTGCCAAAAGCATAGGTCGGAATGATCTGGCTTGCAGCCAGCGCACCAACTGATGTGGTTTTCATAAACTGACGCCTGGTAAATGGATTCTGTTTGATTTTCATGGTTTGGGGAAATTGAAATTGTATTTAATATAATTTTAGTCCAATAAAGATACAGATATTAGAGAAATTTTTACTTTATCTCAGGATAAAACCTTATTGATCTTCCAATTGAAACTTGACCAGATCCACATTATCAGCATTGCCTGCATGCACGATCAGGCTGTATTTCAGTATGGTTGGTTGATCCATGGCTATTTCAACCCTCTCCCTGCCCGGGAAAACTATATTCTGCATGCTGCTCTTTTGTCTCAGAATCCATGGTGCAGGGTAGTTGGGTGTGTCCGGATGGCAAAAAATGGTCAATCCGCTTTGTTCTCCTCCGGCAGAGAAGGTACCTGAAAAATCCATCCATGGACCCGCAATAACCTGAAGTCTTTTTGGCGTTATGGATCCCTCCGTTGAAGTGAATAATAAATCTTCAGGCAATTTTATGCGGGCGCATAATCCGCCATACCCTTTCTCGTCATCAGATCCGCCGATGCTCACACCCGGGACAAGGGCCTGCAGTGAAATCTCAAAATCTAACCGGCGCAACCCTGATTTTAGCTGGTGCACGATAATGGTGGTGTTTTCGACAATGAAAGCATCTTCGTTCTTCAGGAGGAGAGACTTCCATAAAACATTCAATTTCAGGGTTGCTGAATTTTTTGTGGTACTAAATTCCATCTCAACCACTTCCTGGGAAATCTCCTCCATGATCCATCCATCACCGATGCTTTGATTGTTGATGTAAAGCTGGTGCCACGACCAGAAAATGCCCCTGTGATAAGGATGGTCAACAGGGAATTCTTCAGTGATGGTATCTCCATTCAGGGTATAGAGCGGATGGATGTAATTATTGCAGATATACGCTCCGGTTAAAGACTTTGGTTCCTTCTGATAAAAGAATACAGCCTTGCCGTTTTCAAACAATTCAACTCCCTGTCCTTTTTCTTCAAAACTAAATGGAGATCCTTTGTCAGTGGAAGAACCACAGGATGCCATAAGAATATTCAACACACTCAATAGGAGCAGGGGAGTCAGTTGAAATGTTGTAAATGTTTTAGTACCTTTCATCTTTTTAAATCATATAAAAAATAACTTAACGGAAGGAGCAGGATTCCGCAATGAAGCTTTATGATAAGGAAGTAAAAGTATTCATAAAAAAATAGTGTTACAATACCCTGATGCGAATCTTCATTCGTTAAAAATCTCTGCTAAAATTAAGGATCATAAAACAAACAATTGTAAATTAATCAATCTAAATATATGAGAAGCAGAAACAGTAATAATTTGCGGATATTATCGATCCTTTTCATCCTGTTTTTTTTTGGTAGTTTGTATGCTCAGGTTCCTATTGAAGCTGGTGATCCACCCAACAATACCCATATCCCGGATTTTTATAAATCTAAGTTAGCCCATATTGAAGAGGAGATAGATGATATTAAAAATGGAGAAGTAGAGGTAATTGCAACCTCGCCTGGAGGTTTCCCTGTTTATTCTGTTTCTTATGGAGAGAAAGAGGATTTTCAATCCCAGGCCAATTATAATTCGGCAGTTGCTGCCCGGAATCCTGCATTTTATGCAAAGAAAGACAGTAGCAGTAAACCGGTGGTTTTTTTCCTTGGTCCGGTTCACGGTCAGGAAATGGAGGGGATTGCAGGCCTGGTGAATTTGATACATGTTGCAGAAACCGGCAGGGATCACCGTGGGAAGGAGTGGGCTTCCCTACATAGCAAGATTGATCAATGCAGAATAATTATTGTACCATGTGGCAATCCTGATGGGCGAAAAAGGTGCCCATATGACAGTTTTGTAGGTCTGCCATCAACGATTATGACAAAGTACGGGCAGGGAACCCGGACAGACGGCTCTTCCTGGGGTTGGCCCATGGCCAAATCGCTTCATCCCATGAAAGGTAATGTGGGGATCCTGGGGGCATATTTTAATGATGATGGTATTAACATGATGCATGATGATTTTTTCGCTCCAATGGCAGTTGAGACCAAAGCCATTTTGGATATTACCAGGAGCGAGGTCCCGGATATGACCGTATCCCTTCATTCCCACGAGAACAAACCCAGGATTCTGCAGGCAAGCTACGAGCCCTGGTTCATGAAACAACGAATTGACGAATTGATCAGGCAACTCAACCTGAGATACAGGAAAGAGGGCATACCCGATTATCCATCTGATTGGCTTGGCAAGCCTTCTGTGGAAGATGAGGAATTCCCTCCCCATTCCAGTTTTAACCTAATCAGTGCCCTGCACCACATTTCGGGAACCATGGCCTTTACCTTTGAGTGCAGTCATGGATCCGTCGAAGCAAATCAGGAACCATTTGTTACACATGGAGATATTCTGGATATTCAATTAATCTTGTACGAGGAGATGTTGGATTATTTGTTGGAAAACAGGTTGTACTGGAAATAGAGATTTGAGACAAACTAAATAATTACCAATGAAACGTAAACTTAACCGCAGGGATTTTGTGAAAACTACTGCTGCTGCAACCGGTGGCATGGCAATGTCTCAACTGGCGATGGCCAGTACATACATGAATGAAGAGAGAACACTACGCATGGGTTTCGTAGGGGTTGGAAGCCGCGGCTCCTATCACCTCGACGCAGCACTGGGAATTGAAGGTGTTGTGGTTCCGGCTCTGTGTGATATCAAAGATGCACCCCTCTACCGGGCCAAACGCTGGGTGGAAGAGGCCGGTCAACCCACTCCGAGTCTGTACGGAAAAACCGATACTGATTTCGTGAGAATGTGTGAAACGGAAGAGCTGGATGTGGTGATCTGTGCAACTTCATGGAAATGGCATGCACAGGTATGCCTGGCAGCTATGAAAAACGGAAAACATGCGGTCAGTGAAGTTCCTATGATCCTTACCCTTGACGAAGCCTGGGAAGTTGTGGAGACTTTCGAGAAGACCGGAAAGTGGGCCACACTCGCTCTGGAGCAGGCCCTGCTGGAATCCTATTATGCCATGCCGGTGCTGCATATGATACAGCAGGGTGTTTTTGGCAGTATCACACACATTGTGGGTGGTTATGTGCATGATTTGAGGATGGTAAAATTCAATCCTGAAGAGGAGCCCTGGCGGTTGCAACACTCTGTAGACCGGAACGGCAACCTCTACCCCGACCACCCCATGAACAAGATCATGGCCATGATGGATATTAACCATGGTGACAGGCTGGATTATCTTGTTTCAGTAAGTTCAGGGGCTGCCATGCTCAATGATTATGCAGATCAATACTATGGGGATGCCCATCCCTATGCCACGCAGAAAATGGCGCAGGGTGACTCCAATGTGAGCCTTATGCGTACTGTGAAGGGCAAGCTTATTACATTGAACTTTGATACCAATACACCCCATCCAAGAGGTATTTTTAAGGTCCAGGGTACAAAGGGAGCTTTTATATCCGGCAGCGGACTTGGATCTCATGTGTATGTGGATGGGATCAGTCCTGAATCGCATCAATGGGAAGATGCTGAAAAATGGATTCAGCAGTACCAGCACCCACTGGTAAAGAACTACAATCCTGCCCCCAGAAAAAATGCCCTCCGGGGACACGGAAACCAGGGAAAGGTAACACCGCTGACCTGGCATCTGTTGGTAAAAGCCCTGCGTGAAGAGAAAATGCCCTATTTCGATGTATATGATTCGGTGACAAGCAGTGCAGTTTCACCATTGTCTGAAATGTCAGTTTCGGGTAAAGGCCAGTCGGTGCAATTTCCCGATTTTACAAAAGGTAAATGGGAAAAGCAGCCACCCATAGATCTCAACCAATAATCAATTAGATGAAAACAAAAATAAGCCGTCGTGAATTTAGTTTAACTGTTGCTGCCGGAACCTTGGGTTTAATAACCGGCTGCAGCACAACGAATCGATTTGATATTCTTATTAAGAATGGGCTGATTATTGACGGCTCAGGCACCCAGGCCTTAAAAAAAGATATTGGCATCATCGGAAACAGAATAGTTGCAATCGATGATCTGAAAAGCTCCACAGCTGATTTGATGATAGATGCTTCAAATCTTGTGGTATCTCCTGGCTTTATTGATATCCATACCCACACCGATATAGGATTGTTTGTTAATTCCAATGCGGAGAGTAAAATTCACCAGGGAGTTACAACAGAAGTATCTGGCAATTGTGGTTATTCTCCCTTTCCATTGAATGATGTGGATTTCCTGGAAATGGATACAGATACATTTGAACAATATGGAATTCACATTGACTGGAGGAATGCAGATGGTTTTTTAAGGAGACTTGAAGAGCAGAAAAGCTCCATTAATTATGCAACATTTACTGGGCATGGGAGCCTGCGTAGCTATGTGATGGGTAGAAATGACATTCAGGCAACCCCGGAACAATTAAAGGAGATGAAGGATCTTTTAGAACGTTCAATGGCAGATGGCAGCTTTGGACTCTCTACCGGCCTTGAGTATGCTCCGGGAAGTTACTCATCTACAGAAGAATTGATCGGGTTAAATAGAATAGTTGCAAAAAATGGAGGCATTCATGCAACACACATACGCAGTGAAGATGATCATGTGGAAGAGGCTATTCAGGAGGCATTGCAGATTTGTAAACAAGCTGAAGTCTCCACACAGATTTCACATCTGAAAACAGCCAATCACGCCAATTGGAATAAAATTGAACATGTGCTGGAAATGATTCACAATGCTTCAGACTCAGGGTTGGCAGTTACAGCCGATCGTTATCCTTATATCGCTTACAGCACAGGTCTTACCATGTTTCTGCCATTATGGTCACGCCAGGGAAGTATTAAAGAGATACTATCCAGGTTGCAGGATAAGGCAATGGCACAAAAAATCAAAGAATATGTTGAAGACAAAGGTGAACGTATCGGAGGATGGGACCGGGTGGTTATCAGTTCCTGTTTTTCAGAGAAGAACAAAATATGGGAGGGGAAATCTGTTTTTGCCTGTGCAAATGAATTAGGTACAACACCCTTTGAATTTATCCGGAATATTTTGGTTGAAGAGAAAAACCGTGTTCAGATTGTGGGATTTGGTATGGATGAAAACAATTTAAAAAAGGTTCTTTCATCTTCTTTCGTCATGATTGGATCTGATGGAACTGCAGTGGCTCCACATGGAAGGCTAGCAGAAGGAAAACCCCATCCACGGTATTACGGGACATTCCCCAGGGTTCTGGGTAAATATGCCAGGGAAGAGAAACTATTTGAGCTGACCACGGCGGTGAAAAAAATGACCTCCATGCCAGCTGCAAAACTTGGTTTGCACAACCGCGGGCTGATCGCTAAGGATTACTTTGCAGATGTTGTTCTGTTTAATCCGGAAACGGTGATTGATAATGCAAGTTTTACAGATCCGCACCAATTTCCTTCAGGGATTGAGTATGTAATTGTAAATGGGGAAATTACCATTAATAACGGAAAACATACAGGAGCACAGGCAGGCACTGTACTAAGGCATCGTTCATCTTAATGTTGATTCATAGGGAAAATGAAAATAACCAGGATTAAAAGCTGGTCTGAGAACCTTGAACTTACAAGACCTTATAGCATTGCCTATCAAACCTTTGATTCTGTTGAAAATGTATTCGTTTATCTGGAAACCGATGGGGGACTATTCGGGTTGGGCAGTGGGGCGCCGGTTCAGTCAATTACAGGTGAAAGTCTGGATGATTGTACAACTGTTCTTACGGATAAACTGGAAGACCTTCTATTGGGGAAAGATATTCGTTTGATTAAAAAGCACTGTCGCACACTTGAAAAAGAAATGCATAAAACACCTGCAGCAAGAGCGGCAGTGGATATTGCCCTGTTTGATGTTTTTGCAAAATATATGAACCTGCCATTGGTTGATGTGCTGGGAAGAGCGTATCATTCATTACCTACTTCCATAACCATAGGTATCAAATCGGTATCAGAATCAGTTGACGAGGCTGTGGAATATGTAGGGAGGGGATTTCGAATCTTGAAAGTGAAGACCGGTAAATCAGTTGAAGAGGATATTGAGCGTATTGTTAAGATACGTGAGAGAGCAGGGCGACGGATAAAAATCCGGGTGGATGCCAATCAGGGATACAGTGTGGCTGAACTGGTGGAATTTGAGCAGAAAACCAGGAAACTTAATATGGAATTCATAGAACAACCGCTGAAAAGTGATCACAACAATGGGATGTTTGAGGTCCCTGAAAGAATAAGGAAAAAGTGCATGGCAGATGAGAGTCTGCAGGATACCAATGATGCCCTGAATCTGGCTGTAAACCCACACCCCTTTGGTATTTACAACATTAAATTAATGAAGTGTGGGGGGATCACTTCAGCACTGCAAATTGCAGAAATCGCTAACCTGGCAAAAATTGATCTGATGTGGGGATGTATGGATGAGAGCATTATTAGCATCTCAGCGGCATTGCACGCTGCCCTGGCCAGCCCTGCAACAAGGTATCTGGATTTGGACGGAAGTCTGGATTTGGCCCGTGATCTGGTCAGTGGTGGTTTTATTCTAAAAAATGGATCTTTATCAGTGAATGAAACTCCGGGTTTAGGTTGTACGCTATTAAAAGGAACCAACATATGATTGGCGGAGAGGCAGTTGTTTTTACAAACGGATTATTGGATACCAATTTTGCTAAAACCTGTCATGGTTTACTGCGTGGGGGAAAAAGGTTTGATGTGCTGGGCGTTATTGACCACATTCATGTTGGTAAGGACGCCGGGGAAGTTATGGATGGAAAGAGCCGGGGAGTTTTTGTCTATAACTCCGTGAATGAATTTATAAAGCAATATCCCCGAACGCCTGAATATTTTATCGTGGGAGTTGCTTTTCCGGGCGGACAGTTGCCTGGGTCCTGCAGAGATGAAATTATTCTGGCAATGAAAAATGGACTCTCAATTATCTGCGGACTACATCAATTTCTGAGCGATGATCCTGAATTTCAACAAATTGCACAAGAAGAAGGCGTTGAGCTAATAGATATCAGAAAACCATCCCCCACCAATGGACTGCAATTTTGGAGTGGTGGTATTTTTTCTGTAAAGACGCCTACAGTTGCCGTATTAGGAACAGACTGTGCCATAGGGAAGCGCACTACAAGTCGATTTTTATGGGAAACCTGTAATGCCAATGGTATCAAAACGGAAATGATTTTTACCGGCCAGACAGGGTGGATGCAGGGCTATCGCCATGGTTTTATTTTTGATGCAACCCCCAATGACTTTATTGGAGGTGAAATTGAAAGAGTGATCATGGAGTGTGACAGAGAATCTTCGCCGGATCTAATATTAATAGAGGGCCAATCTTCATTGATGAATCCTTCGGGACCGTGCGGATCAGAATTTTTACTTTCAGGTAATGCAAAGGGAGTTATCCTGCAGCATGCCCCGGCAAGAATCTATTTTGAGGATTTGGATGATGTTGGTTGTTTAATCCCACCATTAGAAAAGGAGATCGAAATCATCCGAATGTTTGGAGCAGAAGTCCTGGCGATTACACTGAATGAGGAGAACATGGAAAACTTAAAAATGCAAACCTATCAGAAGCAACTGGAAGCAAAGCTGTCAATTCCTGTAAACAGACCACTTAAGAATGGGATTGAACCACTGATCCCTGTTATACGCAAATTCATAAAGAAATAGGCGATGTATCAAAAAAGGCAATTAATCTCCGTCACAATTACCTGCATGTTTTTATTTGTTTCGGTTTTTCCTACCCTGGCAAATGAAAAAACTGCAGAAGAAAAAGTATTTGTGATCCATGCACCGATCCGGGACCTGGTTGAATTTCGCAAGCTGGCGGAACAGGCTGCCCGGCTGAAACCATTCGGCAGGGTCGAAGTCAATATCAGTACCCTGGCAGATAAAGGATTTCATGACGTTCCAGAGGGAAGAAATTTCTGGTTTGAGTACACAAGCTATAATCCTACACCCTACAAGTTTTTTCCTGATCCAAAAATTGCCCCTTTTATCCCGGCAGAATTTGTAAAGAAAAACCGTGAATTGCTTTTGGCAAAAGCTGAGATATTACGCGAATATGAGCTGGATGCAGCATTCTGGTCTTATGAGCCCAATTACCTACCTGAACCATTCTTTGAAGCTTATCCACACATGCGGGGGGCCAGGGTTGACCATCCGAGAAGGGGAAACCATCCGGCATTTGCCCCCTGCGTCAGTGTAGAGGAGACACAGGAGATGTTTGCCAGTATGGTTGCTGAACTGCTGGAAAATGTCCCCGAAATACACACATTCTTTTTCAAAACCAACGATGCCGGGTCTGGCATCTGTTGGTCCGACTGGCAGTACACCGGGCCCAATGGTCCCACACATTGCAAGAATCACACAATGGGGGAAAGGGTGGCAAGCCTGATGAATACATTTAAGGATGGGGCAAAAGAAGCTGGACAGGATGTTTCAATCTACTTGACAGGCTCCATGTTCTCCGATGAAGAGAAGGAAGATATTTTTGCGCATCTGCCCGCTGGTTGTTATTTCCAGAGTCACAATTCTGATAAGGTGAGGGGAATAAGCAGCATGATTTCAGGCAATTATCCGGTCAGGGGTTTGTTGTTCCCTCTTAATATTTTGAGGAGTACCAATGCGCTGGCCAGGGGAAGTGCCAATACAGTGTTCATCAGTTTCAGGGCATCCTATGACAGGGGTTATGAGAGGCTTGATGCCACAAATAAGTTTTTTGATCTGCTGGTGGAGAACCTGGGTACAGCACCACCCGAAGGGCACATTGCCGAGATGGAGCAATTGTACAAGATCTGTGAAAAATGGGCTGGTGAATCTTCGGCAGAAAAACTGTTTAATGCTTTTGTAGAACTGGAAGAAGCTAATAAATATAAAAGGGTCGCCATGCGCGGACCCACAGGTATATACTGGGGTGTATCGGCCAGGCATATTACACGTCCTTTGGTCGTTGCCCCTGACAGGCTATCCCCGGAAGAGGAGGCATATTTTCTTCCGCACGTTTTTAATCCTTCGGAAAAAGAGGCCCGAATGGACTATACCGATATTCACGGTGCCCACCGAGAGGTTCCTTCCGGTGCAGTGGATCAATATGTTTCCAGGATTAACAGGGCGATCAGGCTGATGGAAGGCGTAAGCGAGTCCGCTCCGGAAAAGGAGTTCATTGCTAACATGGTGAAAGCATTGAAGATATACAATAGCATTTTCAGAAGTGTGGGTAATTTTGCCGGGGCACAGGCCATCAGGGACCGCAATGCGGAGAAGCTCGGCGTAGCTCCTCACCGGCCCGATAAAACTCCCACCTGGGAGGGGGATACTGAGCTGCAAAAATTCAACGCCCTTATGCGTGACGAATTGGACAATACCCAGGAGTTGATCGACCTGTTGGAAGATGGCGGCATGGAATTTATCACTCATGCCAGTGACTCAAAATATGAGGATACCTTTTTACTGGGACCGGATCTGATCGAACAATTGAAGTTGAAAAGGAAGATCATGCTCGATCACTGGACCGATATTGAGGGGTATATGGCTACACCGTTTAAATAGTTAGCCTGAACCCTTTTGGTTTTACCGGTTCCAGATTCCGTTCCAGCTCATCCCAATCGATGCGCTCACACAGCTAATTCTTTTTACTTTTTTTGCAGAATAAGAACTCTCTCCCAACCATCCTCAAGAATAAAAGATTGAACTTTCTCTCCATTTAATGCTCTTGGTTTTGAATAATCTCCGGTGAATGGGTCCAACCATTTCAATTCAAACAATCCGGGAGCTTCCTCAAGGTTTAATTTTATGATGCCGCCATTTGGTATGTATACCATATACTGGACACCGGGTTCAGCTAAACAGTAAGCCTCTAGACTGCCTGAAACCAACTCGTTGTGAGGATTCATTTTCCAATATTGCATGGACTGAATTGCATTGGTCGCAATTATAAGCTGTTCATCGCCAACACAGTTCACACCCAATTGATCCACCTGAAAAAGATGTTTGTCGATAGGTTTGATAGGTACCCATCCTCTTCCACTTGATCCGAATTCATGGTTTTCAGGACTCTCGTAGTTCCAATCTGCCCACATCGTGTGTGCTCCTGCCATAAACATTCCCCAAATAATCCTGAGCGGCTTTTTGGCTCTTCCCTGGCCTTCCCACAAGCCTTCTGTGGTAATCACCGGGAAACCACTATACGCATCAATAGCCAGCTCATTATTAGGGTAAGCCTCCTGCCAGATGGTGTCTTTGATAAAAGCAGGTTTTTTTGAATTTCCGATCTCCCCAACCCCGGTTTGTATTGTATTAAGCTTTCTGGAGGATGGGAAATTCATTTTCGATAACCATCTTCTATCCGCATTGTGCCACTGCTCACAATCCTGGGCTGTTATCATTCGCTCAAAAGGAGATATCGAAGCAAAATACTGACCATAGCGTATAGCGGAAGTGACGCTGTGAAAATGATACATTTCGGTATTACCAAGGTTCCAGAAAGCAAGATTCCAGTACGCCCCCTGCCTGGCTATTAAATAGCGGATAAGTTTTATATTTAGCGGAGTTTCCCAACCATTTCTGTTGGCGGGGTAGTAAGCCAGTTCCACAGGTGGGTATTTTGACCTGCGTCCACCATAAAATCCGGTTGGCCCATTAAAAGGGCCGATGTAAATGTTATTCTCACCTGCGGTTTCAATCATTTCATCCCATTGCTTCCACATTTTGAGATTAAAATTCTCATAGTCGACTTCTTTATCTGATACGCTTTTCGTTATAAATGCAGTAATGTTTTCTTGTCCTTCCGGCCAGGCCCAGGTATTCATGGTGGAAGTAAATAGCGTGTTATAACTTCTTGTCTTACACCACTGTATGGCATCCAGCCAATCGATGGGGGAGTAGACACAACCGGCATACATTGCAACCGGCAGGAAATGTTCACCATTGGCGGTTGTAAACCAGTGAGGATTCTCCGAATATGGTTGCCAGGGTCCGGGCTTTGCATTTTCCCTAACACAGTTAAATTCCCCCTTCTCTATCAAAGAACCATCACTAAAGGATATAACATAGGTCCATGTACCTGTCTCAGTGGGCATAAATCGTTGCCTCCATACATTTCCTTTCTGCCCCCCCTGGCCATCGCCGTCATAAAATCCAAAGAAATGTACTCTTTTACCTGAAGGTGCAGTAAAAACTGAGTTAAGTTCAACATCCATAAATGGATTTTCGTAGCTGGTGTTATTTGTAACTTGAATTTCAAACATGCCAAATAGCGGTATATCGTTCGAATTTTTCCCATTCGCTATTGCCATTGAACCTAACAGGCACAGAAAGATCCATATTGAAAATTTTGTTCTTTTTTTCATCCGTTTATATTTTAAATTTTTTATCCTAATCTATTCATCAGAGGTTGGTAACGACTCAAACTCCTTCAAATCTACGAGATAGACATTACAATAGCCAGTCACATCCGAAGTATAGAGTACCTTGTTACCTGCTGCATTAAAACGTGGGTGAGGGTGGGAATGCTGGGTTTTCAAGCTGGATTTATGCTCACATAAAATTCGCGGGCCATCATATGTTTTGCCATTCCATTTCCAGAGTTTTATAACTCCTCCACCATCACCCACAATTAGATTCTTATCGTTCGAATGAATATGGCCGGGGTAACTCGAAAATTCCGCCTCCACCAGTGCGGTGTTGTCATAACGGATATGCCCCAAGAAAGCACTCCCATCTTCTCTGTTACCATGAAATCCAATGGTTTCTCCATCAGCATACCAGTATTCGTGTCCCACACGTTCACCTTCCTGCATTCTGGGTCGAATTTTCCAGATCTCTTTTGTTTCTGTATTCAGACACCAGATCCTGTTATCCACTTTATCCCAAGGACCTTCGTGACAAAATGTAATTAAATGACTCTGGGTAGGAGAGGTGTTTACATGGCCAATCCAGTATTTCTCTTCAAAGAGCACTTCATATCCTGAACCATTGGATGCTACCCTGATTATCTTGCTATGGGGTTTTGCCTCCCATGTTTCCTTAAAACCAACATATCCCCGCAATACATCCACCTCAAACAGATGAGACAGATCTTCCGTAATACTAAAAATGACATATTTGCCATCAGCTGTACAGCTGGTCATGGAATTTGTCCATCCCGGCTCCATCTCGAAGATGACAGATGATTGCTGGTTATTTAGATCTAAGGAGATGAGTTCTGTCCCATGCCAAAAGAAGGCCTCCTCCCTGACAGGATTTGTACAGGCACTAAAAAACTCTATCTCGAGCGGTAAAGAAAGAGGTTCAAGGTCAGTTAATTGCTGAATGTTATAATTGTTCAGATCAATGGCACACAAGTTCGTCCGGTTGTTCCTGTCAGATGAAAACAATAATTTTTGATCGCTATCAAACCAGCCCGGGTTGGTGAAATAAAAATGATGACTGTTCCCTTTGTAGTTGGTGAGTTGCTGTATAGAAGCCCCGGTCAATCTATCAGATAACTTTATTAATTCAGGAGGATATTTCTTCCACTCACTCATCTCAGACTTTTGATTGCAGGATGTAATTGCAGCCAGCAATGAAATGGCAAATAAAACCTGTATGGTTTTCATGGTCTTAAGTTTTCTTTTCAGTTTTAAATCGTTTTGTCTTAATCACAACTGGCCTGATGCCATACTTATTTTAAATGCTCCTTCATCCAATCGTAGGTCCATGTTTCGGTGATGGGTACAGCAGAATGCCCCTGTTCGTGATTTTTCAATGCAAGATTCTGTTTTCTATTGTATAGATCATACACAGGTTGTACGGCCTCAATATAAGGTCTGCTTTGTTCACCATCATAACCGTCGCCACCAATCAGTAGAAAGGGTTTTGGAGCAGTCAGGGCAAGCACTTCATGATGTTGGTGTCCGAATTCGTAAATATCTTTACCCAAATACCACAACGCGTCCCAGTTGGACATCTCTATACCGATCCCTCCTTCATTGCTTACAATGACCTTCACCCTGTCATCAAATGCACCCAGATAAAATGCCTCCTTTGCTCCCAGGGAGTGCCCCATGGTACCGATTCGTGATGAATCCACCTCCTCCAGGCTCTCCAGTACATCTACGGCTCGCTGCGCATCAAACAGCATCTTGGCCATCCCCGTGGAACCAGGATGGCTTTTTATAAAGTGTGCTGCCTGCTCTTCCCAGTTCCTGCCCTCATTCTCATGCCATAAAAAGCACTGGGGACAAAAGACAACAAATCCCTGCCTGGCCAGATTATAACCAAAAGCAACAATTCTCCCCTGCTCAGTGCCTGCAATGTAATGCATCTGAGTATCACTGGTAGAATGCAGGGCTACCACTCCCGGAAGAGGTTTATTAATATTTTCTGGTATTAGAAGATAGCCACGTACCATTATCCCCGGTTCCCCTTCATATTCTACAAATTGCCTTACCAGTCCATCGGGACAATCTTCTTTCAGTACTTTTAATACGGGTGTTTCCGGGTTCAGATCAAGGGGTCCCATGTAATCAAGCCACCTTTTTTTAATCTTCTTTCTCTGTTTTTCCCATTTTGAGAGTGATTGGATGGGTTTCCCTTTTGAATTAATTAGCAGGGGAGGAAGATCCGGAGTATCCGTTTCTGTCATTCCATGTGCCAATCCGGGTAAACCCAACCCGATACCTGCCACCCCCATTGCTTTTAAAAAATCTATTCGTTTCATGCACGATAATTTCTGGATATTTAATAGAATCACAATATAATGAAAGTCACTTAAAGATAAAAAAAGGAAATATAATGTATATTTGCTTATAAAACCTGACGATTGCAGGACTGCAAAAATAGAACTCATATGTCCTTGAAAAGAGTCATTTCTATTGCTATGTTACTCCTGGGAGTGACATTGTTGTTAATCAATGTTTTCGGACTGTTCAAATCCTTGAGAAATGAAGATTTATATAGTGAGATCACACCCTACAAAGATGATATCTCTATCCGTTTTGAGGAGGCAAAGAAACAATGGGACCAGGGAGATATGGAGACGGACAAGAAATTTGCTGCCCGGGTTACCATGCTCGTAAACAGATCCATGGCCCACTATTGGAGAGATGAAGGGATAAAAAAGTACCACATGAGGGTCCCGCTCTGGGAGAATTATATTTTAGCATTCAGGCAATGGATCTCAGGACAAAAGAAATATGAGTTCCGGAATTACAAAAAGGTTATTGAAAGGGGAGTTGGAATTTGCTCTCAGCCATGTATCGGGCTAAAATACCTGTTGAACGCACAAGGGATAAAGGCCGATCTGTGGGATTTGCAGGGGCATATTGTGGTCGGTGTGACATTCGATGATGAGAGTGAGTATACCCTGGATCCTGATTATGGATATGTTATTTCTTTTGGGATGGGTACTCTTCAGGAGAATCCGGAACTGGTGAGTGAGGCTTATAAGAACCATGATGGCATCTATGCCAGTCATGTAACAGAACACAAGCATACGAATGATATTGTGAATATGTACACCCAGAAGGGGAACAATATCTACTATATGAGAAAGCCTTTTGAGGATTTTTCGTATTATGTCAAATGGATCTTTCCACTCCTGCTATTACTGCCCTATCTTCCAGCGACTTTACTAAGAAAATGAACATGAAAAAAACAGATATTCTATTATTTACAGGTTTATTATTCTTATTACAAAGCACAGCTGCTATAACCAATGAAAAATTCCAGCGAACCTGGAGCTATGTTTCCGAAACATCAGCTGTCATTTACTGGCAGTTGGAAGAGATTAGCCTTTCGGCCAACAGCTTGGTGGAATATGGAAAAACAGAAAATCTTGGAAAACAGACAACAACAACAACAAAACCGAGATGGGCGCACTGGCACCGGTTAAATGGGCTGGAGTCTGGAGAAACCTACTATTACAGAATGGTTTCAATCGATCCGGCGAATAATAAAAGGAGCAACAGCGAGATATTTAAAATAGAGACGGAAAAGAGAGAAGATGTTATCCGCATCCCTGGTGATATTGCTGGCCCCACACCTTATATTCTGGATCAAAAAGATGGTTATTATATCCTGACGGAGGACATAACAGCGGAGGGAACAGCCATTGAAATTGCTGCTGAGGGCATTACCCTGGACCTGGATGGGCATACGGTTATTTTTGGTGAAAATAGTTCGGAACAGGTGTATGGAGTCAGGTTTGCCGATCCGGGGCATACCAGGTTATGCAACGGGCATATTCTGCAGGGTAAAAGATCCCGTGATTACAGCGCAGCAGTGGTTAGTCTTGACCGCCCGGTCCCCACAGAGATATTCGGAATCAGTACAGATGTGCATCTGCCCAATGCATTTCCCCTGTTGATGACACATGCCAATGCAGCCAATATTCATCACAACAGTATATACAGCAGGGTGACTGAAATAGAATGCCGCCACTATCCGGGTAATGCTTTAATGAGGGTTTACACCTATGGAGGCGATATACATATTCATGACAACCTGGCAACAGAAGGGTGTCATTGGGGGATCAATGTTAGAATAAAGAGCAGATCTGCAAAGAACATTGAAATTGACCATAATGATATTCAGCATCACCAGCAATATGTTAACGGTTATGCCCTGGCCCCCAGTGAGGGAGCAATTGTTCACCATAATAAGATCACATCCTCGGGAAGGGGAGTGCATCTGAAAGGTGACGGTACACTTTTCTATAACAATTATATTGACACCAAAGGACATCAACAATTAAGCGACTATCCTGCAAGGACACGCCCTTTTCAGCATAGGCTCATTGAATTACACGGGATCAAATTCGAAGGCAGATCCGCAAAGAATTGCAAGGTCTATAACAATTTTGTAAGGATCACCCAGCATTTGCCAGTTGATTCCGGTGGGGTGGGAGCACCTGAAGATAAGATGGACAATGGTGTTTACATCCGTTCGACTGCTTCCTCTATTGAAAAGGAGAGGCTTGTGGATACCAATCAGGATTGGGAAAAGGACAGGTGGAGGTATTACTTTGTGAAGTACCATCCCGATTTACCCCCCGCCAGGATTACAGGGAATGATGCAACCACACTTTACGGTGATTTTAAAGAACTGGAGCCAGGGGAGTACACCATCTATATGATATGGGAATATGTACCTCCCACACCTCTCAATCTGGCGTGTTATGATCCCAACGGGATGAATGAGATCTACGATAATACCTTTATTGGCATCACAAACTACAGGGAAGTCTGGCATGGTGATTACGGTGATACAGGTGACTGGGCCACTGCAATTATGCTCATTGCCATGGATAAGGGTCCGGCAGATCAAGGACAATATTCTGCTTTCATCCATGACAACCAGTTTTACAGCAATGATCTCTTTTTTAATTCCGGCTGGAAGGTTAATATGACCATCCGGCTGGAAGACAACATATTTACACTGCTCAAAGAGCCCTTTACCATAGAAAGGCCCAACCGGATATTTGATGTGGGAGAGGCGTTTGAAAAAGAGGTAAGAGTAAGTGAGAATACTTTTATTGA
>JBDLIX010000009.1:0-61969 GCA_039714655.1 Bacteroidota bacterium
AATGAACCTGGTAATCTCCATTAAAAAGCTCAATTCCCAAAACAAAAACATAATAATTAGAATGTTTTAAATATTTACTATATTTATAAATAGTTATAAAACATAACTCTATGAAATATAAATCTATTATATAGAAAGAAAATGAAAAATAGATATATTTGTATTGAAATAAAACTATAACCCTCATGAATTATCTGAATATCGATACCAAAGAGCTTGAACAAAGGGGGGGATATAATACAGCAAAGGAGATCTCCCTGCAGCCTGAAATGTGGCTGCAAACATATGAAAGGGTTCGGGAGGAAAAGGATCAATTGTCTCAATTCCTGGAAAGAGCCCTTCGAAAATCCCTCTCCTGTGTGATATTAACTGGTGCTGGAACCTCTGCCTTTATTGGTGAAGCACTGGTGGGATCATTTCAGAGAAATTTAAAGGTGGGAACGAAGAGCATTGCCACAACGGATATCATTACCCATCCGGAGGATTATTTTGTCCAATCTAAACCCACGCTGCTTATCTCTTTTGCACGATCGGGGGATAGTCCGGAAAGCCTGGCAACAGTCAAAATAGCGGAGGAGCATTGTGATCATCTTTATCAACTGATCATTACCTGCAATAGTGATGGAGAATTGGCGATTAATTCACGCAATAATCATTCATACGTCTTTGTTTTACCTGAGGAAACAAATGACAGATCACTTGCGATGACCAGTTCCTTCTCCTCAATGATGCTGGCAGGCTTGCTGATGCTAAATCTTGATCAAATTGAGGATATATTACCGACCCTGAAAAATCTGTATGATTGCGGTAAATTCATTATAGAAAAGAACCTTTCAACATATAAATCCATCGCTGAACTGGATTTCAAAAGAGCTGTCTTTTTAGGTTCCGGACCTCTCTTTGGGATTGCACATGAATCCCATTTGAAAGTTCAGGAGCTTTCCGATGGCAAGGTCATTTGCAAATATGATTCATTTCTGGGATTTCGACATGGCCCGAGAGCGGTAGTGGATATATCTACGTTAATTGTTTACTTGATGTCATTTAGTGATCCTGTGAAACAGTATGAACTTGATCTGATCCGGTCTATTAATGAATCTTCCGTTGGGGCTAAAAGTGTGGGTATCGGGTATGGTTTTAATGAGGAGGAATTAAATATTGATTATGCCATCAAATTTCCGAAATCCATATTGAGTATTCCAAAAGATTTTCTTTTCGTTTTATATATTCTCCCTGCCCAGATTATTGGGTTTTATAAATCATTGGACTTAGGACTGAAACCCGATTCTCCATCAAAAGGCGGATCAATTTCGAGGGTGGTTCAAGGGGTTACAATTTACTAGCATATTTGACCAGATTTCCAAATGGCAAAATGGTGAGAAATGCAAGAGATATTTTCCTCGGAATTGTTGCTGACAACCGCAGGAGTGGAACAAAAGGGATCTATTCGGTCTGCTCTGCAAATGCGGATGTGTTGGAGGCCTGTTTTATCCAGGCCAAAGAGGATGATTCCATCCTGTTGATTGAATCGACATCAAATCAGGTTGACCAATACGGAGGCTATACCGGAATGAAACCGGCTGAATTTGCAGGCTTTGTTTATGCCATTGCCACAAAAACCGGGTTTCCCAGAGAAATGATCCTACTTGGAGGCGATCATCTGGGCCCGAATAAATGGCAGGAACTCCCCGCCTCAGAGGCGATGATTAGGGCTGAAGAGCTGATTAAGGAGTATGTAAAAGCAGGTTTTCAGAAAATTCACATCGATACAAGCATGTTTTGTGCCGATGATCCGGGTGACAGGAAGAACCCTCTTGGTGATGAAGTTGTAGCCTCAAGGGCTGCCGTTTTATGCCGGGTCGCTGAAGATACATGGAAAAAGTATTGTAAAAACTCTGCCCCACCGCTATATATTATCGGAAGCGAGGTTCCTGTGCCCGGCGGGGCACAGCAGAAAGAGGAGATTGTCATCCCGACAAAACCGGAAGATGTGGCCCGTACCATTGATATCACCAGGAAAATCTTTTTTGATGCAGCTCTTTCAGATGCCTGGGAACGTGTGGTGGCTGTAGTGGTCCAGCCTGGTGTGGAGTTTGGAGATGACCGTGTGTTTACATATAACCGGGATTTGGCCAGGGGGCTTAGCAATAAGATTACCGGGTATGATAACCTGGTCTACGAAACGCATTCTACTGATTACCAGAGCGAAGGAAGCTTAAGGGCACTGGTAGAAGACTGTTTTTGTATTCTCAAGGTCGGACCATGGTTAACTTTTGCATACAGGGAAGCGCTGTACGCACTGGAGGCCATAGAAGTTGAGATGATGGGTGACAGGAACCTGGAAATGTCAAATTTAAAGGAGACCCTGGACAAAGTGATGAGGGATGATCCAAAACACTGGGAGAAATATTATTCCGGAACAGAACATCAGCAATTTTTTAAACGTAAATACAGCTTTTCTGACAGATCCAGATATTACTGGCCCTATCGATCGGTAAGGGTGGCCAAGGATAAATTATTTGAAAATCTGAGAAAAAACCGGATTCCATTATCTTTGTTAAGTCAGTTTATGCCAACCCAGTTTTTTAAAGTATTGAATGGTACACTGACCAATGATCCAAAGGAAATTGTTTTAGATTATATCCGGATTACCGTTGGGGTTTATTCCAGAGCCTGTGGTTTATCCGAATGATAAGTATAACTATTAGCAAATGAGATTGCAGGAAAAGTATCAACAACTCAGGAATACCTCAGCAGCGCTTCTGGCAACCAATTTTTACAATTTCGAGACGCTGGAAGGAGTGTTGCAGGCAGCAGCTCAGTGTAACAGTCCAATCATCCTTCAGCTTACACGGAGCTCAATCGAATATATGGGTTTGCCCATGGCTTTTCAATTGGCAAAGAGTGCAATTGCCTATCATGGTGTTGAGGCCTGGATTCATCTGGATCATGGAGACTCCATTGAGTTGGTGGCGAAATGCCTTGATGCCGGGTTCGATTCTGTAATGATTGATGCAAGTGAAAAACCGTTCCATGAAAATATTCAGCACACTCAGAAAGTTGTTGCCCTGGCCAGTAAATATGATGCCTGTGTTGAAGCTGAACTGGGCTATGTGGCAAAACTGGGACAATCAGCAGAAAAGTTAGGATTTACAATGCCGGAAGAGGCCAGCCAATTTGTTGATGAAACCGGGGTGGATGCTCTGGCTGTTGCCATCGGTACATCACATGGTTTTTATAAGCAGGAACCCCGGTTAGATCTTGAAAGACTCTCCAGTATCCGGGAGGCTACCAATGCGGCTCTTGTATTACATGGGGGTAGTGGGGTTCCTCATGCTACACTTACAAAAGCCATTGCAGGGGGTATATGTAAGATTAACCTTGCCACAGAGATCAAGAATATTTTCATGAAATCGCTGAAAGCAAAATTAAAAAATGAAACTGAAATTGATTTAAGAAAAGTGTTCCCCGTGGCCATTGAAGCTGTGACAATGCTGGTTACCGAAAAGCTCAACGTAGTTAACAAAAAATAGATCATGGATCACTTCATCAAATTAGCCTCATTGTTCCTGTTTTTTTCATGTGCAACTCCTGTGGAAGAGACCACAACGGCACTTTTCGATGAAGGAATCTATCTTATCCCTTATCCGCAGGAGGTAACCCTTGGTGGCGAGGATTTTGTGCTGGACGGGGAGGTCTCTGTTGTGCTGGATAGAGATGCCACAGTACGTGACCGGTTTGCGGCAAAAGAACTGGCCACACAGCTAAAGAAAGAGTGGGGGGTAAACGCTGTACTCACCGATTCGCCATCTGGTAAATCGATCATACTGACACAACAGGGTGTTCCCCGGAAGGTGACTGATCTTCCGGAGAAGAAGGCCCTGCAGGGCTATCAGCTGACAACAGATGCCCATCAACTGATCATAAGAGCAAAAGGTGAAGCAGGCTTATATTATGGAACCCAAACACTGCTGCAGATCATCAAAAAAGGAGAGCATGGTGCTTTTGTTCCCGGGTTGGAGATCACTGACTGGCCGGATATTCCCGAAAGGGCGTGTCATTATGATACAAAACACCACCAGGATAAGCGCACATATGTTGAAAGTTTTATCAGGGATCTTGCCAGGGTAAAGATCAATATGCTGGTCTGGGAATGGGAGGATAAATTTGCCTATCCGAGCCATCCTGAGATTGGCGCCCCGGGTGCCTTTACCATGGAGGAGATGCAGGAGATCACCCGGTATGCTCAGCAGTACCATGTGCAGCTGGTACCTCTGGTACAGGGACTGGGGCATGTGAGTTATATCTTAAAATGGCCCCAACACAGCCACCTGCGGGAAGTGCCTGCATCTAACTGGGAGTTTTGTCCGCAGAAAGAGGGCACCTATGAATTACTGAACGACCTCTGGCAGGATGCGATTAAAGCTACACCTGGCTCTCAATACATCCATATTGGCACAGATGAGTCCTACGAATTAGGAAAGGGTGTTGCCTGTGGTTGCAAGGCTGAAATGGAAAAAGATGGCAAACATGCTATGATGACAAGGTTTATCACACGCAGTGCTGAACCCCTGATAAAAGAGGGTAGGACCGTTATGGCCTGGAGTGCGGAATATCTCCCGGGAGCAGCGCTTAACCCCCCTGTTGGAATGGTAATTCTTGGCAGGGGGAGTGCAAAGCCCGACCATCTCATTGATATTAAAAAAGCGGGCTATGAATTACATGTCTATGATCCCAATCCGGGAATAGAAACGCTGTTTCTGCCTTACTTTTACAGATTGAGGGGAGAGGGCGATGATGAAAAAGAAGTTGATAATTGCCTGCAAAGATCCTATAATGAGGTGGCCAGGGCTGCAGGTTCAGGCGAATTCGATGGGATGATCAACACCTCATGGGATGATGCGGGTCTTCATAACCAGATATGGATGATGAGTTTTATCAATTCTGCAGAGTGGAGCTGGAGCGGAAATAATCCTACACTGGAAGAGTTTGCCAATAAATATTTTCTGAACTACTATGGGGAACAATCCAGCGACATGAGAGAATTGCACCTTCTGCTGAATAAGGCTGGGTATTACTATTATACATCATTTGAACGCCGGGTTTGGCACTATGGCGATATTGGCAAGACCCATCTCCCCGTATTGCCCCGTGGCGATAACCTGGAATATGATGAATACTGGAACCGGGAGTATGCAGCAAAAATCGAGGAATCGCATGAGCAGATCAAACAAATGGAGCGTGCCATGGAGATTATCCGAATCAACCAGGAAGCTGGTGTTAAGAACAGCTATGACCTGGTACTTTTTACAACCATTACAGAACTGGTAAGTCATACCTGCAATACCTATCTGGCACTATCAGAGTTGGAAAGAGCCATTAAGGAAGCACACAACCAACGGTTTTTAAGTCACCAGGCAGCCTATAGATCCCTGGAAAACGCTATTGGAATCATTGATGCAAACCTTTCGGAAAGGCAAAAGGTGTATGATGAACTGGTTGCCGTATGGGAAAAAACAAGGCTTCCCAAGGGGTTTTCCACGGAGGAGAAGGAGTTTTTTCATCGGCAGGATCGTGCCAGGCACTTTGCCTTTCGCCGGGCAGATATGAGTTATCTGATTTATGACGAAGAGTTGCTGGGTCTGGAGGATTACAGGGAGAAACTGCTGGAGTATATGGAATGGTACAAGAAGACCTATCTTTTTTAAGGAGCCTGGTTAACATCAATCTTATTCCGCCCTTCCTTCAACTCCATAGGGATCCCTTCCCAGAGGAAAGTTCCCTTCAGTTCCGCAGGTAGTATAATTTCTCCGACAATCCCCTTCTTACCTTCTCTTTGCAGCGAAAGATGAATATTGCCTTTTGGGTGAGGGAAATCCACCTCCATCTCCTGCAGTTTTCCGGGATTGGGCTGGATCACCACGTTTTCAAAGCCGGGTGATCCGGGGGTAATGCCAGCCACGGTGTGAAGCAGGTCGAAACAGGGACTGGCACTCCATCCATGACATTCGGAACGGGGATTGATGTCCCTCTCTCCGAAAGTGGTCATGCCTTTGTCAAGCATGCCTTCCCAGGGGGCCAACAGTTCAAGATACTCATTCCCCATTCCTGCCTTCTGGAGTGCCCTGAAGAGGTAAAATTTAAAATAGATGGTGCTCTGGATCAGATGCTCTTCAGCCAGGATCTTCTCCATCAGTTCAGGCTGATCCTCCTCTGCGACCGTGTTGGTTAAAATGGCCCAGATGTTGGTGTGCTGGGAATAGACCTGTTTCTCCGGTGTTTCAGCAATTAGTCCGGATGCAGCATCAAAACATCGCTTCATGGTTGCTTGCTGGATGGAAGCATTGAGGTTATCACACTGCTCCGCTTCCTCTGTCAGGCCAAAATAGTTGAAAATATCCTTCGCATTCTGGAGGGCATATACATACTGCAACGCCACATTGGCCGAATAGCCGTTGTCTGCCCCCGGCGGAATCCCGTTGGCAAAACCGTCTGCCCAATCTGTAAAATTCCACCATTCAAGGTCAGTGACCATTCCTGTGGAGTCGATCCTCTCCTCAAACCAGGCCAGCACTGTTTTAATCCCCGGGAGGAACTGCCTGGTAAATTCAGGATCATCCCTGTACATCAGGTAATCGTGTATCATCCCAATCCAGAGCAGCGAGTAGGTGGGAATCACCTGGACGATGTAGGATGGATAGCGGCTTTGGGTAAGTCCGTTGGGAAGCCTGGAGTCGTCAAACTGCTGAATGGACTTTCGCATCAACCTGTCATCACCTGATACGTAGATGGAGACGATGGCCTCGATCCTGGCATCTCCTATATAATTGAGCTGTTCGTAATAGGGATCGAAAAAGTTCTCACCGGAAGAGTTCTCGATGGTCCGCCATGCCGCCTCCCAGATCTGGTTTAGCTGCGGATGGTCACTATTAAAAGAGGCTTTTTCCTCAAATGGATAGGTGGTGTTAACATTATAGAAATCATCTATGACCAGCGCTTCTTCCCGGGTTTCAATATCAAACTGAACATATCTGAAAGTTTTGAGGGAGAGGGGCTTGTACTTTCGCATACTCCCGCCGTCGGCCGTGATCCTGTCATAGTACCCCATGATCTCCTTCCCCTCAATGATGTTCCTGTCCCCTTTCCTGTCGCCCGGATCAAAATGATCCGCAGTGGAGGTGGGATGGTTTTTATTATCACGGAAGAGTGCCTCTGCATAGGTGATTTTTATGAGGGCTCCTTCACCTTTACTGATGATCAGCTCCGGGAAACCTATGGTATGGACACTGTTATCCAGCAAAATGGTTGCCTTGGTATGGGCTGGAATGGTGGCGCTTACAGATTCCCTGATAAAGGGTTCCAGATGATCCAGGTTCTCCACCCTCACTATTTTTGAAAAGCGCTCCGGAACCTCTTTCAGCATGGGGATCTGACGGGGGACCAGAAACCAGGTGCTGCCATACAGAAAACCTCGTCCCACAGCAAATTCAACCGTGCCGGCTTTTGGATCCAACCAGGTTGAGTCGTTGAAATCCAGGGATTTCCATCCCCATGGATATTTGGCGGCATCGATGGATTCCCCCGGACCCGCTGAATAGTAAGCCTTTAAAGAGTCACTGGTAAAGGGGATCTGAGTATAAGCGCTGTTTCTCATGACTTTCCACTTTCCGGTGCCGGTGTTGATCTCAGGGCCAGCTCCGGTGGCTTCATCTCCCTGTATGATGAATGCAGTCTGAAAAGTCTGTTGTGCAGCGCGCCGGTATTCTCCGAAATTTACCACCTCGGCGGCAATCACATTCTCTCCCTGGTTCAGGAATTCGGCGATATCAATAGTTTCATAGCGGTAATGGTTGATATCTCCAATGGCCGGGCCAGCGCAAACAAATTGCCCGTTTACATAGAGTCGGTATCGGTTATCTGCTGAAACATGAATGATAAACCGGGAAGGTACGCTCTCCAGTTCAAACCTGTTCCTGAAATGAAAAACTCCATAATCCAGGGTGGATTCCGTAGGATGGGTAACCCACTGTGCGGTCCAGGCATGTTTGAGTGAGGTAAATGCTTTTCCCTCGTGGTTCACATCAACCTGTGACTCCTGGGGAAAAATACTTATCTGGCAAACCAGAGCCATCAGGGAAATGATTATCAGCTTTTTCATATACAAACCTATTTTATTCAAATATATATTCAATTATCCTGAAATCCCCCAACGTTTTCTTGATTATTTTTTATAAAAAACACAATAAATTGGCATGAGATGTTTAAAATACGGTTTACTTTACACCCGGATTATTGTGACCCATAGATAGATATGCTTAAGATTTCAAGAGAGGGCAAAAATTGCAGGGTGGAACTGTTCCAGGTAAACAGGCTGAACACCCTTTTTTCAGGACTTGTAAAGCAACAACTCCAGGAGCTTTTAGAAGAGCAGGGTACCTCTGTGGTTTTTGACCTGGATGGCATCAGGTTCATTGATACGGCTGGATTTGAGGTTCTGCAGAATATTACCGATTGGGCCAGTCAACATGGAAGCGAGTTTAAGTTGTGTAATGTTACCGATGATGTGAAGGAGCTGATCATCCTTTTAGAACTGGAAGGCAACCTTGCTTTTTGCACCTGTGCGAATGTGGAGGAGAAGATCCTTCTGGTACTGGATTGAGCTTGGCCTACTTGCCGGGTTTATTTATATCAACCGGGATCCCAATCAGCGTGGCCGATGTACAGCTGTTAATGGTGACATCCACATAGTCGCCTGGTTTAAGTATACCTTTTGGAAACACAACCACCTTGTTTTGGGAGGTACGTCCATAGAGATGATCTTCCGATTTTTTTGATGTTCCTTCCACCAGCACCTCAAAGGTTTGTCCCACATCCAGCTTCTTGCTCTCCAGTGAAAGTCTATTCTGCAATTGGATAATTTCATTGAGCCGGTCGGTTTTAATCTTCTCAGGGATATCATCCACGTACTTCCGCGCAGCCAATGTATCCGGACGCTCACTGTATTTGAACATGTAGGCGAAATCGTACCCTGCCCACTCCATCAGGCTGAGTGTCTGTTTGTGTTCCTCCTCCGTCTCTTCGCAAAAGCCGGCTATGATATCTGTTGAGATGGAGGTTCCCGGCAGCTCTTTCCGTATGGCAGCAATCCTTTCCATGTAATGTTCCCGGGTGTATTTGCGTTTCATCCGTTTAAGTACGGATGAGCTTCCCGACTGGACCGGCAGGTGAATGGATCTGCAAAGGTTGGGAAAACGGGCCATCACCTTCAGCAGGTTGTCTGACATATCTTTTGGGTGAGAAGTGGCAAACCTCACCCGCAGCAAGGGATCAATCTTTGCAACACGTTCAAGCAGATTTTCAAAGGTTACCTTCCGGCTTCCGTTTTCCCACCGGTAGGAGTTCACATTCTGGCCCAGCAGGGTAATTTCCCTGTACCCTTTCTCAAACAACCCGGTGGCTTCCCTGATGATGGTTTCCGGATCACGACTGCGTTCCCGGCCACGGGTTCCGGGAACCACACAATAGGCACAGAAATTATTGCATCCCCGCATAATGGCCACAAAAGAGGTAACGTGGTTTCGATCCATCCTTACCGGGCGAATATCCCCATATGTTTCTTCTATGGACAAAAGGGTATTGATCCCTTTTTGTCCACTCTCCACTTCCTGCAACAGGGCGGGAAGTTCGCGATAAGCATCGGGACCCACTACCAGGTCCACCACGCTCTCCTCCTCAAGGAGTTTCTCTTTGAGTCTTTCGGCCATGCACCCGATCACCCCCACCGAAACCCGTCTGTTTTGCTGTTTGATGCTTTTGAATTCTCTGAGCCTTGATCTGACACGTTGTTCTGCATTGTCGCGAATAGAGCAGGTGTTGACCAGCACCAGATCAGCTTCATTCACCTCTTCAGTCAGCTGATAATTATGCTGCTGAAGAATGGCCACAACCACTTCACTGTCCACCACATTCATCTGACAGCCATAGGTTTCAATATAGAGTTTTCGGGTCGACATGGGGAGCAAAGATAGGGAAAAAGACCATTCACCGACAATTGAAGTCCGTTTACCGATTTGTTGTTCTCCAGTTGAAGATGAGTCTTTAATATTGTAGTAGAAATGATCTCAATCTGAAATTATTATTTATAAATTTAAACGTATGAAAATGGGAGCTGGATTATTCTGGGGTGCATTTTTACTCTTACTGGGTATCGCACTCATCATCAAAGTTGTTTTCAATGTGGATTTCCCTGTTTTTAAAGTGTTGGTGGGAATATTTCTCATTCTACTGGGAATCAAAGTGCTGTTTGGAAGGTTTTTGATCCCTTCCCACCATTTTGAGCCAGAGGACACCATATTTAATGAAAGGGTGTATGATAATCCTGAAACAGGCAAAGAATATACGGTACTTTTTGCCAAGGGAGTGTATGATTTTACCAATGTGGACCTTGATAAGGGCAATTTTCATGCAAAGGTCAGCACGGTATTCGGGGGGACTCAAATTATCATTCCCAGGGACAAACCCGTAAAGATCACTGCTGATGCTGTATTTGCAGGTGCAGAGTTGCCAGATGGGAATACGGCCGTTTTTGGGACAACGGTTTATGAGAGTGATTCATGGTCATCCGATTCGGCGGCCATAAACATCAAAGTGGATGTGGTTTTTGGAGGAGTTCAGGTAATCCGGCGCTAATTGCTTTTCATTAACCCGGCATTTTTCTAATTTTACAGAAAATCTGCAACAATGTCAGGACACAGCAAATGGTCGACCATCAAACGCAAGAAGGGTGCCAATGATGCCAAAAGGGGAAAACTTTTTACTAAGATTATCAAGGAGATAACCGTTGCCGCCTCTGAGGGTGGATCAGATCCTGAAACCAATCCGCGACTTCGGGCTGCTGTTCAGAATGCCAAGGGGATGAACATGCCCAAAGATACCATATTGCGGGCTATTTCTAAAGCCAATAAGGACAGTTCCTCATTCCTGGAGTTAACTTTTGAAGGAATGCTGCCACACGGGATCGGAGTTTTTGTGGATTGCCTCACCGACAACAGGAACCGGACGGTCAGTAACATCAGGTCTATTTTCAATAAAAGGGGAGGTAACCTGGGGACCAATGGATCTCTAAGTTTCATGTTTGATCGCAAGGGGATCATCAGTCTGGCGAAAGGCGAACTGGATCCGGAAGAGTTTGAACTGGAGCTGATCGATGCCGGAGTGGAGGAGATAGAATTGGAAGAGGATACATTCATGATCACTACTCCCATGGAAGATTTTCACACTGTCCAGAAGAAACTTCAGGAAATGGGGTTGGAAGCTGACACCGCTGAGCTGCAACGAATTCCAAATGATGCCCTGGACCTTACTGTTGAACAGGGGGTGCAGATCATGAAAATTATTGAAGAGTTTGAAGATGATGATGATGTTCAGGCAGTTTCACACAATTTGAATGTGACAGATGAGGTATCGGAAGCCATCAATGAATAATCTCCGATCATCAGGAAGATAGTCCTTTGTTGATCAGCCTTACACAGAAAACTACAACACCGATCATAATGCCGGCCATGGCCATGGTCCTCACAAGGTGATCCGGATCATACCAATTAAAAAAAATCAAGGTCGGACCAGATAACAACAACAAGATCATTGAGAAAAGAGGAAACCTTCCCAGCTTGAATTTGGAGAAACTTAATCCAATAGCGAACAGCCCAACAAAGCTGCTTCCAATATGCCTGTAAAACTGTTCCTCCCTGAATTGTTCAAGCAAACTAAATTTTATTTGATCATTGACCTGTTCGAAGCCTTCTCCAAAACTCTGGACCATGGTCTGGTGTAATTCAAGACCTGTCAATCCCATTACCACAAATCCTGCCGATGCTCCCAGCATAAAAAGCCCGTTTGCAAAGTGAAGAACCTTTAATTTATTGCTAAAAATGACTACATAAAATGGGACAGCAATGAAGGTGATCAGGCCAGTTGCCAGCCATGACCAGGAACTTATTCTTTGATTCTGAATATGATCAGACAGGTAGGAAAGGTCCTCTTGCAGGGTAGCATAGGGACTCACAAAATTAAAATCTAGCAGCAAAGATGTAATGAAACCGAAAGCAACGAGTATGATAATCAATCCGGTGAGCACCTCTCTTCGTCTCACTTTGTTTCGTGTTATCTGCTGCATTTGGTGAAAATAGTCAAATTATCATTTGAATGACTGACAGAATACAAATTTGATTAATTTTGTTCCTCAAATAAGCTGGATGATGCGTACCCTGTTATTAATTGGTTGTTTCCTGTGTTCAGGTCTCCTGCTCCAGGGACAATCAGGTCGAACAACTCCTTCAGGAGGTGATATCCTGATCCACCTGCAGGATGATCAAGTTAGTGACAAGGTGAGCATTCAAATGGATAGCCTGCTCGTGGCTAACTATTACAAGTTCAGGATCAGGAATAGGAAGGACTCCGGAATTCCGGGGTATCGCATCAGGATCTATTCTGAAAGCGGACTGGGCGCAAAGGAGGAACAGCAACGTATAAGGGCAAAGTTCATTTCATACTACCCCGGGATAGATGCCTACCACCGTTACGATGAACCCTATTTTAAAGTGTACGTAGGCGATTGCAGGACAAAAAGTGAAGCTCTAAAGCTGGATGACATGATTAAGAAGAGGTTCCCCAACTCAATTATTGTGTCGGACTATATCAACATAAAAAGTAATGAATAGCAGATTCATTTATTCATGATTGATGAAGTTAAACACAAGTGTGGTATTGCACTGGTCCGGCTGCTCAAACCGCTAGAACATTATCAACTTAACCACGGATCATGGAGGTATGGACTGGAAAAGCTATACCTTTTAATGGAGAAGCAGAGGAACCGGGGCCAGGATGGTGCCGGTGTTGTTAGTCTTAAATTGGATTTCCCTCCCGGAAGAAAATATTTCAACCGGTACAGGGAAACAGGTTCCTCAGCCATCAACGAGATTTTCCAGAAAATATACGGCAATTTCAACGAGGCCGAACGAGATCATCCGGAAGCCCTTAATGATCCCAATTGGGCAAAGATGAACCTCCCCTTTGTAGCCGAAGCGTACCTGGGTCACCTTCGATATGGAACCTTTGGCTCTAACACCACAGAGAACCTGCATCCGGTGATGCGACAAAATAACTGGAGGTCCCGAAACCTGGTGATGGCCGGGAATTTTAACCTTACCAATGTGGACGAGTTATTCGAAATCCTGGTGGAGCTGGGTCAGCATCCCAAGGAGTATTCCGATACGGTAACCATGCTGGAAAAGATAGGGCATTTTCTGGACAATGAGAACCAGCGATTGTTCGATCAGTTCAAATCAGAGGGCTATACCAATAAGGACATAACCGAACAGATTGGGAGGAACCTGAATGTGGGTAAAATCCTTGGGGGAGCAAGCAAACGCTGGGATGGTGGTTATACGGTGGCTGGAATGATGGGCCATGGGGATATTTTTGCCATGCGCGATCCATGGGGGATCAGACCGGCATACTATTACCATGACGATGAAGTTGTCATTGTCACTTCTGAACGACCTGTCATTCAGACTGCCATGAATGTGAGATTTGAAAGCATACATGAATTGCCACCAGGCCATGCACTTGTGGTGAAAAAATCAGGTGAAATTTCCATTGATCAGATTCGGGAGCCTGAAACGAGAAAATCATGTTCATTTGAGCGTATCTATTTCTCCCGGGGGAGTGATCGTGAAATATATAGTGAGCGAAAAAAGTTAGGTGAATTGCTGGTTCCCGATACCCTTAAAGCCATCAAATATGAGGTAGAGGACACCGTCTTTTCCTTCATTCCCAATACGGCCGAGTCTGCCTTTTACGGAATGGTCAAAGGTGTGGAAGATTACATGGTCAAAACCAAGTGGGAAAAGCTGCAGAAATTCAACGGTAGTTGCAACCAGGAAGAGGTGTTGCAGATTATGTCCCAGCGTGCACGCATCGAAAAGGTGGCCATCAAAGACCTGAAACTGCGAACCTTTATCTCTCAGGACAAAGGACGAAAGGACATGGTGAGTCATGTTTATGATATCACATACGGGACCATCCGTCGGGGAGTGGATAATCTGGTGATCATCGATGACAGTATTGTAAGGGGAACCACCCTGAAACAGAGCATCATTAAAATATTAGACAGGCTGGGTCCGAAGCGAATTGTTGTAGTCTCTTCTTCTCCCCAGATCAGGTATCCCGACTGTTATGGGATCGATATGGCCAAGTTGGGTGATTTTACAGCTTTTCAAGCAGCCATTGCTTTGCTCAGGGAAAATGAGATGGAGCATGTGATCAATGAGGTCTATAAGAAGTGTAACATGCAGAAAGAGCTTCCAAAAGAGGAGTATGTCAACTATGTGAAAGACATTTACAAACCCTTTACACCCGAGCAGGTGAGTAAGAAAATTGCAGAAATGCTTACCGATACAGATGTGAAGGCAGAGGTGCAAATCGTCTACCAAAGCATAGAAAACCTGCATTTGGCAGTTCCCAATGATTTGGGCGATTGGTATTTCACAGGGGATTATCCCACTCCTGGAGGAAACAAGGTGGCCAGCACAGCATTCCTTAATTACATTCACGGGGTCAACTCCCGTGCCTATTAGGTCAGCCTCCGCGCTTCGTGAATCTGAATCTCTGTATCAGTCTCTGGACCTTCAGGTCCCTTCTCCGAATGCTCTTGATCCTCTTTAATGCTTTTGGAACGTAGTTCATTACATGACGTTCCACCTTTGCCTTGTAAAGATCATTCACAGTGATCATGATCCCGGTCTCTTCAACATCCCCAAAGGTTCGGTTCAAAACAGTTCCGAAGGTTCTCATGGAGGGTGACAGATTCATGTAAGCATTGATCAGTGGTGGAATATTTTCACCACATGCCCTCACCTCTTTGGAGAGGATCTTGTAGTCTTCCTCGTAGTTCTGTCCGGGAAAAATAGCAGTTAGTTTGGCCCGGTCAGTGGCCATCTTTAAAGGCTCTTTTGGGACTACAAGTTGATCGCGATCAGGAAAATGCTTATTCAGAAAAAAGAGGATCATATCCCTTGCCATCTGGTGGTAATGGAGGTACATGGTAACCTTTCCGAACAGATATTTCTTCTCAGGATAATCCAGCACCAGGGTTCCCAGTCCATCCCACAGGTTATCCAATGCATAAATGCCCTTTCGCCTCAAGGTAGTGGATTGGTATTTGGGTTGAACAAAGGAGCGTCCCAATTCGATCATATGGGGAAGAAAATCGCTGATAAACAGATCGGAGAAATTGAACAGTTTTGCAGTGGCCAACCGCACATGCCCATTTGTGAAACATGTATTGGATTCACAGATATGGAAGCGATATCCTCCCAGGATTGCCTGCTCGTCTGGATCCCAAACTACCAGTTGCTGGTATGCAGCCTCCCCGGTGTCATATTCATCCAGGTCACACTCCAGTCCTGTACCCCCACCTGCATTGCGGAATGAGAGTTCCCTTAGCCGGCCAATTTCACGCATGACATTGGGAGAATTCTCTGCTTTGATAATATAAATCTTATTCCCCGCCTTGTTTGTTTTTCTAATAAACTTGTCTGCGGAAAGTTCCTCCTTCAAAGCTTCTAAGGGTACCGGGGGTATGATATCTTTCATTGACATGACAGGATAAGTTTAGTGTTGGTGGTAACTGAATTCGCTCTTCCTATTACATCCAAACTGACATTGAATACTTCGATGGTGGCACGGGCAAAGTCAACATCTTTCTTATAGCCATGATGATACAGGATGGGATTATTCATGAATAAGGCCTTGATATTGATTGGCTTAAATTTTTTTATATGTGTTGCTTCATCCATGTGGGATACTTCTGTTCAAATTTGCATACAGTTCAATCACAAAAGTATTAAAATTTTTCGTCGAACGCCAGAGCAGGCCTGATTCCATGGGTTGTGTAAAAGTTATGAACAAAGTGGGAAAAAGTGGGGTAAAATGGTACAAAGTGGTGAAAAAGTTCTATTTTTACGATCAAACCTGCGAAAACCCTATGATAACTTTTATCGGAGACTTTACTGTCAGGCTCGATTCAAAGGGACGGCTCTCCTTTCCGGCTGCTTTCAAAAAGCAGATCAGGGAGGCTGTACAGGATGGGTTTGTGTTGAAGCGGGATGTGTTTGAAAACTGCCTGATCATGTATCCCATGGAGGAGTGGGAAAAGCAAAACAGGATCATTCGTGAACGGACAAATCCTTATAACAAAGAGCATGCCCGGTTTTTAAGAATGTTCTTTTCGGGGACCGCCGAAGTTTCATTGGACGCAAACAACCGGATGTTAATTCCAAAACGGTTGTTGGAGTACGCAAGGATCAATGATGAGGTGGTGCTGGCCGGTCAGTCCGGAAAAATAGAGATCTGGTCCTCGGATCAGTATGGTAGTGTGAGTGTGGCTGATGAAGATTTCGCAGCCATGGCCGAGAAAATTTTAGGAGGATCAATTGATGAACCAGAAGGATAATGGGCTATCATAAGCCGGTATTGTTGCAAGAAAGCATAGAGGGGCTAAATATCAAACCAAAGGGAAGTTATGTGGATCTGACCTTTGGAGGAGGGGGGCACTCTCGCGAAGTTCTAAAAAAGTTGGGGAAAAACGGCAGGCTTATTGCCTTTGACCAGGATCAGGATTCTAGAGCCAATGTCCCGGATGATAAGCGGATCGTATTTGTCGGGGCAAACTTCAGATACTTAAGAAATTATCTGAGATACCATGCCATGGAGAAGGTAGATGGAATATTGGCAGACCTGGGTATCTCGTCACATCAAATCGACCGTCCGGAACGGGGATTTTCCTTTAAATCAGATGCGTTACTTGACATGCGTATGGATGTGCGTAGTAAAAAGTCAGCATCTCAGGTATTGAACGAATACACTCGTGACGAACTTGTGAAGATCTTCAGGACATACGGAGAGCTGAACAATGCAAAAGCGCTTGCTGCAGCTCTGCTGGAAACAAGACAGGAGGGAACACTTGAGACCACAGGAGATCTGGAACGGGCATTGCAAAGATTCATTCCCCGGGGTCAGCCCAGCAAGTTCCTGGCCCGGGTATACCAGGCGTTACGGATTGAAGTGAACCGGGAGATGGAATCACTCAGGGAGATGCTACTTCAGACCAACGGTTGCCTGGTGGAAGGAGGTCGATTGGTGGTCATTACTTATCACTCCATTGAAGATCGCCTGGTGAAAAACTATATGCGGTCCGGGAATCTGGAGGGGACCATCCATAAAGACTTTTACGGGAACATTGAATCGCCATGGAAGCTTGTGAATCGCAGTGTGATTACCCCTTCAGAAGATGAAATAATGGGGAACAACAGGGCCAGAAGTGCCAAAATGAGAATTGCTGAAAAGATCGGATAGTGGCCAGGGAGAATAGAAATATAGAATTTGACACCTCCATTGAGGAGAAGGAGAAGAGTTTTTCCCTTCGGGATCTTCTGGATGGGAATGTGCTTACCCGAAAAGCGGTACTTAAGCAATCCCGCTTCATCCTCCTCCTGGTGTTCATCGCATTTACCTCCATCGCAAACCGGAACCATGCAGAGAAAACCGTGATCCGGCTGAACCGGTTGCAGAGCGATGTAAAGGAGATGAGAGCAAAATCCATTACCATCTCATCCGATCTGGTCAGGATCAGCCGTCAATCGGAGGTGGTGCGATTGGTGAAACGATATGAACTGGGTCTGGAAGAGAATCTGGAGCCCCCCAAAAAACTGATTAATACCGGGAACTAGAATGTCATTAAAACGGGACATACTGATACGGACTTCCGTGGTTTATCTGGGGATTTTACTTATTGGCTTGCTCATACTCGGAAAGGCCCTTCATCTGCAGATTTTTGAGAAGGAAACCTGGGCCCAGGAGGAGAACAGTACCATTCGTCATAAGGTGATCGAGCCCAACCGTGGTAACATCTACTCCTCCGACGGACGTTTGCTGGCTGTCTCGGTACCTTTCTATGAGATTAGAATGGACTTCAGATCAGAATCCTTCACACGCGAGATTTTTGATAATGGTGTCGATCAGCTTTCAAAGGCTCTGTCAAACCTGTTCCTGGACAGGCATTGGTCCACTTATAAACGTGAGATGGTTCGGGCACAGGAGAATGGGAGCCGCTACTTTCTGGTAAAACGAAATGTGAGCTACACCCAATTGCAAAAGGTGAAACAATTCCCCATCTACAATGCAGGCAGATACCAGGGTGGGGTAATTTATGTGCAGCAGAACAGGAGGGTGAGACCCTATGGGATGCTGGCAGCCAGAACTGTGGGATATACCATGAGCGAAGACTTACGAAGTGTGGTTGGTTTAGAGGGGGCCTACGATGCGGAGTTGAAGGGAGTAGAAGGATACAGGCTTATGAGGAAAATCCGGGGGGATATATGGATGCCCATCAATGATGCCAACGAGATTGAACCCAAAGATGGATATGACATTGTTACTACCATCGATGTGGATTTGCAGGATGTGGCCGAGAATGCGTTGCATAACCAATTGTTGCGACACGGAGCCGATCACGGAACGGTGGTAGTGATGGAAGTTAAGACCGGAAAGGTAAAGGCCATTGCCAACCTGGCCAGGGAGAAAGATGGAGCGTATCGCGAAAACTACAATTTTGCCGTAGGAGAAAGTACTGAGCCTGGATCCACCTTCAAGTTGGCTTCGATGATCGCCCTGTTGGAAGATGGCCATATAGATCCTGATGATAAAGTGGATGTAGGCGATGGGAAAACTTCTTACTATGGACAGAAAATGGAGGACAGCGGAAACAAAGGGCTGGGTGAGATCACTGTTCAGCGCGCATTCGAAGCTTCTTCCAATGTGGGGATCTCTCAGATTGTCAATGAGAGCTACAAAAACAAACCAGAGCAGTTTGTTGACCGGTTGTACGAAATGGGACTGAACCGGAAACTTGGGATCGAAATCAGAGGAGAGGGAAAGCCCGAAATCAAGTATACCGACAGTGAGCTATGGTCGGGTCTCTCACTGCCGTGGATGTCCATTGGCTATGAAGTTCGGATGACCCCATTGCAAATCCTTGCATTTTACAATGCAGTGGCCAACAATGGAAAGATGGTGCAACCTCTCTTTGTGGAAGAGATGCGTTCCCACGGAAAGACGGTAAAACGTTTTGACCCAGAGGTTTTGAATAACCGCATATGCTCCCGGGAAACCCTGGAACAGGTCAGAAACATGCTGGAAGGAGTCGTGGAAAATGGCACTGCCAGGAATCTGGCCAACAGTCATTACAAGATTGCAGGTAAAACCGGAACAGCACAGTTGGCCCTGAACAAGGAGGGTTATACGGAAGCGCTATACATGGCATCATTTGTAGGTTACTTTCCAGCCAACAAACCGAAGTATTCCTGTATTGTTGTGGTGAATGCCAAGTCAAAGCAAATTTATTACGGGAACCTTGTGGCTGGCCCAATTTTCCGGGATATTACGGACCGGATTTATGTGCGTGAATATGAAATGCACAACAGCCAGATGACGCTTGCCGACGAGAGCATTCAGGCACCCTATTCCAAGAGCGGAAGCGGGGATGCCCTTGAATCCACTTTCGATTACCTGGACCTTCCTTTACAGACTGACAAGGAAGCCATATGGGTATCCACAAAGAGTACACCAGAGGGAGTGGTACTCTCCTCCCGGCTTATTTCAGAAGAACAGGTGCCAAACGTAGTGGATATGGGATTGAAGGATGCTCTGTACCTATTGGAGAGCAAAGGAATGAAGGTGGTGGTTGATGGCAGGGGAACCATAAGAAAACAATCGGTTCAGCCAGGGAGCATGATCAAAAAAGGGGCTGTCATTTCACTGAACATGAGTATTAAAGAGGGATAATTGAAATTAGAAGAGATCATACAGGAACTGGATGTAGTCGGAATAACAGGCAACGAAAACCTGAATATTCCCGGCATCACTTTTGACTCCCGGGAAGTTCGGGGCGGAGATCTCTTCGTAGCCATCAGGGGAATCCATTCGGACGGACACAGGTTTATCAATCAAGCACTTAAGGCCGGGGCTTCAATCATCATTTGTGAAGATGATCCATCCAGCTCCGAAACAGCTGCGACATGGATCCGGGTGACTGATTCCCGTAAGGCCCTGGCTCAATTATCATCAGCATTCCATGGGTATCCGTCACGAGAATTGCACCTGGTGGGGATTACCGGAACCAATGGCAAGACCACCATCGCCACGCTGCTCCATCAGATGCATACCCAGCTTGGTTTCAAATCGGGATTGCTCTCCACCATACAGGTACTCATTGGAACAGAGACCCACCCATCCACCCATACTACACCCGATCCACTGCAAATCAATGCATACCTGCGAGAAATGGTCGATTCCGGATGTGAGTATTGTTTCATGGAAGTTTCCTCCCATGCCATTGACCAGGAACGCATTGAAGGGCTTGAGTTTAATGGTGGAGTCTTTACCAATCTTACCCGTGATCACCTCGATTATCATAAGGATTTCAAGGAGTACCTCAATGTGAAGAAGCGGTTCTTCGATCATTTACCTGGCGATGCTTTTGCACTGGTGAACGGAGACGATAAGAATGGAAAAGTGATGCTACAGAACTGTCAGGCAGAGGCCTTTGCCTATAGTCTTCGCTCACTGTGCGACTTCAGGGGAAAGATTAACGAAATGCACCTGGAGGGCTCTTCATTAGAGATCAACGGGGCAGAGGTTTGGATAAAAATTCCGGGCCGCTTCAATGCGAGCAACCTGCTCTGTGTATATGGTGTATCGGTACTTCTGGGTCAGCACCCGGAAGATGTGATTAAGGGAATCAGCCAGGTAAACCCGGTATCTGGACGGTTTGAAACTTACCACTCGGAAAAAGGCACTACCGGGATCGTGGATTATGCACATACTCCTGATGCGCTCCAAAATGTACTGGACACCATCCGTGAAGTCAATGTAGCAGGGGGCGAGATCATCACTGTTTTAGGAGCTGGTGGTAACAGGGATCGGGGCAAGCGCCCCAACATGGCACGAATTGCAGCCGAGACCAGTCATAAGGTGATCCTTACTTCGGACAATCCCAGGGATGAGGATCCGGGAACCATACTGGATGAGATGATGGCGGGGGTTCCACATGGACTGCAGGAACGCACCATGCGCATCGAGAACAGGGAGGAGGCCATCCGCACAGCTTGCATCATTGCAGGAGATCGTGACATCATCCTGGTTGCAGGAAAAGGCCATGAAAAAACCCAGGAAATCCGTGGAGAAAAAATAGCCTTTGACGATATGGAGATACTGAAAAAGAATTTAAAGGGATAAAACATGATATATCACCTGTTTGAATACCTCGACCAGTTTGATATCCCGGGAGCCGGAATGTTCCAGTACCTCTCGTCCAGGGCTGCTTTTACTGTAATCACCTCCCTTGTGATCTCCATGATTTTTGGCAAGCGGATTATCGGGTTGCTCCACCGCAAACAGATCGGCGAATCGGTTCGTGACCTGGGACTGGAGGGACAGAAACAGAAAGAGGGAACTCCCACCATGGGAGGGGTCATTATCCTGGCATCCATCATCGTACCCGTGTTGCTTTTTGCCAACCTCACCAATATTTACATTATCCTCATGCTGATTGCCACAGTCTGGCTGGGCCTGATTGGCTTCCTTGATGATTATATCAAAGTGTTCAGGAAGAATAAGAAGGGATTGCGGGGGAAATTCAAGATCATTGGTCAGATTGGTCTGGGCTTGATTGTGGGTCTGACCCTCTATTTAAGCGATGATGTTATGATCCGTGAGAGGATCCTCATTACAGAGGATAATTTTGAGGAGTACAAGTCCCAGGAGATGCAGGTCGACAATGCGGGAGACCTTTATATAGTACGGGAGCACAAACGACCACTGACCACCATCCCTTTTGTAAAGAACAATGAGTTTGATTATTCGTGGATGGTCTGGTTCTCAGGTAAATATGCCGATAGCCTGGTTTGGATCATCTTTGTTCTGGCAGTTATTTTCATAGTTACTGCGGTATCCAATGGAGCCAATATTACCGATGGTCTGGATGGACTGGCCACGGGTTCGGCTTCGATTATTGGTGTTACACTGGGCATCCTGGCATGGTTATCAGGCAACGCTATCTTCTCTAATTACTTGAACATCATGCATATACCTTATGCTGGTGAGCTGGTTATTTTTGCAGGGGCCTTCATCGGTGCGACCATTGGATTCCTATGGTACAACTCTTATCCGGCCCAGGTATTCATGGGAGATACCGGGAGTCTCGCCCTGGGTGGGATCATTGCAGTGTTTGCAGTGATCATTCGTAAAGAATTGCTGATCCCCATCCTCTGCGGTATTTACCTTGTGGAGAGCGTGTCGGTGATCCTGCAAGTGAGCTATTTCAAAAGAACCAAAAGAAAATACGGTGCAGGACGGAGGATTTTCCTCATGTCTCCCATTCACCACCACTACCAGAAAAAAGGATTCCCCGAACCTAAGATCGTGACAAGGTTCTGGATTATAGGAATCATGCTGGCGGTGATATCAATTGTAACCCTGAAGATCAGATAAATCTAACTAAAGAAACCCTATGGAAAACAGAGAACGTATAGTCATCCTCGGTGCAGGAGAAAGTGGGACGGGAGCTGCAATTCTTGCCCGGCAAAAGGGATATGATGTTTTTGTTTCTGATGCCGGCAAGATCAAACCATTTTACCGTGATCTGCTGGATGAGTATCATGTGATTTATGAATCGGGAGGACACTCCGAAAGGTTGATCCTTAACGCAACAGAGGTCATCAAGAGTCCGGGAATCCCGGAGAGTGCCCCAATTGTGAAGCTTCTTCGAAAGAAGGAGATCCGGATCATATCCGAGATTGAGTTTGCTGGCAGGTATACCAATGCAAAGAAGATCTGCATTACGGGTAGCAATGGAAAGACCACAACCACCTCGCTTATCCATCATATGATGCGTAAGGCGGGGTTGAATGTGGGTATTGCCGGAAACGTGGGACGCAGTTTTGCATTCCAGGTAGCCACCGATGGATACGATTACTATGTATTGGAACTCAGTAGTTTCCAGCTCGATGGGATGTATGAATTCAAGGCAGATATAGCCATACTCCTGAATATCACCCCCGATCATCTTGACCGGTACGATTACAATTTCCAGAACTATGTGGATTCCAAATTCAGGGTTTCTCAGAATCTGACGGAGGATGAGTATTTCGTTTTTTGTTCAGATGATGAGATCACCATTAAAGAGTTGGAGAAAATTGTTTCAAAAGCAGAACAGCTACCCTTTGCCTACAATAAAAAAGAGAATGATGTGGCCTGGGTGGAGAGTGATGAGCGGATGCACATCGAGTTTGAAGATGTGGATTTCTCCATGTCGGTAGAGGAGCTTTCCCTGAAGGGCAGGCATAATACATACAACAGTATGGCTGCAGGGATAGCTGGTAATGTGTTGAAAATCAGGAACGATGTTATCAGGGAGGCCCTTATGGACTTTCAGGGAGTAGAACACCGTCTTGAAACCGTCATGAAGGTACATGGCATAAACTTTATAAATGATTCAAAAGCCACCAATGTTAACTCAACCTGGTACGCCCTTGAAAGTGTAGGTGGGAAGACAGTCTGGATTGTTGGTGGAGTGGATAAGGGCAACGATTACAGTGAGCTTTACAACCTGGTTGAGAACAAGGTGAAAGCCATAGTTTGCCTGGGTAAGGACAACAAACGGGTCATCCGGGCTTTTAGTGGCAAAGTGGAGTCCATTGTTGAAGCAAAAAACATGGAGGAGGCTGTGAAGACCGCCTACTATCTTGCGCGGGATGGAGAAACTGTTCTGCTTTCCCCTGCCTGTGCCAGTTTCGATCTTTTCGAAAGTTTCGAGGACAGGGGCAGGCAATTCAAGATTGCAGTCAAGGGACTCTGACAGTTGAAAGTTGAAAGTTGAAAGTTGAAAGTGAGTGAAGTTGAAAGCTGAAAGTCTGAAAGCTGAAAGTGAGTGAAGTTAAAAGTCGAAAGTCGAAAGTTGAAAGTCTGTAAAGTTGAAAGTTGAAAGTGAAGATTAGAAGGTACATAAAAGGTGACAGGATTATCTGGATGGTGGTATTGATCCTTCTGGTGATATCCCTGTTGTCTGTTTATAGTTCCACCGGTTCACTGGCTTACCAGCACCGGGCGGGAAATACTTTCTTTTATCTGTTCCGTCAGTTTAAATTTATCCTCCTGGGTCTGCTGATCATTTTCTTTATACACTTGGTCCCTTACAGGGTTTTCAGCCGGGTATCGGTCATTGCACTTTACCTGGCCATTCCATTGTTGATCCTTACACTTATTGCCGGCACCAACATCAATGAGGCCACCAGGTGGTTGCAGATTCCCGGAACCGGACTCACCATACAACCTTCCGACTTTGCCAAGATCGCACTGGTGATGTACCTTGCCAAAATCCTGTCGGTGAATCAGAATAATATAAAAGATTTTAAAGGTGTTTTCGTTAAGATCTCGCTGGCCATTGTTGGGACTTGTGCTCTGATTTTGCCAGCCAATTTCTCAACGGCAGCTATTGTTTTTCTGACGGCATTTTCCCTTATGTTTGTAGGCCGGATACCTGTTAAATACCTGGCTTTGATGATTTTCACAGGAATTTTTGCTCTTTCTATCTTTGTTGGAGGAGCCCTGTTGGTCAACAAGGAGGGACGCATATCCACCTGGAAACACCGCATCGAAGTGTATATGAATGGCGAAGGAGACAACTACCAGGCCGATCAGGCCAAGGTAGCCATTGTACAGGGTGGTTTATTTGGGAAGGGTCCGGGAAACAGTACCCAACGAAATCTGTTGCCTCATCCATATTCCGATTTTATCTATGCCATTATCATTGAGGAGTATGGCAGTCTGGTGGGAGGGGTCCTGGTGCTGGCTCTCTATCTCTGGCTATTTTTCAGGGCGGGATTGATCATCCGCCGAAGTCGAAGTACCTACGGAGCTTTTCTGGCCTTTGGTCTTTCCATGGGGCTGGTGCTCCAAGCCTTTGTGAATATGGCGGTGGCAGTGGGACTGGTACCGGTCACCGGACAAACACTTCCCCTGGTGAGCATGGGTGGATCCTCCATCTTTTTCACCAGCATGGCCGCCGGTATGATCCTTTCAGTGAGTTGGGGCACCAGAGTGGAAAGTGAAGAAGTCGAAAGAGATAAAGCTGAAAGTCGCAAGGCTGAAAGTGTGGCGAGTGGGATGACAGCCGCTAAGAAGGGAGCTGAGGTTTTGACAAAAAACATTATAACTGATAAACAATCCGACAACAGGAAGGTGGAATTTGAAGTAAATGAATAGGGATAGACCATATCGCATACTCATTGGAGGTGGTGGAACCGGGGGACATGTCTTTCCGGCCATTGCCATTGCAGATGCCTTGAAAGAAAAGGATCCGGGTATGGAGTTCCTGTTTGTGGGGGCATTGGGCCGGTTAGAGATGGAGAAAGTTCCCGAGGCCGGCTATGCCATAGAAGGTCTGCCAGTGGCAGGATTTCAGCGAAGAATCACATTAAAGAATGTGAGCTTCTTTTACAAACTGTTGGTGAGTATGATCCGCTCCCGCAGGATCGTTCGCAGGTTTGATCCGGATGTGGCAGTGGGAGTAGGGGGTTATGCAAGTGGTCCTATTATTAAAGCGGCTGCCAGAAAGCGGGTTCCCATCCTGATTCAGGAGCAAAACTCCTATGCGGGAGTGACCAACCGGTTGCTTGCCCGTTCGGCTCGCACCATCTGTGTAGCCTATGCACAAATGGACCGTTATTTCCCGGCTGAAAGGATCGTGCTAACCGGGAATCCGGTTCGTCAAAGCCTTTTGGAACTGACCAGTGATTCAGTGAAGAGTATGGAAGAATTTGGACTTGAGGTGGGTAAAAAGGTTTGTCTGGTGGTAGGAGGAAGTCTTGGAGCCAGAAACCTTAACCATAGCATCCTGGAGGGATTAGGCAAGTTGGACCGGACCGACCTGCAGGTGCTGTGGCAGTGCGGAAAACAGTATTACAAGGAGGTAGAAGAAGCGGTAAGGAAGAGTGCATTAAAGAACATCCGCGTGTTCCCATTTATTTCGAAGATGGAGTGTGCCTATGGTGTGGCCGATATAATCATCTCCAGGGCAGGGGCCATCACCATCTCTGAGTTAACTCTTATTGGCAAGCCGGTGATCCTGGTTCCCTCTCCCAATGTGGCAGAGGACCACCAGACACGGAATGCCGAAGCTTTGGTCTCCCGGAATGCAGCGATAATGGTACCTGACAACCTGGCCAGGGAGGCACTTGTGGAGAAAATGCTGAAACTGATGGAGAGCAGCGAGCAGCAGGATGAATTATCGATGAATATCAAACAACTCGGCATTGCAGATGCGTCACAACGGATCGCTGCTGAGGTATTAAAAATAGTAGATCAGAAATGATTTGGGCAAACCTGGATAGCGTCTATTTTATTGGTGTGGGTGGCATTGGAATGAGTGCCCTGGCCCGCTATTTCCTGAGTCAGGGAAAAGAGGTTGCAGGTTATGACCGTGTCTCTACTACACTGACCGATAAGTTAAGCAGGGAGGGAATCGATATCCATTTTGAGGACGATGCGGTATTGATCCCCGTTGCTTTCCGGAATCCGGAGCGTACACTGGTGATATACACACCGGCACTCCCCGAGAAGCACCAGCAATTAAACTATTTTCGTAAAAGAGGATTCCGGGTGATCAAACGCTCTGTAGCTCTGGGTGAGGTATTTAATACCGGAAGAGGTATAGGAGTGGCAGGTACTCATGGAAAGACTTCCATTTCTACCATGCTGGCACATATTCTTCACAGTTCCAAACTTGGTTGTAATGCGTTCCTTGGTGGGATCAGTAAAAATAGCATGAGCAATCTTTACCTGGATCCGGCCTCGAAAATCATCATTGCCGAAGCAGATGAATACGATCGCTCTTTTCTGACCCTGTTTCCTGAGATTGCTGTGGTCTCATCCATGGACGCTGACCACCTGGATATCTACCACACGGAGGAGAACATTAAGAAGGGTTTTGAATCATACATCGCTCAGATCAGTGAAAAGGGGAAACTGATCCACAAATATGGACTGACACCAAAGGTACCCGGCCATGTGGAGCAATACAGCTATTCTATTAACAACAGAGAGGCTGATTATCATACGCGTAAACTTACACTTCATGGGCTGGGCTACAGCTTCACAGTGGCAACCCCCAATATGATCATCCCGGATATTCAGCTTGGGATACCGGGTATGGTAAATGTGGAGAATGCGCTTGCAGGGGTGGCTGTAGCTCATCAGCTTGGTATTGCTCCGGAAACAATAGCCAGGGCTCTGGCCACATTTGAAGGGGTCGAACGGCGTTTTGACGTTCAGATACATAACGAAGAGCAGATCTATATCGATGATTATGCCCATCATCCTGAGGAGATCAAGGCATTTCTCTCTTCGGTCAGGACAATCTTCCCGGATAGGAAACTCACAGGAATTTTCCAGCCTCATCTCTACACCCGAACCCGTGACTTTGTGGATGAATTTGCCAAGAGTCTTGAGATACTGGATTCCCTGATTCTAATGGAGATTTACCCTGCAAGGGAAGAACCCATTCCCGGGGTAACCGCCTCCATGATCTTTGACAGGGTAAATCTGAAAGAAAAAGTATTGGTATCCAGAGAACAGCTGTTGAGGGTTGTCAGGGAACAGGACCCCACATTGCTGGTGACTATGGGTGCCGGAGATATTAACCAGTTTGTAGCACCGCTAAGGGAGTGGATGAAAAAGAGATGATAAGCAAAGTATTAAAAATATTGATTTGGGTACTGATCGCTGCATGGTTTGTGGTAATCATGGGATTTGTCTCCGGGGAGGCCCATAAGGTACTTTGCAATCGCATTGAAGTGATCATGTCTGATACGGTCCATAACCGGTTTGTCACCCGTACTGATATCAGGGCAATGTTGAATGAGACCGATAAACAGCTGCAGGGATACCCACTTTCAGAAATCAATATCCGTAGTTTGGAGAGAATCATTGAGAATGATCCTTACATCAGTAATGCGGATGTAAGCAAAGATATTTCTGGCAGGTTAGAGGTGCGGGTTGAGCAGCGTGTGCCTCTGATAAGGATCATGCCCAAAGGGAAGCAGGGTTTTTACCTGGATAGGGAAGGAGTGATGCTTCCTCTATCAGAGCAGTTCACTCCTTTGATCCTTCTGGCATCGGGCAATATACCATCTCCTGGAGTGGATGGAAAACTGGGAGCACGGCTAATGGAGATTCACCGGTTCAGTAGTTTCTTGTCCGGGCACCCCTTCTGGAAAGAGCAGATTGTACAGATCTATGTAAACAGCAAAGGAGAATATGAACTGATACCCAGGGTGGGGGCACATCATATTCTTATGGGGAGCATGGATCAGTGGGAAAAAAAGTTAAGAAACCTGGAATTACTCTATCGACAGGGACTCTCCAGACAAGGTTGGAACACGTATGGAACCATCAATTTAAAATATTCAAACCAAGTAATTTGTACTAAACGATAAGACTATGGCAACAAACGAAAAAATCGTAGCTGCGGTTGATATTGGTACGACCAAAATCGTAAGCCTGGTGGGCAGGTTGAATGAACAGGGCAAACTGGAAGTCCTGGGGATCAGCCAGACACCATCCAAGGGTGTGAAGCGTGGAGTCGTTCTCAATATTGAAGAGACCGTCAATGCGATACAGACCACATCTTCCGAAGCAATTGAACAATCGGAGATTAATTTCAATGAAGTCTTTGTGGGGATCGCGGGACAGCATATCAAATCTGTTCGGAACAGAGGATATATTAACAGGGATTCTTATGATGATGAGATTACCCGGGCTGACCTGCAACACCTCATCGATGATATGTATAAAATACCGGTAGATGTGGGGGAAGAGATCATTCATGTGCTACCTCAGAGTTACATTGTGGACAATGAAACTGGTGTGAAGAATCCGGTGGGGATGTTCGGGAAACGCCTGGAGGCTAACTTTCATATAGTAATCGGACAGATCTCCTCCGCCAGAAACATTGAAAAGTGTATTAACCGGGTAGGACTCGATGTGAAGCAATTGGTACTGGAGCCCCTGGCTTCCAGTGCTGCAGTTCTTACTGATGATGAGATGGAGGCCGGAGTAGCGCTGGTAGATATCGGAGGTGGAACCACAGATGTGGCAGTATATTATGATGACGTGATCAGACATACCGCAGTTATTCCTTTTGGAGGAAATGTGATCACAAGGGATATTAAGGAGGGATGTGCCATTCTTCAGCGGCAGGCCGAGTCTTTAAAGATCCAGTTTGGATCAGCGTTGGGTGACCTGGCCCAGGAAGACAAAGTAGTAACCATACCCGGTATATCAGGAAGGGATCCCAAAGAGATCAGCTTCAGGAGCCTGGCTTATATTATTCAGTCCCGAATGGAGGAGATCATCGATGCGGTTAGTTATGAGATCGAAAATTCGGGATATATGGATAAGCTTAGTGCTGGAATTGTACTCACCGGTGGTGGATCTATGTTGAAACACCTGAACCAGTTGGTAAAATTTAAAACCGGGATGGATGTACGTATTGGATTCCCGGGAGAGAAGATGGCGGCTGATTCATCCGACGAGATCAATCAACCCATGTTTTCCACCTCGGTAGGTTTGCTGTTAAAGGGCCTCGAGTATTATGATGAGAAGCAGGAGGAGATGGTCATTTCAAGGCAAGAAGAGATGGAAGATCAGGAGCTTGTAGAAGCTGTAGAGGAGTCTAAAAAGGAAAAGAAGGGGATCAAGAAAGGAAAGATCCTGGAAAACCTGAAAAACACCCTGAGTGATATATTTGACGAGACTGATGTGAAAATGTAGAAAAAACTGAACTCATGGAAGATTTAATGAATTTCGATTTGCCGGCTGAGCGCTCCTCCATCATCAAAGTGATTGGAGTAGGGGGCGGTGGCAGCAATGCTGTGAACCACATGTACCGGAAAGGAATCAAGGATGTAAATTTTGTGGTTTGCAATACGGATGCACAGGCTTTACATAACAGTCCGGTTGCAGTGAAATTGCAATTGGGTGATGCACTGACAGAAGGCAAGGGTGCCGGCAGCAAGGCAGATATCGGAAGAGAGGCAGCCATGGAGAGCATCGACAGGATCAAGGAGGTATTATCCAGTAATACCAACATGGTCTTTATTACAGCCGGTATGGGTGGAGGCACCGGTACCGGGGCTGCGCCTGTGATCGCCAGTGTCGCAAGAGAGATGGGAATACTGACCGTTGCCATAGTCACCATTCCCTTTCGATTTGAAGGCCCGGAGCGCGTCAATCAGGCCATTGAAGGGATCAATGAGTTGAAGGACCATGTGGATTCCCTGTTGGTAATCAACAACGAAAAACTGCGGGAAATATACGGTAACCTGAAGGTAAGCAATGCGTTTGAGAAAGCCGATGACGTCCTGGCCATAGCGGCCAAAGGGATCGCCGAGATAATCACTGTTCATGGATACATTAACGTTGATTTCGCTGATGTGCAAACCGTGATGCACAACAGTGGTGTGGCCATCATGGGATCGGCCACGGCCTCTGGTGAGAACAGGGCCCAACAGGCCATTGCAGATGCGCTTACTTCTCCGCTTCTGAACAACAACGACATCCATGGATCCAGGAGTGTCCTACTGAATATCACTTCGGGATCTTCCGAGATCACCATGGATGAGATCTCTGAGATAACCGATTATGTGGTAAGTGCTGCCACAAGGGATACTACCCTGATCTGGGGTATGGGCAACGATGATTCGCTGGGTGATCAGATCAGTGTGACCATCATTGCCACTGGATTTAAAATGAATAGTATTCCTGAGCTATACGTGGGGAAAAAACAGAAGCATTTTGTGCCCCTGCGGGATCCTGGTAAGGATTCTCAGCGAAAGGAGCCACAGTCAAATGTTACTCCTCACCAAAAGGCCCTGGAATTTGATGTGAAGGAGGGAGAGGATGCCGAGGAGTACATTCTTATGTCGCAGTCCAAGGAGTCCACACCAGAGGATAAGGAGAAGAAAATGGCCGATCGGGTTAAGAATCTGCGCGAGACCCACGAGAAGTTAAGAGAACGGGGTTATCTGTCCGGATCCGGGGATGATGAGATCGAGGAGCTGGAAAACGTTCCTGCCTATGTACGTAAGAAGATCCCCATCGACCAGCAAAAGCACTCGGAAGATCAGGAGGTATCACGCTATCGCTTAACCGATGAAGGAGACGAAGAGGAGGGTCCCAAACTCAGGCCCGACAACTCCTACCTGCACGATAATGTGGATTAAGCTTGCTTTAGCGAGCATTTGTAATACGAAGCAGCCTGGCATTTTTTTGCGAAGCAAAACAAGCACGCTGCGAGATTATAAATGCGAGCGCTAGTTGTAAAAGAGATCAAGACGGTTGTCCTGAACCTTGGCTGCATCCAGCAGGGCGTTGTAAGCCTCATAGTTGCTTCGGGATTCAAGACTGTACTTGAGTCTTGCTTTGACTGAAGGATCTATCTCCTCATCTGCGGCAGGTTCAGTTCGGTTGGTCACCGATAACACGAACACACCACTCTCTCCAACCAGGGGTTCCGATATCTGGTCAACCGGAAGGTACATGGCGGCACCAACAATATATGGCTCAAGTCCCACACCAGATACATAGGTATTGGCAAATTTTACCTGTGTGGCCTCACCCACATTTTCGTTGTTGTCTATACCGAACTGTGTCAGATCAGTTACCCCGGAAAGTTGCTCGTTCAAGCTGGAGGCCAGTTTTTCAGCTTTCTTTTCTTTCTTCACAGCCAGTGTGATCTCAGCACGTTTGTTCTCCAGTTCAGCATATCCTTCCTCTTTGGATTCGGTAAGTACAGCCACGATATATTTCTCATCGCTCTGACTGAAAATATTGCTTACACTGTTAAGGTCGGCTGAGTAGGCCCATTTAGTGATCTGTACGGGTTCTTCAATTCCTGGAATGGTTTGCTGATCCTTTGTGATGTTGGGTGCAAATCTGGGATCAAGCCCAAATTCGCGTGCCTGCTCGGAGAATTTTTCCAAATCGGTGGCCTTCCCCCTGAATTTGACTGCCCGGTTGTAATAATCCTGGTTAGTTTCATCGCTTGCATAGATGTTCCGGACAATGGTTCCCAATTGAATTTTTTGTACAGGACGACTCTGTTCTTCTATTCTGATGATGTGGGTTCCATATTGGGTTTCTGCTGTAACCAGGTCCCCTCTCTTATTCTCAAAACATGCGTTGTTGAATTCAGTAACCATATTGCCCTCAGTAAACCAGCCCAGGTCACCACCAATGACTCTGTTACTCTCATCGGCTGAATATTCAAGTGCAATCTGATTGAAGTCGCCCCCATTGTTAATGACCTCTACCAGGCTGTCGGCCAGGTTTTTGATTACCAGCGTATTGCCCTCATAAGCCTGAAGAGATAGCAGGATGTGTCTGGCCCTGACAGAGTCGGGACGCATCTGAGTATCGTGCAACCGGGCTAGTTTGAATGCCTCTTCTTCCCGGTAAGGACCAAAGATCTCCTCTGAAGTGGAATTGAATACAGAATCGCGAATGATTGAAGGAAGTTCATCAAAGGTATAATACCTCACATCGAAAGGTTCATCAGAAGTGCCATTCACATAACGGGGTACCCCTTCACCTGAAGTACGTGAAAACTCACTCTTGGTTTGAGCAGTCCAGTAATGGGCACTTTCAACATCTTTTTCACTGGGTTCCACTTCAAAAACCACATACTGGAAGGTTCTGGAAGCATCCTGCTTATAAATCTCTTTGTGAGTTTTATAATACTGTTTCAGATCCGATTCTGTGAAGTTGATCTCCTCATCGGTCACCTCAGAAAAAGATTTTGAGATGAATGCAAAATCGGTACTTTTCCCAGTTTCAGTAACATAATCTTTCAGATCCAGGGATGAGGGCTGAAATCCTTTTCTTACCAGATTAAAGTACTTCTGGTTCATCTTTTCATCTACAATTTCTTTCTCGATAAACAACCAGCGTCTTTTTTCCTGTGCAAATTGAGGATTATCCAGGGCGCTGAAATAGTTAGACATAACTGTCCGATTCAGCATTCCGGTTTCCGGATTGGAAAACATTTGACGAACTATGGGATGTGGTTCACTCAACGCCGGATTTTCGCCCAATCCCATGGACTGGTCACCCGTTACCATGGTTTTCAACTCGTCTGTACTCACATAGATTCCCAACTTTTCGTATGAACCTTCCATGATGGTTTCCCTAACCAATCTTCTCCATGTCTCCTGTTGGATCTGTCGCTCCATTTCGGCATCCAGTGACTGTCCACCTGCGTTGAGCTGGTAGAACTCTCTAAGGCTCTTTTCCCTGTCCAGATAATTCTGTACTCCAACACCTTTCCCATTGATTTCTGCTACCGTTCTCTTTCCTGAGGAGGGAGAACCCGATCCCATCATATCACCAAGGATAAATGCAGCAAGTGCCAGTCCTATCACGATAGCTATCAGCAATCCTGCCTTGTTTCTAATATTCTGTAATGTGGCCATTTATATATAACGATTAAACGATGTAAATTCCTTAAAATTTGAGCGTACGAATATAGTAATAATTAGAGGTTTAATAAAAATAGTATGGATGAAATTTGGACTATCAGGAATGGATCACATTCAGCGCTACCTTTTCAATGCGGTTTGAGCTCACATCTGTCATGGTAATCAGGAAGTTATCAAGGGCCACAGTTGTCTCTTTTTTAGGAATGCTCTCGTAATGATAGATGATATAACCAGCAAGTGTATCATACTCTTCCGATTCAGGAATAGCCAAGAAATACTTTTCATTGAGATAATCGATCTCATGACGGCCCGATAAAAGGTAATGGTTTTCGTCCAGAAGTTTTTCCACCAGATCACTGGTATCATGTTCATCCTCAATTTCACCAAAGATCTCCTCTATAATATCCTCAGTGGTGATGATACCAGAAGTTCCACCAAATTCGTCAACAACCAGTGCAATGCTTTTACCATCCTTTATAAATCCGGTAAGTAGATTATTCACAGGCAGTGTTTCGGGTACAATCTGGATGGGCTTCAGATGTGATTTGATCTGATCTGGCTTTCGATAGAGGTCCTTTGAGTTGACATACCCTATCACATTATCGATGGTATCGTTGTAGATAAGAATCCTGCTGAATCCGGTTTCGATGAACCGTTGTGTCAGATCCTCCAGTGAAGTATCGATCTCAAGGGCAGTCACATCGGTACGAGGGATCATGCAATCCCTCACCTTAAGACCGGAGAATTCCAATGCATTTTTAAAAATCTTCAGCTCTTCGAGCTCCTCACTGTCTGTTTTCTGTTCGGGTTGCAGTGTGGTCAGGAAATGATCCAGGTCAACCTTGCTGAAAACAGGTTTGGTGGTTTCTGTATCAGGTCGAACCCGCAGCAGATACTTCATGGTGAAATTGGAGATGCCAATGGTAAGCAGCATAATCGGATAGAGGATCACATAGAACACCATGATGGGTATGCTAAGCAGACGCAAGGAGTTGTTGGGATTTATCCTGAAAAGAGTTTTGGGCAGGAATTCTGCTGTGAGCAGTATGATCAACGTTGAAATCAGTGTCTGGACCAGTAAAAGGGCGACATCAGAGTGATCTCCTATGATGTTCTTGATGGGCTCTTCCAGCAGCATGGCGAAGGTAATCCCATAAATAACCAGGGCAATGTTGTTCCCCACCAGCATGGTGGCAATAAACCTGGATGGGTGTTTGGTAAAGTAGCTGACGATTCCGGCAAATATTTTCTTCTGCTTTTTGTCAATTTCAATTCTAAGTTTGTTGGCCGAAACAAATGCGATTTCCATACCCGAAAAGAATGCTGAAAAGAGGATGGAAACCAGAATGAGGATGATCAAAATGAGATAGTTCATGTTTTATCGGCGTGAAATTCGCATTCTTCTCCTGAAAAAATAGATCAGAAAAGCCAGGATGGAGAAGAGATAGTAGTACCAGCTATCACCAAATCCGGAACTTTGTGTAACATCAACCGCCATGAAAAGCATGAGTCCGCCCAATACAAACCAAATCACTTCAAATAGTCCTGATGCGCTACTCTTCATCTTGTACATTTACTGTTCCACTGGTACCTTTTAATTGCCAGTTTGTAAGGTTCTGGTGTGATTCGAATCCCCTTTTTCCGTAGAATGTGCCATCTTCGTTCTGAATTCTGGTGTAAGAGTCTGAATAGATGAATTCCTCTCCTTCATCCCAGAACAATTCCTCGGTGTGAAGCGCATCCCCATTGTCGAGCCGTCGGGCCACCACATTGCCTGTGGCATGCCACAATCGTTCTTCAGAATAATAGATGGCGTAATCGGATCTGATCTCCGATTCAATCTTCATGGAATCATCGTAAAAATATACTTCCAGACCGTCAGGAAACTCCATATAGGGTCGCTCCACATCTATAAACTGCTGATATGATGGTGCTAATATTTGGACCTGGACCTTGGCCGAATCGCTGTATATGACCTCAATGTTGGTGCCTTTTATTTTTGGAGTTTCTGTCTCTTCAGTGAGTAGATTAATCCGTTCAATGTCATTCTCACAACCCGTCAGCAGCATAGCCAGGATGAATCCCTTTACTGCCCTATGTCTAAATGAACGACTCATATTCACAAAGATAAAAAAAAGCGGTCTTCTTTTAATCGAATGGCCATTTTAGCGAGGAGCCTACAATTAGTCGCAAAGCGAGGAATTTAAGCTCCGAGATAAACTGGACCGGAGATAAAATAGCAAAGGCCGTCTTTGAGACAGCCTTTGAAATATGAGTTGTTTTTGCGCTATTATTTTCTTGACCTTACGGTGGTATACTCGTTGATACACCCTTTTACATGGTACGAATCGCCATCTTTTAAGTCTCTGAAGAAGATCTCTTCGTGGTTGGGATACTGACTGGAATAATCTTTCAGTTTTTTATTGGCGTCAGCAGTTACGCTGGGGTCTACACTTTTGGCCTTGGTGTATTTGTCGGCAGCAACCCAGAAGGCACTGCGCTTTTCAAAATCATCGCCCAGTCGGTCACGGCATGCAATTATTGCATCTCCCATAATGATATACGCTTTGCCATAATTGCTTTTATTGGCGATGGCCTCTTTTGCGTAAATGATTGCATCACAATAATCTTTGTTTGCAGTGCTCACAACGGCCAGCTCATAGAACCATTCTGCTTTTGTCTCATTGTCAATGTTCATACCCACCACAGCTTCCTTTAAATATTGAGCGGCTTTTTGGTAATCATTTTTGGCGATAAGCAGGATTGCCAGATTATGTGCAGACTCAGGACCCGGTTCTATTGTGTACATTCTTTCAGAGGCTGTCACATATAAATCGGAACGGTCACACCCTGTAGCGGTATAGAAAGTAATCACTTTCTGAAGGAATTCCTTGTCATCCTGGTTTGCCTGGAATTGAGGTTCAAAATAGCCATTCAGTGCTTCGCATGTAAGAAGTCCACTCTTAAGCATCATATCATCAATACTGGTCTTGGCGCGTTTAAAACTTGATTTTGTTTCCATCAACTTATCAACCAAACCTGTTACCATAAAATAATCTTCAATGGACTGGTTGTCATCAATATTACCAGCATTATTCAATGAGACTGAAGAGTTAATGAAGGATACAAATATAGCCGACCTTGTCTTCAATTGTTCCATTTCAATGCTCTTTTTAAGGTCACCATAAGCTTCATTCACTGCGTCTATGTCGGAATGGCGATAACGAAGCAAATCAATTGATCTACGACCAAGAACACTACCTATTCTACCTTGGAAATACTCCATCCGCCTATCGTAGATCAATAGCAATGTATCGATCATTTCGTCTTTGCGATTCGGTGATGGGGCTGATTCAATAAAATTACGGTACATGGTTACACCCTCCACGAACATCTTTTCACTGGAAGCAGGACACTCACTAAAAACTGCACGCCATGGGGTAATGGCATCCCGGTAGTTATTATGTTTGAAGAACTCTCTGTAAAGGGAAAGGTTCCTTTTACAAATATTTGCGTCTTCACCTTGTCCATATTTTGATCCGTCCTCAATTCCTTTTTGTGAAATAGCAGGGAGGACAAACAGAAGGGACAATGTCGCCAACAATATGGCTTTGAGGGCTTTGGTTTTCATACCATCAATATTTTCATGGTTTAATCAAATCTCCGTTTCCGGAACCACAGATCGTGTAAAGTTACATTAAATGTAATAATTCCATAATTTTCTTCCACTAAATTGTGCTCAGTAGTACCTCTGGTTCCCAGTGTGAAAGCAACATTTATGCTCGATCTCATGGTTCTTACCGGTAACCCTAGTCCAAAAGTTATGCCATAATCTTCCAACTGGGTATTGTTCACCTGCAGATAATAGTTGGAGTAATACCCTCCTACACGGTATGTCATAAGCTTGTGAAATCCTCGAAGAGCTTCAGCATCTGGGGTATACTCGGCCCCAAAATGCATGGAGCTGGCATTGGTTGTGGTATAATTTTCTCCAGACATTGAACCCGTCCAGTCCTGCATGTAGTAATCACCTGTAATGGTCAATTTATTGGGTATCCCCAACGCAATACCCACACCTTTTTTTTGTGGGATGGTGAAACTTCGGAGGGTAGTGTCCTGTCCGAGGATGTATTGCGGGCGGATCAATTGGTCATCACTGATTGAGATGGTATCAAATTGGTATATATCATTCACTGCCTTGTATTCCAAATCAGCTTCTACATTGGTTTTCAGATCGTAAACACCCCCAAGGGTAAAGAAAAACTTATCTTTGATGACCTTATTATATTGCAGGCCAAAACTGAAAATTGGTTTCCTGAGGTTAAAATACTCCAGCGTAGAGGCGGATGAGAAGGTAGTAGTGTTCATTGGGAATTCCACCTGACGCTCCCGGGTAAGCCTCCCCATCAGGTAGTTCATGGTAACACCCACCGCGATCTGGTCAAATAATTTAATCGACGTACCCATATAAAAGTTCATGATGCCACCATCTCCTTTATAATAGGTGTCCATTGCCGTTCCATTTGTATAATCGTTGTATTCCTGCTTAATGTTGTAACCTATACTGCTGTAGGGAATAATCCCTGCAGAAAATCCAAGGTATTTGCCCATGGAAGAGGCAAAAGCCACATGGTGCAGGTTCATGTTCCACCAGGTATTGGAATGCAGTTCTGTCTTATACTCATTGTGAAAAGTATTGGCCCCAAAATCAAAGTAGACCGATGTGCTGTCAAGGGCAGAAAAGGCAGCCGGATTCAGGTAATTGATTCTGTTATTTTTATGAATGGCAAGGCCTGTACCCCCCATGGCCATGTTTTGTCCGGTTCCCGGTTTTGCCAGGTCACCCAGTCCGAACCGGGTGTAAGGCGAATAGGTGTTGAACTGGCTGTATAGGTGAGTGGTGACAAAAAGGGTGACAAAAAGGGTGACAGGAAATGTGGCAATTGTAAATCTATGTTTTCTCAGATGCATTATGTTCCAGTATTCTATTAAGTCCGATCAGGTTCAGATTCAGGTCCACAAAGATGCTACTTTTTAATTTTCCTACAAAGTATTTTGCATCTCCTCCTGTCAAAACCACCTTTAATTTAGGGTAGTTCTGACGAATTGCGTCTATGAATCCGTCAATCTCGAACAGTAATCCGTTCACGATGCCCGATTGGATAGCCTCCCTGGTACTGCTCCCCAACAGAGGTGGTTTCTCGTTGGGACGCTCCAGGTGTGGCAAACGGTTGGTGTACTTGTTCAATGATTTAAACCGTATTTCCAGTCCCGTGGAGATATTCCCTCCCAGGAATTCACCTTTCGAAGTGACAATATCATAGGTGATGGCCGTTCCGGCATCTATCACAAGAACGTTCTTACCCGGACAAATAGTATATGCCCCTACTGCAGCAGCAATGCGGTCGTAACCCAGGGTATCCGGAGTTCGGTACTTGTTTTCCAAGGGAATTGGAGTGGAATGATCCAGTTCGATACAGGTGCTGTAGAGGTTGCTCAGGTAATCAATGATCTCTCTTGAGTAATTCACCACTGAAGAGATAATTGCACCTTTCAACCCAGCATAGCGGGCATGAAAATAGGCAATCTCCCTGCTTGTGATTTTCTCGTAGGTGGCCGCTTCAATCACCTGATTTCCGTCACATACAGCAATCTTTCCAAAACTATTTCCAAGGTCGAGAACAAGGTTCATCTGTGCTATCCGTTACTCAGTTTCTGCAATATTTGATATGCTTTCTGTACTGAATCTACCTGGTCACTTCGCAGGCTAAGCTTATCCTGGTCCTCCCGCATGCGGAAAATACCCGGATTAGCCTGGATGTTTCCGATCACCTCTTTAAACTTTTGAGAGCTGTAAAATTGTGATTCCGGATTGTTTACAAAATACGTGATCAATATGCTTTTTTTCAACACAATTTTTTCAACACCACTTCGCTGGGCCAGCCATCTAAGCTCTACAACTTGCAATAATTCTTCCGATGGAGGTGGCAATGGACCAAACCTGTCGGTGACCATTTCACGGAATTCCTCCATCGCCTTTTCGTTGCCAATGGCATCAAGTTTCCTGTAGAGTTCTACCCGTTCGCTGATGTTAGAAACATAGCTATCAGGAAACAATAGCTCAAGATCTGTATCGATGTGACAATCAGGCAAAAACACCTCTTTCTCTGAGGTTGACACCTCTGGTTTTTCATATAGATCGCTAAATTCGGTCTCTTTTAGTTCAAGGATGGCCTCTTTGAGGATCCTGTTGTAGGTGTCAAAACCTATATCTGCAATAAAACCACTCTGTTCCGCACCCAGAAGGTTGCCGGCACCACGGATATCCAGATCCTGCAAGGCAATGTTAAAACCACTTCCCAATGCTGAAAACTCTTCCACAGCTTTCAGCCGTCTTCTGGCTTCCTGAGAGAGGAGGGTAACCGGAGGTGCAAAAATGTAACAGAAGGCCTTTTTGTTGGACCTGCCCACCCGTCCCCTGAGCTGGTGCAGATCACTCAGTCCAAAGTTGTGTCCGTTGTTGATAATTATTGTGTTGGCATTGGGAATGTCCAATCCCGATTCGACAATGGTGGTGGCAATCAATACATCATAATCTCCCTGCATAAAATCAAGCATGACCGATTCCAGCTTCTTCCCTTCCATCTGACCATGAGCCACCACCGACCGGACATCGGGCAGAAGACGGTCCACTATATCTTTGATTTCCAGGATATTTTGGACTCTGTTATGGATCAGGAATACTTGTCCGCCACGACTCACTTCATATTCGATGGCCTCTTTGATGATCTCTTCATTGAAAGGATGTAGTTCGGTAATGATAGGGTGACGGTTAGGTGGCGGTGTATTGATGATGGAGAGGTCCCTGGATCCCATCATTGAGAATTGAAGGGTTCTGGGAATGGGTGTGGCGGTGAGGGTGAGGGTGTCCACATTCAGCTTCATCTGCTTCAGCTTCTCTTTCACACTTACCCCGAACTTCTGTTCCTCATCAATGATGAGTAATCCCAGGTCCTTAAAAGCGATATCCTTACCTACAAGCTTATGGGTTCCGATAATAATATCGATTCCCCCTTCCATAAGTTTTGCAGCGATCTGCTTTTGATCTGCATAGCTTCGAAACCTGCTCAGGTAATCCACATTGCAGGGGAATCCTTTTAGCCTATCTCTAAAGGTATTGTAGTGCTGGAAAGCAAGAACGGTAGTGGGGACCAGTATTGCCACCTGTTTGCTGTCGGTAACTGCCTTAAAAGCTGCCCGTATGGCAACTTCGGTTTTGCCGAAACCCACATCCCCGCATACCAGTCGATCCATGGGAAATTCCGCTTCCATCCCGGTTTTCACATCGGCGGTTGCTTTTAATTGATCGGGTGTATCCTCATAAATAAAAGAAGATTCCAGTTCTTGCTGCAAGTAAGTGTCCTGCGTAAATGCAAATCCTTTCTGCTCCTTTCTCCGGGCATACAACAGGATCAGTTCCCGGGCAATGTCCTGTACCTTCTTCTTGGTATTGTTTTTCAGCTTCTGCCAGGCACCGGTCCCAAGCTTATATATCTTGGGTGGTCCTGTCTCCTTCCCCTTGTATTTGGAGATGCGGTGCAGGGAGTGGATGTTGACGTATAGTACATCACGGTCCTTGTACACCAGTTTAATGGCCTCCTGGATTTTCCCGTTTACATCGATCTTTTCCAGTCCTCCAAAAATCCCGATACCATGATCCACATGGACCACATAATCGCCCGGATTGAGGCCAATCAATTCTTTGACCGAAACAGACTCTTTCCTGCTGAACCGGTCATGGAATCTGAATTTGTGGTACCGTTCAAAGATTTGATGGTCTGTGTAAAATGATAACTGCAGGTCGTGATCCACATAGCCCTCGTGAATGGTATGAGAGATAGCCTGGTACTGCAACTCCGGATCAATCTCATCAAAGATGGTGCTTAGTCGCTCCAGCTGTTTCTCATTATCGGAGAGGATATAATTGGTATATCCTTCCGAGGTGCGCTCCTTCATATGAGAGGTGAGCATTTCAAAATTCTTTTGAAAGGCGGGTTGTGGAGAGGTATTGAAACGCCAGGACCTATTCTCTTTTTCCTGATTGACAATCCCGAAAATAACCTGTCCGAATTGTCCCATCTTCGCTCTGATTTCAGTGCCAGATTTAAGAAATTTGGTTTTGTCGATTTTTACCTCTGCGTCGGCCTCCAGATCTGTTCGGTCGTACAGGGATTGAATGAGGTCGGTGATCAGGTCCGGATTGTCCATCCACAGGGTAGTCCCTGCAGGAATATAGTCCAGAAATGAGATGCGTTTCTCTCCCATCTCATTTTCCCATTGGATGTTGGGAATGATGTTTACCTTTTTGATCCTCTCCAGGGATCGCTGGGTGTCTGTATCGAAGATCCGGATAGAATCTACTTCATCATCAAAGAAGTCGATGCGACAAGGGTGACTGTAGGCATAGGAAAACAGATCCACAATTCCACCCCTAATGGAGTATTGACCGGGTTCATACACAAACTCAACCAGTTGAAACCCATAGGCCTCTAATACTTCCTCCAGGAAAGCCATGTCAATTTTCTCTCCCTGTTTTACTTCAAGGGTGGTCTCTCCCAGCTGTCGCCGGGTCACCACAGATTCCACCAGGGCTTCGGCATAGGAGATGATAAAACTTGCCACCCTCCTCTCCGATAGGCGTCTGAGTGTCTGGGTCCGGGTAATGATATTGGCTTCATCGGTCTGTTGGTACTGAACCGATCTTTTATAGGAGGAGGGAAAGAACAGGGTCCTGTCAGGTGTTCCGTCCAGCGTGACAAGATCGGTGTAGAAATAGGCAGCCTCCTCCTTATTCTGAAACAGGATCAGATGTGGTCCCTTCAATTCATTCAGACAGGCATGGATCAGAGTAGATCGGGAAGAGCCGGAAAGTCCGTCAAGATACTGGATCTTACACGCAGAGTCCCTGAGAGATTCCGTTAATCCGGGAAAATGAGGATGTGATGGATATGGGTTTTTCATGATCTTCTGCCAGCGCAAACATAGCAAAAATCAGGCACATCAGGAGCTGAGGTAAGGAATGGTCAGTGGCCCTTCAGGGAGCACACAGATCCGGCTCTCCTTTCCATGGTGCTGAATCAGTTTCAACAACAGTTGATCCAGGTTGCCTGCAGGTTTCAGCAGGGCTCGCTCCACTGTAGTATCATCAAGTGTACTGTAAAGATACACAGTGGTTTTTTCCTGAATCATGGCCTGAAAATATACCTGCCAGGTATCCTGATACACCGCTTCATTTTTTCTTACAAAATCCATCAGAGCAGGTACACTCCCGGCCGATATGAGGATTTTCTCAAAGTCACTTCCCGAGGGGATCCCATCCCAGCACTCGGCAGCGATAACAATGGTACCGCCTTTCTTTACCACCTGTTCCGCGGCACTCATCCCCTTTACCGACTGATATATATTCAGATCAAGTGGGTAACCCGAATTGCTGGTGACTACAATGTCATATGGTTGGTCAAGGGGAACCATGGCTGTCTCCTTCACAAACATGCACCCTCTTTTATGGGCTTCCCGAAGCTCACCTGCAAATACACCGGTGATCTCCTTATTCCTGTTAAGCGTAATATTCAGCAGAAAGAGAGGAGCGGCAAATTCAGCCGCTTCCATCACATCTTCCCACAATGGATTACCGTGTGTATTTCCCCACCTGGCCATGGGATTTTCAAGCATGCGAATGGAGTGGTTATAGCGGATGGAATCCAAGTGGGCCATGCCTGGCATCAATGCTTTGCCACCGCCTGAAAAGCCTGCAAAGAAGTGGGGTTCGATAAATCCGGTAAGAATGCGCAGGTCATACTCAAGGATCTCTTTGTTGAGCAGTATCCTGTTTCCGGCCTTTGTGGTTCCCACATACTGAAACTGCTCCCTCTTTGCAGCATCATTCTGCACAATCCTGAACCTCTCCACGATCTCTTTGCCCAATATGGTATTCAGTTCCTTTCTGGTAGCAACGCGGTGTGTTCCAGTGGCGCAAAAAAAGGTAATATTCCTGTCAGGCACCTGTTTAAGCGATTTCAACAGTGGAGGAACCAGTACATGATAGGGGGTAGCTCTGGTGATGTCACTGAAGACAATGGCCACCTTTTGATCCGGATTCACCGCATCCTTCAAAGCTTTATGACAGATGGGGTCAGCGAGTGCCTTTGACACTGCATCCTGTTCATCGGGTACTCCTTTCACGTACCGGGGTACAATTACATCCATCTTGTGTTCATCCGGTATGTTGACCCGAAGAGCGCTCTTTCCGTATGCCAGGGTTACTTTCATCTCAAATGTTGATTATATAATCCCCGAACCTATCGTATAAACCAGAATCAATCCTATGATACCTACAATCCCTCCAACAATGGCCATGGGAATCAGGTTCCGTTTAATCAGCAGGCCTTCCACACCCACAAGTCCCACCGTGGCACATGCTGCAATTACATTATGTACACAGATCATGTTGCCCATGGCTCCTCCGATATTTTGCAGACTCACAATTAAAATGGTGGAAATCCCAAGCTGGTCTGCTATGGAAAACTGGAAGAGTGAAAACAACATGTTGGATACGGTATTGGATCCGGCCATAAATGATCCCAGGGCTCCTATAAATGAGTCCACCAATGGCCAGGCTCCCTGAAACAGAGTGGTCATGGCAGTGGCCATGGCTATTGGCATCCCGATAATCCCCTCCGGGTTGTTACCGGATTGCATCATGATCCGCACCATGGGTACGGCAAATACCAGTGCGATAAGCGGATTCTTAATCCTTCTGACCGCCTCTGACCATGATGCCCCCACCTGTTTACCCTTCATACCGAACAGGGGGATGCACAACAGGGCAACCAGAATAAATGGCATTATGCCAGGATTGTAAAGGGGATCGATGGTGCCACTTACGGTGGTTCCCAGGAGGTCAGAATATTCAATGCTGGCCGATTTTATCCAGTTGCCGAAAGGGAGGGATCTGACCCGTGTAATGACCAGCAACAATCCAATGATCACATAAGGTATCCACGCTTTCAACACGGAGATTTTTCCATTACCCGCCTGACTCTCCATGGTAATGGAACCCACCCAGTTTTTCTCCCAGGAGCTTTTCTCAGGAAAATCCCAGCTCCTCTTCGGTACCAGGAATCCGGCTTTTGTGGCTGGAATCAGGATAGCCAGACCCAGGAGTCCGCCCAGCAAACTGGGAAATTCCGGTCCCAGAAAGATGGCAACCAGCAGGTAGGGTCCCACAAAACAGAACCCGGCAAACAGCGCATAGGGCCAGATGGCCAGCCCCTCTCGTATACTTCTTCTCTCCCCGAAAAAGCGGGTCATCATGGCCACCATGATCAGGGGAAGGATCAGGCCGGGTAAGGCATGTTGCACCGCTGTCCAGATCCCGATCTGATGGATATACTCCGAGTAGGTCAATCCCGATTCAGTAATGAACTGCTGTATGGACGGGATATCCAAAGATGACCCAACCCCGATAAGGGTGGATGTCCCCACTGCACCGAAAGAGACCGGTGTCACATTGGCAATCAGTGCCACCATCACTGCAGCAAGAGCCGGGAAACCCAGGGAAAGTAAGAGGGGCGCGGCCAGTGCTGCTGGTGTGCCAAAGCCGGCCGATCCTTCAATAAACCCTCCAAACAACCAGGCAATGATGATAGCCTGAACCCTTTTATCGGTAGAGATTGAGGTAAATCCCCTGTTAATGGCTTCAATGGCTCCACTTTCACGCATGGTGAAAAGGACCAGCAGTGCTCCGAATACAATGAAAAGGATCTTAAAAGCGATCACAAGGCCATTGATGGAAGAGGCGAGAATCCAGTTGACAGGAGTTTTCCACACCACAAGGGCAAGGATCAGGGCGATGGCAAAAGCCACAGGCATGGCTTTGGTGGCAGGCCATCGGAATCCAACCATAAAGAGAAAAATAGAGACAATGGGCAGTGAGGCGATCAGGGCGAGGACTCCTACAGACATTATGTGTAATGTTTAGTTGACAAGATTAAAGTATTTAAAATATTTAGATCTATTGTGATTATATTATTTTTATTGCTCATTTCTTTTAAAAATAACATGAAAATTTTAATAGCTCCTGATGCATTTAAGGATTGCATGAGTGCCAGGCAAGTGGCCATGGCAATTGAAGCGGGAATGAAGAAAATCCTCCCAAAGGCGGATTTCCGGATTGCACCCATGGCTGATGGTGGGGAGGGAACTGTGGAGTCGGTCATTGATGCCACCGGTGGGAAACTGATTGAGTGTGTTGTGAAAGATCCGTTGATGCGCGAGATCACTTCGTTTTATGGGATCACCGGAGATGGTTCCACTGCCGTTATTGAAATGGCAGCTGCTTCGGGGATTGAGCTGTTAAAACCTGGAGAAAGAGATCCCAGTGTGACTTCAACTTTTGGCACTGGTCAACTGATAAAAGATGCCTTGGACAGGGGGTGTAATAAGCTCTTAATGGGGATTGGAGGCAGTGCCACCAATGATGGAGGAGCTGGAATGGCAGAAGCTTTGGGCGTAAAGTTTTCCGGTCTTGCATGTATCACACCTGCGCCCGGAGGAGGAGCACTGGGTGAGGTGGAAAGAATCCAGATGGAGGGTCTGGATCCCAGGATAGCAGAAACTGAGATCCTGGTTGCCTGTGATGTTTCCAATCCGCTCACCGGTTCAAATGGTGCTTCGGCTATTTATGGGCCACAGAAGGGAGCTGACGGAGAGATGGTGAAAAAACTGGACCGTAACCTGGAACATTTTGCTGTTCTTATTCAACAACAACTGGGAAAAGAGATAACGCATGTGCCCGGTGCAGGTGCTGCAGGTGGATTGGGAGCCGGATTGATGGCTTTTCTGGGAGCAAAGTTGATGAAGGGTTTCAATATGATTGCGGAAACAGTGGGTCTTGAAGAGAAAATTATGCAGGCCGACCTGGTGATCACCGGGGAGGGAAAAATGGACGGTCAGACCCAGTTCGGGAAGACTCCCTTTGGTGTGGCTCAACTGGCACAAAAACATGGGAAACCGGTGATAGGAGTTGCCGGAACCCTTGAGGAGGGGGCTGAGGTGTTATACCAGATGGGATTTAATCTGATTCTACCCATCCAGGAGAAACCATCTGATCTGGATTTTGCAATCAGGCATGCCGAAGGGCTACTGAAAAGAAGCGGCGAACGGATTGCACGGATGATCAGCCTCGGGTTTTAACCGGCTCGCTCTACAACCACATTCTCACCATCAGGGATCCGTCGGAGCTCTTCTAAATTGATCTTTAAAAGTCTCCCGAACACATTTACAGGGCTGGCAGCTACGGGTGTTTCTCCTGTGCTGACCGGTGTTGGACCAAAGAAAATGCAGAAAGCAGGCATGTTGGGCCAGTAGGCCAACTCCCCCACAGAGACCTCTGCCTTTGCCTCTTCCTCCAGGGTCGAATGAACAGGGATTTCGAAATAGATTTCATCGCCCCAGCGGTTTACATTCCTTTGAATGGGCAGGCCTTCATATATGGACCGTCCTGTGGGCGTATCATACAATTCTGCCTCTACCTGGTAGGTAGCAAAACTGATAATTACCTTCATCTGTTTTTTTTAGATCTTTGCTATTGTTAATTTTGACCCTCAATTTACGAATTAAAACGGTATAAGAATGTTTGTATTTAAATTTGGTGGCGCTTCTGTTAAAAGTACAGATGCTGTGAGGAACATTGTTGAAATACTTCAACGTTTCCAGAAGGAAGAGATTGTGGTGGTGGTTTCTGCCATGGGGAAAACCACCAATTCCCTTGAACGGATCATCGAATGCTATGCAGGTAAAAGAGAGGAAGAGCTCAAAGAGGAGTATAAGATGCTAAACTCCTATCATCTGGAAATCGTGAATGGACTCTTTGAAGATAAAGAACACCAGGTTTTTACTGATGTGAACGAGATATTTGAGGATCTGGCCCACAGGCTAACCAAAGATCCCACGCTCAATTATGACTACGATTACGACCAGTTGATCTGCTTTGGGGAGTTGCTCTCCACCACCATCATCAGCCATTTCCTGAATCAGTCGGGAGTTGCAACCAGGTGGATGGATATCCGCCGGGCACTTAAAACCGACAACAACTGGCGTGAAGCGCGTGTGGACTGGGAACTCTCTTCCCGCCTGGTCAATGAGCACTTTGCCTTCAATGGAGAGCGGATCCTGATAACCCAGGGCTTCCTGGCTTCCACCATCAACGACCAGACCACCTCCCTGGGAAGGGAAGGATCGGATTACACAGCAGCCATTCTGGCCTATATGCTGAAGGCAAAAAGTGTCACCATCTGGAAAGATGTACCAGGGGTGCTAAATGCCGATCCCAAATATTTCGATGATACCATATTACTGGAGAAGCTTTCATACCTGGATGCCATCGAACTTGCCTATTTTGGGACCAGTGTCATTCATCCGAAAACCATAAAACCACTCCAGAATAAAAACATTAACCTCTATGTAAAATCCTTTGTGGAGCCGGAGGCACCAGGGACTCTTGTGGGGAATCTCTCCTATGACAAGCTGATTCCATCCTTTATTTTTAAAATGGATCAGGTATTGATCCGTACCTCACCGCTTGATTTTTCCTTTATCAACGAGGATAACCTGCAGGAGATTTTCGGAATCTTTAATAAACACGGGATGAAGATCAACCTGATGCAAAATTCAGCCATCAGTTTTAAAATTATCGTAAACAATGATAAGCGGAAACTCAGGCTGGTAGTGGATGAACTGGAGGAGAAGTATAAGGTGGCTCACCAGACGGGGTTGGAACTTGTCACCATTCGGTACTTCGATCAGTCCACAATCGACAGGGTCATGATCAACAAAGAGTTGATTTTGGAACAGCGGGGCGTCCAGAATATTGAGCTGCTGATCAGGGATCAGGGATAACCGGTTGAAAATTTAATCAGGGTTGCTGGGTCAATTTTCTTACATTAGCTATGAAAAGGAAATTCGCCAGGTGATCATCCCATAATTATATGACTGTAACCTTCTAATTGATGAAAATACTTGTTTGTGAAGATAATCCAATTGCCCTAAAAACCATTGCTTTCTCTCTTTCCAGGTCCGGTTTTGAAGTATTGGAGGCTGCCGATGGGGATCGGGGCATCGAACTTCTTGATAATGAAGAAATCGACCTGGTGATTACTGATATCAATATGCCCTTTACAAAAGGGCTTGAGTTGGTACGCTATGTGAATACCAAAATGGAAGTGAAGATCCCTGTGATTATCATTTCAGGAATTACGCTGGATGAAACAAAAGATCACGCAAAGGAACTTGGAGCCAGCGGGTACCTGACCAAACCTTTTGATCCTGAGGTCTTGCTTAACATGGTTCAATCCGTTACTACAGTTAAATAGTTTGATCCATGCGCAACTACGCTTCACTGACCATTTTTCTAGCTGTTTTTCTAAATCAATTAACAGCGCAGGAATTACAGGAAGCCTATAAGACTCCTGAAGCAGGGTTTGCATTGATGAGAGAGTATGCGGATGAGAACCATTACTCTGCCGCGAAATCAATTGGTCACAGGATCCTGGAAGAGAACCCGGACTATTTTGATGTTGCACTCTACCTGGCCAGGGTTTATGGATGGGAAGCCAGGTACGATTCAGCATATATGATCCTAGAAGATGTCCTGTCAAAAGAGCCTGATCTTTTCGAAGCACATGAAACCCTTGTGGATCTGGCATACTGGGAGAACGACTGGGCTAAACTTGAAGTATACGCTACCCATGCCCTTGAGCTTAAGCCAGACTCCCCGGCAATCAGGGAGAAGCAGTTGCTGGCCAAATATCAGCAAGGTGCAAAACAGGATCTGCCTGAGCTTTTTCTGCTCTATTCATATGACCATTTCAGCAAACCCTATGTGCGAAACTGGCATATGTTGACTGCAGGAGGAAATATACCATTAAAGATGGGAACCCTCTCTCCCTATGTGAATGTCGGGTATCATGCAGGGGTTGACAATCCTTCCACAGACCTCCAGGTGAACCTGGATGCTTATTTGAACCTTGGGAAGAAAAACTATGCCATGCTGGGTTACGGTTTCTCGCCAAATGGTGAGGTCAATTATCTTCCCGGACACAGGGCTGCAGCAGAAATCTGGCAGGTTCTTCCGAAAAGTTTTGCACTGTCGGTCGGACTGCGTTATTTCTACTGGGACCAACACTTTACCTTCCTGACAATTTCTGAAGAGAAATATGCTGGTGATTACTGGTTCTCTTTCAGGAGTTATCTCTTTTTTAAAGATTATGGAGTTTCAGGATCCTATTATCTGAGTGCGCGAAGATATTTTAAAGATAAATTCAATTCCCTCACACTTACCCTGGGATATGGTACTGCTCCCGACGAGCCTCTACTTGTAGTGTCGGATCTGGAGAGGCTGAATGCAATGTCAGCCCGGGTGGAATTCTCGAAACGGATCAGGCACAATCTACGGTTTAGTGTCATGACCGGATACTCCTATGAAGAGTTTGCTGTTGGTGAGTCCCGTCATCGCATTGACCTGAGGGCAGGATTTTACATCCGATTAATGAAGTGAAGCGTTTAAGAACATATCTGATCCTTTTTCTGCCCTGGATCCTGGTCTCCATGAGTTGGATTTTTATCTCAGCACAGCTCCCTGTCTCCCCCGAAGAACAGGATTCCACAGAGATGATCCAAACCGATGACCCTATTCAGGAGGAGAGTTTCCTGGACCGTTATACGGCCCGGATCCTGGTGAAATTTGACAAATCAGCCCTTTTCATTACCATCCTGTATGTGGTGATCCTCTATTCGATTGTGACACTGATTACGCTGCTGATCATTATTCTGCTGAACAGGGGCAGAATGAAGCGGGAACAACAACTGAAAGAGTACCTGAAAGAGGAGTACCAACAGAAATTGATGGACTATCTCTTTGAGGAGGATAAACGGGATCAGGCATTTACGGATCTGGAGAGGATCGCTTCCAATAAATTTAACCGCCAGATCCTGATCGATCAGATGATCGATCTGAGCATCAACCTGAAGGGAGAGATCAAAGAGGTCATTAAAAAGCTATACCTGCTGCTGGGTTTGAAGAAAGACTCTCTTGCAAAAGCTTACAGCAGGAAATGGCATGAGAATGTGAAGGGATTCAGGGAACTGGCCTTTATGAACATCAGGGAAGCAAATGAGAAGATTTTAGAAAGCATTAACTCCAGCAACGAGATATTGAGGATGGAGGCCCAGATTGCCCTGGTCAGTTTGTCGGACGACAATCCATACCACTTTTTGCACTTTATGGAAAAACCCCTGGCCATTTGGGAGCAGATTACCCTTCATGAACTTTTAATCCAGAACGACCTTAATGTGCCGGATTTCAAACAATGGTTCGAGTCGGAAAACATCAGTGTGCTCATTTTTGCACTGGAGATGGTCTCCTGGTTCAAACAGAAGGGAGCCGGATGGGCCGTAATCAGGCTATTTGAACATGAGAATGACGAGGTGCGCCGGGCGGCATATAAGGTATCTGGAGATATCAAGCTGAAAAGTTCACTTCCTGCCATGAAAAAAGTGTTTGAAGGGGAATCCAGTAAGAACAAACTGGAAATATTAAACACCTTTGCAAGGATCCCTGACGCGCGGCATTTAAGATTTCTGAAAACGGTTCTGGATGAGGAAGAGGATGTTCAGCTGCAGATTCTTGCTACCAAGGCCATGGAGAATACCGATGAACCAGGTATTTCAATGCTTATTAAGTTGATGAAGTCAAAATCAGAATATAAAAACTATCAGATCATTATCAGGCACGTTTTGGACGGCCGGATCTATTAATCATGAGTGGATTTGTGGACATATTGAAGTTTTTGTTGTTTCATGCAGTGTTTATCATTACTGCATTGATATTTAGTACCTATTTGTTGCTTACGATTTTTTCGGCGGTCTCCCTCCGGAAGTACCTGAGAAAGAATAGTTATGTGGACTACAACTCCATCGTCTCTTCTCCGTTGGCCCCAACCCTCTCGGTGATCGCTCCTGCTTTTAATGAAAGCCGTACCATCCTTGACAATATCAGAACCCTGCTCTCGCTCTATTACAACAATTACGAGGTGATTGTGGTGAACGATGGAAGTTCTGATGATTCCCTTGAGAAGATGATCGAAACCTATGAGTTGGAAAAGGTCAACTACTACTTCGATTACCGGTTGCCCTGCAAACGTATACGCGGGGTGTATAAATCACAGAACAGATCGTTTAAAAAGCTGACTGTGATCGACAAAGTGAATGGAGGGAAAGCCGATTCACTGAATGCCGGCCTCAATGTCTCCAAGAACAAACTCGTGGTGAGCATCGATGCTGACTCCATCATGGAACCGGATGCCCTGCTTAAACTGGTAAAGCCTTTTACCGAGTCCAAGGACAAAAAAGTGATCGGTGCAGGTGGGGTGATCCGCATCGCCAATTCGTGTGAGATATCGGGAGGACATATTAAAAAGGTACACCTTCCTAAGAAGTTTTTGCCAAGGGCACAGGTCATGGAATATACCAGAGCATTCCTGATGGGCCGGATGGCATGGAGCGAGTTGGATGGTCTGTTACTTATCTCTGGTGCACTTGGGATGTTTGACCGTGAAATCATCATCCAATCAGGCGGTTACAGGACCGATACAGTGGGGGAAGATATGGAGCTGGTGGTGCGTATGAGAAGATATATGGTTGATAATGACATGAGCTATGATGTGGTTTATATACCAGATCCGCTCTGTTGGACAGAGGTGCCGTCCACTTTGAAAGTACTGGCAAGACAGCGCAGCCGATGGACCCGGGGGACCCTGGAAACGCTGTTCATTCACAGAAAACTGCTGTTCAACCGAAAGTATGGAAAACTGGGAATGCTGGGATATCCCTACTGGCTGATGTTTGAGTACCTGGCCCCCATCATTGAATTCCTGGGGATCCTGTGGTTTATCTTCCTGGTGATCATGGGGAAACTCAACTGGCCATTTTTCTTGCTGCTTCTCGGATTTGTCTACTTTTTTGCAGTCTCTCTCTCCATCTGGTCCGTGCTGTTCGAAGAGGTCACCTTTCATAAATATGAGAGGCGAAGGGATGTGTTCAGACTGATCGGTACTGCATTTCTGGAGCCCATATTCTACCATCCGCTTGTCATGCTGATGTCGATCAAAGGGAACCTTGACAAACTTTTCAATAGAAACAAGTGGGGCAAGATGGAAAGAAAAGGATTTGAAAAATCCAGAACCTAACCATTCAGTGTATCACTTTCCGACCTGTTGCCAGCCATATCTACCGTAACTACCTGATAGGAGCCTCCGTTGGAGTTGTCCTTAAATCTGAAAGGATCCATGGATATTTGAGGCTGGTGCTTCACGGTGCCCACCCTCTTCCCATCTCTGTTGACTTCATAATGGGACAGTGGGGCATCGGCCGCATAGGCTGTGTCCCAGGTGATCTCCACCTTCTTCTTTCCACTGATTTGCACATTTCGGGGAGGGGTGAGTCCGCGATGGGGAAGCTGGAAATAGTTGGTCTTTCCCTCTTTGACAGATCTGGTGCTCTTTTCGATCTCCAACCGTCTTCTTTCGCTCAATCCGTCGGGTTTGATCTGGGCAGCATAGTAGTTCTGTACCAGCTGGCATTTCAGCTGGTCATCGGAAATCTGGCCGATCCCGATAATGGCGGTATGGATCCCGGAGGTGCTTAACGCATATTCCACCAGCGGTTTGCTGGGAAGCTCCCTGGTGCCTACCGTCCTTACCACACCCTCTGAATCTCTTGTCCAGTCGGCATATTTAGAATACATGGCCCCATCGGCAAATACCTTCATGGCAATGATCCCCATGTTTTTAGCCTGTGCCACCGGGATCACATTGTGCTGGTGGTTCAGGTAGAGTTTATCGTTGGAATTAATAGCCACCAGCATGCCCTCCAGGATATCCCACTTGTCACGCTGGATCATATTCATCATGGCAGGAGAGTTGATATGGCCGGAAAGTCCGATGTGCCTGATCAATTTCTCCTTTTTTGGGTTTAATCCGGTATGGTTGGTTCCATCCCGATAGTCCCTGAGCGCCACCAGCACACCAAAATTCTCCTCCTTTTTCAGGGGTGTCTCCAGCCCTTTGTACATGATCTCCACCTCTTCTACAAAATTCAGGTTATGGGTCAGCACCATATTCACATAGGATCCTTCGGGGTAATCTCCTTTCCCGTCACCAAACATCTGTGAAAGTGATCGTTTCAGATCGGCAATGGCGCCTCCGCCATGCTCCCCCTGGGTCCAGTTGTTCACATTCTCCAGTTCCGGAAATCCCGGTTTGCCCCAGCGGATATGGGTTTTGGTGGTTAAAAAAATAGAATCACGTAGTTTCTTATCATACCCCGGCTCCCCCGGAATAAGGTTCAATTTCCGGAACGCCTTGCCAAAATTGAGTTGGCTGTCCGCATAAAGGTTCGAGGTATCAAAGTAATTGATCCCCATCTTAAAAGCTTTCAGGATGATGGGTACAGGGTCCACATCCTCCGGAGTCCACTGCAAGGAGGCCTGTCCCCCGAGTCCCAGGGTGGTCACTTCAAATCCGATCTTTCCAAATGGCCGGGTCATTGGGGTTGGAAGCTGGTCCAGTCCGAACCGGAATCCAGGCAGTACGGTAACTCCTGCAGCAGCAGCTGCTGAAAGTTTCACAAACTCTCTTCTGGTAACTGTATGGTTTTTCATAGTAACTATTATTATCTGTTCTTCGTCCTATATAAGATAACCAAGATAATGCAAAAGGGTTGAAAATTCCAATGTTCATTTTCGTACACCATCGTTCGGAATTGGGCTATTTAACAGAGACGAGTGCCATTTAAATATCAGATAATCAGCGAACGACACCCTTTGGCACTATTTCTGGATATATGATATAAACCTAAAACATATGTGGAAGAATTTCTTAAGAGTCACCATCCGGAGCATCAGCAAAAACAGAGCATTTAATATCATCAATATATCGGGACTGGCCATCGGGCTGGCCAGTGCCATTTTCATTATCCTCTATATTATCAGTGAAACCAGCTATGACCGTTTTCATGAACGTTCGGCCGATATTTACAGGTTATACCTGGACGGAAAGATGGCAGGGGAGGAGTTTAAAGGTGCATGGAACAGTCCCATATTCGGACCCACATTCCATGAAGAGATTCCTGAGATTGAGAGGTTCTGCAGGATGGATTTCGCCAACAACCGGCTCATGTGGGTGGATCCGGCCAATAAATTCCTGGAAGATCGCATCATGTATGCCGATTCCACCTTCTTTGAGGTGTTCACCATTGGTCTGTTGGAGGGAGACCCTTCCACCTGCCTTGACGAACCTAACACAATTCTCTTGTCCGAGTCCAAGGTAGTCCAGTATTTTCCTGAAGGGGATCCCATGGGGAAGTCCATTGCCATGAACGACGATTCCACCCTTTACCGTGTCACCGGTGTGGTGGAAGATCCTCCCAGGACATCACATTATATTTACGATTTTATCTGTTCTTACTCCACCTATGAATCCAGTAGAAGGACCAGCTGGTTCAACAACCATATGCAGACCTACATCCTGGTGCGGCCAGGGGCTGACCAGTTAGCACTGGATGATCAGATCAATGCTTCTTTGCTGGAGAACATCCGTCCACAGCTTGAGCAATTTATGGGGATTTCCCCTGAAGAGTTTACGGAGGCCGGAGGGAAATATGGTGTTTTCACTCAGCCCCTTCTGAAGATTCATCTGGATACGGAAATCGAAGTGCCCAGTGATATTGGTTTTCGTCCCATTGGAAACCGTACTTACCTGGTCATTTTCGGAGTCATCGCTTTTTTTGTACTCATCATCGCTTCCATCAATTTTATGAATCTGAGCACAGCACGTTCACTGAGCAGGGCCAAGGAGGTGAGCCTGCGAAAGGTGGTGGGCTCAGGCCGAAGGCAACTTATCAGGCAGTTCCTGTTTGAAAGTGTCTTTCTGAGTCTGATTTCACTTGTGATTGCGCTTATGTTGGTGATGGTCCTGCTAAATCCCTTTAACAATCTGGTGGGACTGAACCTTCTCTTTGGTGACATATTCAGCTGGTATATGATCCCATCCTTTATCATTCTTGCAATTTTGGTTGGATTGTTGAGCGGAAGCTACCCTTCCATTGTACTGGCCTCCTTCAAACCGATCTTTGCCCTGAAGGGAAATGCAAGCACCAAAAATGGGACAACCTGGCTACGAAATGCCCTGGTGATTATTCAGTTCTCAATTTCGATCATTATCATTGCGGGGACGCTTGTCATTTATTGGCAGTTCCGTTTTATGACCCACAAGGAGCTGGGATTTGACAAAGAACAACTGGTGGTCATGGAGCGCATCCACCCACTGGGTCGACAGATTCAGACCTTCAAGGAGGAGCTCACAAACCATAGTTCAATTGTTGCTGCCACTAACTCAACGGCTTATCTGGGGGCGCCCAATAACAACAATGCGCATGGGATCAAGGGCAGACCACCGGAAGAAGCGGTGTTGTTCTTTACCTTTTGGGCCGATGAAGATTTTATGGAGACTTACCGGTTTGGACTGGCCACACCTGACAGCAGATACTTTTCTGAAGATTTTGCCACAGACTCTGCAGCATGCCTGGTAAATGAGGCAGCAGTCAGAAAATACAACCTGGAGGACCCCCTGAGTCAGAGCATCATTCAGGGTGGCGAAGGGGATGATAGGGAGGAGTTGAAGATCATTGGGGTGATGAAAGATTACCACTTCCTTACGTTGAAGCATGAGGTGGGGGCACAGATCGTAAAACTCAAGCCCAAAAGTTGGGACTGGGCTGGTTATCTAACCGTAAGGTTAGCGCCAGGCAAAGGGAACATTGAAGCCGGATTAAACCACATTGATGAGAAGTGGCAGGAATTTACAGATGACCAGCCCCTGCAATATTTCTTCCTGGATGAAGAATTGGAAACCTATTATGCAGAAGAGAAACGTACCGGTGCAGTGACCATGATCTTTTCCATCCTGGCTATCTTTATCGCCTCGCTTGGACTCTTTGGACTCACACTCTATAACTCACAAAAGAGAATGAGGGAAATCGGAATCCGTAAGGTGATGGGTGCCACCGAAGCAAATATCGTTTCGGTCATTACCAAAAGTGTGGTATACGCCGTGGGAATATCAATTCTCATTGCCATGCCTGTTGCATACTATATGATGCAGGACTGGTTAAGGGATTTCCCATATAATGTGGGATTTCAGCCCATCCTTTTTATCTCTGCAGCACTATTGGCCATCATCATTGCCATGGTTACAGTGACCATCACATCACTAAAGGCAGCCCGCACCAATCCCGCCATCGCCCTGCACAACGAATAGGTCCGGGTAACCCTGTTTTTTTGTCTCCCGACGTGCTTCAATAATAGAAGTTCTGTGACCCCAATCATCATATCTAATTCAGATATTTAATATGCGTTGATCCGGCAAAAACTATGCTCGAGTACAATATTGTAAAAATAAATATATATATTTCGGTGGATTCGTGGAACATTAGTGTGCAATTAAACCCCACCGATTATTAATTTGCAGCACTCACTAATGTTCACAGTCTTTTTAGTAGAACATGTTTTTTCTTGTGTAACCCTCCATTAGAAAATTCAAGCATCCTTTATGGATGAATTGAAGTCAAATGTAGTATTGGACTAATCTTACACCCGAATAATCATGAAAACTAATCTGAAAGGACTGATTACACTTGCATTGATCCTGATCTCCACCCTGCTGACTGCCCAGAAAAATGGCGAGGTCCAGGGACATATCAATGATGAGACAGGTGAGCCGGTGGCCTATGCCAATGTTCAATTGATGGGTACTTCCATTGGTGCGATCTCGGATGAGGAAGGTTTCTATTCTATAAAGAATGTACCCCCCGGCACTTATGAGCTCAGGGTAACTTTCGTAGGGTATTCCGATAGTCAGGCAACTGTGCAGGTATCGGCCGGAGCGGAGACCAATACTGATTTCCGTCTGACTGTCACCTCCATCATGGGCGAGGAGGTAGTTGTCACCGCTATGGCCCGGGGACAGGCCAGAGCCATCAACACCCAGATCGCATCCAGGAACATAAAAAATGTGGTTTCGGAACAGAAGATCCGGGAGCTTCCCGATGCCAATGCTGCTGAAGCGCTGGCGCGCCTCCCGGGTGTTTCGGTGATCAGGAACGGTGGAGAGGCTACCGACATTAAGATCAGGGGGGTCGGCGCCAACACCATGTTTGTGAACGGGATGCGCCTGGATGGCGGACTCTCTTCAATCTCCCCCCGTATGATAGGGAGCATCGAACTGCATAAAGCCTTTATGGCCGACCAGGATGCCGATGTGCTTGGAGGTAATGTTACGTTCAAGATGCGTGAGGCGCTGCCCGGGTTCCGGAAGGATATTGAGGTCCGTACCGGTTATAACGGGTTTACTAAATCCTTCAAGAATCATGATGTTTCCCTTCTGCTGAGCAACCGTTTTTTCAACGACAGGCTGGGGGTGATGCTGCTCCTGGACTACGACCGGAAGGACCGGGGCAGGGATATATTATCTGCAAAATACGACTTTGGCCTTAAAGCTGCAGAAGTTGGATCCGAAGATATAAAGGAAATTGAGCTCACTGGTGTTGGCCTGAGCCGTATCGAAAATGTGAACCAGCGTTACGGGACCACTCTCTATACCGATTACCGGTTGAAGAGCGGCAAGCTCTTTTACCAGTTGTGGCTCAATCAGCGTAATTCAGAAAGTATCTCGTATGGCAACAACTATGGACAGTCTTCCACTTCTTATAGTTCAGACCGTTCTCAGAAGGTTATCAGCAATTTTCTACAAGGAGTTGGTGGAGAACACACCCTTTGGGGTGCGAAAGTGGAGTGGGGCGTTTCCATGTCAAGCCTAAAAGATGAAATGCCGGAAAGCCTCTCTATAAGTGGCTCAAACCCATCAGGAAATAATATGGGAGCTGTTGGTGTTGACAGCAGCACCACCATCAGTGAATATATAGGTAATGCCAACCATGATGTGGATTTTACAGAGATCAGCAGCCCCAGATATGGCCGGTCAGAGTTATATTCAAAAGAGCTGGCTGCCAGGCTGGATGTGGAAGTTCCTTTTCGTTTGGGCAGCAAGATCGACGGATATGTGAAGTTCGGGGGGAAGGTGCGTGATATGAAACGCGGATATGATTATTGGTCTAGAGGCTCAAGTTTCGGTCGCCACTCCGGGGAGATGTTAGGGGATACTGCCATTGCAAGGCTGCCCGATTTCGGATGGCAATATACGCCAGGAACTGAGTTTGGCATTTTACCTTTTGCGGTCGAACCATATGCGCATGATTTCTCCCTGCTGGGTGCTCAGCACTGGTTCCATCATGACTTTGACAAGCTGGAGTATGTGTTGGATGTGTGTGATGATATGTTACATGGATATATGAGCCCTGATAAAGATGACTATACCAACACCCAGCGAAATTATGCCGCTTATATCATGGCTGGAATCGACATTGGAGAGTTCATCACCTTTATGCCCGGGGTGCGGTATGAAAAATATGAGTACAATACCACCGCCAGATGGTTTGTACAGGGTGAGGGCTATGGGCCTTATGAAACTCAGGGCCAGATCGGGGATACCATAGCAGGCAGTATCAGTGAGGATTTCTTCCCGATGGTTCATCTGAAGATCAAACCGGCCAAGTGGTTTGATATCCGCCTGGCAGCTACCAAAACATTAACCCGACCGGGTTTCAGCCAGATGAGCTCCAAGTATTGGAGGGCAAGAGACCTTACACAGACTTTGGGAAATCCCAACCTGAAACCACAGACCAATTACAACTACGATATCCATTTCTCCTTCTACACCGGTAAGACCGGTCTCTTCACCATCGGGGCGTTCTACAAGAAGCTGACCGATCAGGTGCTGGACTACCAAAGGACGATTATTGATGCGGAAGAAGAGTACGGACTCGATCCGGTTTATGAAGGTAAAGAATACAAACAACCGGTGAACAACCAATGGCCGGGTTATGTGCAGGGAGTGGAGGTTGACTGGCAGACGCACTTTTCGTTCCTCCCCGGGCCTTTTAGCGGCATTTTGCTGAACATGAACCTGACCTACATGCAGTCGGAGACCAGGTACCCGTTCTATAGCTTCTATAAAGAGTATCTTGATGTACCGCCCTATATAATAAACGTAGGGCAGCACGACAGCAGGGTGAACACCATCCTCGGGATGCCCGACATGATCGCCAATGTGGCGCTGGGCTATGAACTGGGAGGTTTTTCAGGCAGGATCTCTGCCTATTACCAGGATAATACCATTACCGAAGCACAGGCCAGCCAAATATCTTTAGATGAGGACAAGGATGCACTGCTGAGGCTGGATATGCAGCTCTCCCAAAAGCTTAAAAAGGTGCCGGGACTCATGTTCTACCTGAATATTAATAACATGACCAATAACACGGACCGTGTGATCATGACCTACCATCCCGAGAAAATCAAGAGTGAGGAGGTGTATGGAGTCTCCGGCGATATTGGTGTCAGATACAAGTTTTAAAAAAATAACCAATAATAAATAACCAATAACATACGATCATATCTAAGAAAGGAGGTGTGTGACAAAGAGCAGTTATAATTTTGATTTACAACATAGTTTATTCATTAAAATCTACTAAAAATGAGAAGAATTTTACAATCAGCAACAAAGAGCCTGATGCTGGCAATTGGTATCTGGATGCTGACCGGCACTATGGCCACTGCACAATCATCAGTGATTGTTGATCCCGGAGCTAACACTATCCAAGCTGCAATGGCAGCTAATCCCGGGGATACACTGATCCTGCAAAAGGGGAAAACGTATGTGGTAAGCTCGCCGATAGAGATCACGCAACCAACTGTAATTATGGGACAACCCTATACCCTGGATGGTGCAGATCCTCCTGCCGTGATACAGGGAGCTGCAGATCCCGGTACGGAAGATGCTTTCTATATGATCCTGGCAGCAGCAGACCTTACCTTAATAGACCTTGGATTTATAGGTTTTACCTATGACAATAAGCAAATTGAATGTGTCGTTGGAATTTCTGAGGGATTTCATAACATGGAAGCACACGGCTGTATTTTGCAGGGTTGCAGAAGGTGGTTTGAGACCAATGAATTCCCGGGTACTAACTGGGTCCTCCATGACAACATCCATTTTAATATCAGCACCACCGGCTGGGACAATTATGGTGGTATGGCCGGACCTATGTATAAGGGGGACAGCTTGACAAACCACACCTATAACTGTACCTATTTTGTGGGTGGCCGTATGATGCTAACCGGAAGTTCAGGTCCTTATGGCTGGCAGCACGCCGACCACTGCACCTATGTCAACACCTTTGGCGAGACTTTTCACAAGAGTAAAACCGATGGCTACAGGGTACAGAACAGCATCTTTTTCAATACCCACTTAAGAGGTTATGTGGGTGAACGTACGAAGATGGATGGAGCTGATACTGTATACTATTGGGGTGGTGACTATGTCAGCTACAGGCAGTTGGGAGACACCCTGAATGGCGATTGCGCTGTCTTCCCTCATGTGCTTGATTCTGTACCAGATGGTACTGACAGGAGGTTTGTTGAAATCACGAACAACCTGAAGTATAACGAACAACGGGCGCTCGACTGGAATGAAGAAAACAATGTATCCACACAGCCATTTTTGGCTTGGGCTATGCGTGAGCGGGCTGCTGAACACGGATGGACTATTGATACTAACTGGACTCCGGATGATGGTACAGACTATGATCCTCAATTTGAGATGGGGGAGCTCCCGATTGGAGCTTTTGAGGCGTCCTGGGCACAGCGGATGGACCGCATGGATCCGTCGATACCGGACCATGAAGTTGCATGGCGTCCTGGTGGCGAAGATCAGAGTGTGTTTATCTGGCCCCTGCCGTTCGATTTCACTCCACAGAATCCGGATTTGATGACTGCTGGTTCTGATGGCTACCCGCTGGGTGACCTGAACTGGTTGGGTAAGGATGTGGTAGAAGCCTGGGAGAATGGATGGGCCAATCCTGTGATTGAGCGCAGAGGTGGGCAAGCTGACCTGAGTCTTGTGAACTATCCAAATCCATTTTATTCCAATACGCAGATCAAGTACAACCTAACAGGTAACAGCCATGTGATCATGAAGATTTACGATGTTACCGGAGCTGAAGTGGCCAACCTGGTGAATGAAAATCAGATC
>JBDLIX010000010.1:0-60958 GCA_039714655.1 Bacteroidota bacterium
TGTCACCAATCACCAGTACTCCTGTCACCTTTCACCATGTCACCATTCACCATTCTCTATGAAACTTACCCTCCTCGACATCCTGATCATATGTGCCTACCTGGCATCCACCATTGTCATAGGCCTGCTCTTAAAAAAACGTGCGCAAAAAGATAAAACGGCCTATATGCTGGGTGGCAACAAGCTCCCCTGGTATATGCTGGGACTCAGCAACGCATCCGGGATGTTTGACATCTCCGGGACCATGTGGATGGTCACCCTGGCCTTTGTATACGGGTTGAAGTCCATCTGGATCCCCTGGCTCTGGCCTGTTTTTAACCAGATTTTCCTGATGGTATTCCTCTCCATATGGCTGCGTCGATCCAATGCTACAACTGGTGCCGAATGGATCGGTACTCGTTTTGGCACTGGCAGGGACGGCAATCTTTCACATGGGATCGTGGTGGTTTTTGCGTTGATTAGCTGTCTGGGTTTCCTCACTTATGGTTTCATCGGACTGGGTAAGTTTGTGGAGATCTTTATCCCCTGGGAAATCGTCTCCCCATACATCCCCTTTGAAGTGGCACCGGAATATATAGCCCATGTATATGGGATCGTCTTTACCCTCTTTGCCATGTTCTACGCCATCCTGGGTGGAATGAGCAGTATTGTGTGGGCCGATGTGATCCAGTACACCATCATGACCATTTCGGCCGTGGTGATCGGGGTCATTGCCATGAATGCCCTGACAGATCATCCATTGGTAGTTCCGGAGGGGTGGATGAACCCGTTTTTCAGGGCAAAACTGGATATGAACTGGACAGGGATCATCGATGAGGTAAACACCAAGATCGCCAGTGATGGTTACTCCCTTTTCGGCATTTTCTTTAGCATGATGCTATTTAAAGGGATCCTGGTAAGTGCGGCCGGACCTGCACCCAATTACGATATGCAGAAGATTCTCTCCACCAGGTCTCCCAGAGATGCAGCCAAGATGTCGGGTTTTGTTTCGGTGGTTCTGCTCCCCTCTCGTTATTTTATGATTACCGGATTTGCTGTGCTGGGACTAATATTCTATGACCGTCTTGACCTGATCGTGGGAAACCGCATCGATTTTGAACAGATATTGCCTTCCGCCATCAGCGAATTTGTACCGGTAGGTTTTATGGGACTACTCCTGGCAGGTCTGCTGGCTGCATTTATGTCCACCTTCGCCGGCACACTAAATGCCGCTCAGGCATATATTGTCAATGACATTTACCTTAAATACCTGAAACCAGAAGCAACCCGGAAGCAGATAAGCCGAACCAACTATCTCACAGGAATCAGCGTGGTAGGCATTAGCGTGGTGTTTGGCTTCTTTGCGCTGGATGTAAACAGTGTACTGCAATGGATCGTTTCTGCTCTTTTTGGAAGCTACACAGCCTCCAATGTGCTGAAATGGTACTGGTGGCGGTTTAATGGTTCGGGATTCTTCTGGGGCATGGTGACCGGGATTGTACCTGCACTTATTTTCCCATACGTTTTCAATACCCTTGACCTCTATTACTTTCCGCTGATCCTGGTGATCTCCATCGCAGGAGCCCTCATTGGCACCTATGCCACTCCTCCTACAGATGAAGAGACCTTAAAGAGGTTCTATAAGAATGTGAAGCCATGGGGATTCTGGAAACCCATCCATGACAAAGTGGTGGCCGGGGATCCTTCCTTTAAGAAAAATATGAATTTTGGAAGGGACATGTTCAATATTGTAGTGGGCATCATTGCCCAGACTGCATTGGTGATTTTCCCCATATACATTGTACTGAAACGGATGTTGCCACTGGGTATATCCATCGCCATCATTGTAGTAAGCTTTATCATTATGAAGAGAACCTGGTGGGACAGACTTCCAGATGAAAAACCGGCCGTGAAATGATCATGGAGCAACTCAAAAAACTGAAAGAGGAGGTTGAACAGGAACTGAAAGGAAACATCCTGCCCTACTGGATGAAGTTTATTCCTGATCGGGAATATGGGGGATTTCATGGTCATGTGACCCATTTCAACCAGCCCGTTGAAAAAGCAAACAAAGGAGCCGTCCTGAATGCCCGCATCCTCTGGACCTTTGCAGCGGCTTATGGGATGTATGAAGATCAGGCATATCTGGATACCGCAAAACGCGCGTATGACTATATCCTGAACCAATTCGTCGACAGGGAACATGGAGGTGTTTACTGGGAGCTCGATTATCTGGGGGGAGTGACCGCCTCCCGAAAACAGATCTATGCACTTGCTTACACAATCTATGCCATGGCTGAGTATCATTGGGCCACCGGTGAGGAGGAGGCCCTTTCTACAGCTATTACACTCTTTCAGGAGATCGAAACAAACGCCTTCGACAAAGAAAGGAACGGGTACACCGAGGCTTTTACTAGGGACTGGAACCCTGTGGAAGATCTCCGGTTAAGTAAGAAAGATGATAACGAGAGCAAAACCATGAACACCCACCTCCATATCATGGAGGCTTATGCGAACCTCTACCGCGTCTGGAAAGATCCCCGGTTGAAGATAGCGCTCGAGAACATCATCATGCTCTTCCTTGATAGATTTGTGGACCCGGAAACATACCACCTGAACCTTTTCTTTGATGATGACTGGAACCTTAAATCCAATCTGATCTCCTACGGTCACGACATCGAATGCTCCTGGTTGTTGCATGAAGCAGCCGAGGTTCTGGGAAAACAGGAACTGATTGAACAAACCGGACAGATAGCCATCAATATGGCCAGACAAAGTTTCAAAGGATTGGATAAGGATGGCGGATTGTTTTATGAAATGTTTCCCCTGGAAAACAGGGTCGATTCCGATAAACACTGGTGGCCCCAGGCCGAAACAGTGGTGGGGTATTTCAATGCTTATCAGCTGTCGGGTGATAGAGAATTTGCCAGGAAAACCCTGGGAAGCTGGGAATTCATTAGGGATAAGATCGTTGACCGTCAGCATGGAGAGTGGTACTGGAGCGTAAACCGCGATGGAGTTCCACAGACGGAGAAAGAGAAGGCCGGATTCTGGAAATGCCCCTACCACAATGGCAGGGCCTGCATGGAAATGATCCGCAGGATTGAAAAAAAACTTATAAACGATTGAAAGAAAAAATGAAAACGAAAGAGAATCTGTTTCAGGAAAGAAAGAACGCCATCCGGAAAGAGCATGAGGCATTGCTTTCAAGAAAAAATGAAGAACTCTTCAGTACCAACGGGATTTTTAACCGGCACAATAATCCGGTGCTTACACGCGATCACTTCCCCATGGAATGGCGGTATGATTTCAATCCCGAAACCAATCCATTTTTCATGGAACGGATTGGATTTAATGCTGCATTTAATGCCGGCGCCATCAAATGGAAAGGAAAATACCTGTTGGCAGTAAGGTGTGAAGGGAATGACCGAAAATCATTCTTTGCAATTGCGGAAAGCCCCAATGGGATCGACAACTTCAGGTTCTGGGAGCGTCCCATCACCATGCCCGAAACCGAAGATCCCGATACCAATGTGTATGATCTCAGACTAACGGAACATGAGGATGGTTTTATCTATGGTCTGTTTTGTACGGAAAGAAAGGATCCCAATGCCCCTGAAGGGGATACCAGCAGTGCTGTTGCAGCAGCAGGGATTGCCAGGACAAAGGATCTGGTTGCATGGGAACGGCTGCCAGACCTGATCACTTACGGAGGACAACAACGCAATGTAGTGCTTCATCCCGAATATATTCACGGGAAGTATGCCTTCTATACCAGGCCCCAGGACGGATTCATCGACACCGGTAAGGGTGGAGGAATCGCCTTCGGACTATCAGATTCCATGGTCAATGCGGAAGTAAAAGAAGAGAATATCCTGGATAAAAAAACCTATCACACCATATACGAGTTGAAGAATGGTCAGGGTCCGGCACCCATTAAAACTAAAAAAGGCTGGCTCAACCTTGCCCACGGAGTACGCAACTGTGCAGCAGGCCTTCGGTATACACTCTATATGTTCATGACTGCACTGGATGATCCTTCCAGGGTGATCCATAAACCAGGCGGACTGTTTATGGGTCCCCTGCAGGAGGAGCGTGTGGGTGACGTATCCAATGTACTCTTCAGTAACGGGTGGATTGCCAATGATGATGGTACTGTGTACATCTATTATGCCTCCTCCGATACCCGCATGCATGTGGCCACCTCCACCATCGACCAGCTGGTGGATTATTGCATCAACACTCCGGAGGACCACCTCCGTTCAGCCACCAGTGTACAGGCCATCAACGAGCTTATCGACAAAAACAAATCTTATAAGAAATGATTAACATAGGTAAAACAACCACCCTTTTATGGGTGTTGGTTTTTTCGCTTTCATGCAGTGAACCTGTAAAATACAATTCCACCTTAAAAGAGGCTTTTAAGGAAGATTTCCTTGTGGGAGCTGCATTGAGTGCTTACCGTGTTATGGGAAAGGATTCCATGACAAACATACTCTTAGAACAACAATTCAATACCATCACCCCAGAAAATTCCATGAAGTGGGAGAGGATCCACCCCAAACCGGGTATTTACAATTTTCAAGTAGCAGACCGGTTTGTAGCTCTTGGGGAAGAGAAAGAGATGCACCTGGTGGCCCACACCCTGATCTGGCACAACCAGACACCCCATTGGGTTTTCATGGATAGTGAGGGGAACCTCGCTTCACGGGATACACTTTTAATGCGCATGCGGGATCATATTTATACCATCATGGGCCGGTACAAAGGGAAGATCCATAGCTGGGATGTGGTCAATGAGGCCATTAAAGATGACGGATCATTAAAAGAATCGCTGTGGTATCAGATTATCGGAGACGACTATATCGAAAAAGCCTTTCAGTACGCCAGGGAAGCAGATCCCGGCGCTCATCTGATCTACAATGACTTTTCCCTGGCCAGCAGGGCCAAGAGAGAAGGGACCGTCAGGCTCATTGAACAGCTGCAATCGAAAGGGATCCGGATAGATGGCATAGGCATGCAGGGACATTATGACATGACCTATCCAAACTTGAAAGAGCTAGAAGCCAGCATTGTGGCATTTTCCGAACTTGGTGTAGAAGTGATGATCACTGAACTTGACGTCTCTGTACTACCCTGGCCCGATCTTCCACAAGGGGCTGAAGTTACCAGCCGCTTCAAATATCGTGCTGAATTGGATCCTTACCAGGATGGGCTGCCTGATTCAGTCCAGCTGAAACTTGCTGACAGGTATACCGACCTGTTCAGGATTTTTGTGAAACATTCAGATAAAATTTCAAGGGTAACCTTCTGGGGGGTGGACGATGGAAAATCATGGAAGAACAATTTCCCGGTCAGGGGCAGGAGCGATTATGCACTGTTGTTTGATCACAACTACGGGCCCAAACCTGCCTATCATGCAGTGATCCGAACGGCGCAACCAGAATAGATACCTATTCCATCTTCTCAAATATTAATCTGTTCAATGAAAATTTGTCTCTGCCTTCTTCTGTGCTGAATTGGAATGTTAGTGTATTTAATGTTGCATCCACTTCAATATCACAAACATAAAGCTTCTCATTCCGCGCTTTCTCTAATGCAAAAGTATTTATTGCTTCACTGATCTGATGCTGCCTCTGCCAGAATGACACGCAGCAGCCTTCCGGGATCTTCTTGTAATCCAGGTATAGTTTGTATTTTCCGGAAGGTATTTCATCAAGAAAAACCCTGATTTTCGATTCATCAGAGCCCTGAAATATATAGGTATAACCACCACTGGGTGAACACCACTCGGTTTTCATCTCCACATCCACCCATAAGTTCAACTTCATGGTTTGCGGGTATAACATAAAGGTTTCCGGAATATACACCTCACTCAGTGCATTGGTGGGTTCTGTCAGATCCTGTTTAGGTGTATCGCTGTAATAAAACCCAAGCGTTGTATTGGTTACAGGTTCTCTATTTCCGTCCGGACCATGTTCCATGGTATAATCCAAACTCCTCCGGAAACAGATTTTATCGGTCAGGTGCCACCGATAGGCCCCTGTTCTGCCATAAGCCAAAGAGTAAACTAATGAGCCATGGATTGGCAAGCTTATGGCCCTGTCCCATGTATCCAGGAAGGCATACCACCCGCCGTTAAAATAGTCTTCCGAACCGGTACCGTGAATCGTGTTTTCTCCATCCACCACAGCAATATCATCTCCCTCAAAAAAGAGGGTCATCCCGGGAACAAGGTTCTGGGTTTGCATCACCGTTCCCACGTAGTGTCCTTTTCCTTTCACATTGGCCATGTTCAAGGGTTCACCTTCTTTCGACTCCAATACCCTGTTCCAGTCAACATAAAGCTTTCCTTCACTCTTCTTATCTCGTTTTCTATTTGAATAATACACACACGTATTAAATCGCAACGCTTTATCCGATCCCCCTTCCCGGTAGATTAATTCAACAGTTGCCTTGCTATCAAATGGCATGGGCAGGTATAAATAGTTCACCTGGTTCTTTGTCCCGGCAACAATGCTTTGCATGGAGGTTGCACCAAAAGAGTAACCAAATAAATCAGCCAGCGGGGTATAGATGGCTGGCAGTTTTTCATTGTCATAGCTGATCTTTATGTCAACGAGGTTCTCTGTTCCTTCAAACAACCCGGCATGGTCAATCTCTATTCCCATGATCCGTCCTCCCTTTTCAGCAGAGAAAATAGTTTTAGCTGTACCGGGAGTCAACACTACATCGGTTTCCTTTTTCAACAGATCCCCTGAAGATATAAGAATTCGCTCACCATTCCAGACAGAGGCCACCTCTTCAAGCGCCTTTTTCTCACTGTCACTTAAATTCAGGGAGAAAACCTTTACAGGGGACCGGTCTGTGATTTCCCTGTACTGAATTTGAATAAACCGCATAACATCTCCCCGAAATACAATTCTGCAACCGTTCTCATACGGTATGGGAAAGTAAGAGTAATACCCTCCTATTTCGTTTCCGCAAAGCGGTTGGATAAAGGGGAAAACATCTCCCGAAAAGAGGTCTGAAAACCTTATGGAGAAACTAACCCTGGTTGTATCTCCAAAATAGAAATCAAGGGTGTCATCGGTGGGTGTGGGTGTCCAGATTCTGTTGATAATCCCTCTGCCCTCCCCATCAAATATCACCAGGGTACTGTCTGCATTCCGTCTGATATAAGAATAGGTTCCGGCAAAACCATCGTTGTTCCCCCCCGATCTGTCATATGAAGATACCTGAAGGCTTTTTGAATCATCACAATATTCAGGGAGATGGTCCAGATAGCCCAGCTTTTCTAACTCTGACTGAATGGAATGTGTTTTTTCTGTTAGCTGTCCCTTGGTATGTATCTTAAAGGCAGGAGCCAGTATAAACAAAACTATTATTGACCATTTACACATATTCAATAATATATTGCTTTCAAATTACATTTAGTTTACCCTCACCCAGATAAAATCCACGCCTATTTCCCGGCCTGTACCTCCCTCAAAAATCAATTCCAGCTGATTCTTCTCTTTCAGCTGTTTGGTAGACTCCGGAACGATGTTCACCGAAGTGGTATGGAAATCTTCATACAGGTCATATACCGCTCCATGATCCACTTTTTCACCATTGAGCACCATACTGAAGCTCCCTCCTTCGGGCGACTTCTTCATGGTAAGGCGCAGTTCCATTGTTTTACCCTGCACCGATGCCGGGATTTCCAAGGTCAGTTTTTCTCCCTTTTCCTCAGGTTTCCAAATCAGTAGATTTCCATCACTCCAGAGTGATCCCTTCTCATTACCGGTGTGCGTTCCTCCATGAATAACATCTTCAGCCTCATGAAATAGAAAACCGGCAGACCCTTTGAGCGCTTTTGGCTTCCAGGTAACTGGCATGACGGGAATCCTTACATCGTCCGGACCAATCACCTGGTGATCGTCGTAGGTCCCCGGAATCCCATAGTAATACGCAATTCGTCCGTAGGTGAAATCGGGGATCGTGTCGTGGGGATACAACTCCATAAAGAAGCTCAGGTGATCATCGAACCTGTAATCATCTATGATGTGAAACCTGTAATTGATCACGAAACCCCGGTTACCCGGTCCGTCGTTGCATGGCTGTCCAATATATGCGTGGTTAAAAAGCTTTGAATCGGACCATGCGTAACCAAAATAATCCTCGGTACCTGTTCCGAAAACAGCAGGGAACCGAGCTTGCGAGCCCGGCGAAGCCAAATTATTGTTGTCGATATAGACCTTCTCGTCGCCTTCACCCCACCAGTTCCCCCAGTTATAGGGTCCGGAGGCCGGATTTTTCAAAAAGACAGTGGTGCCCACATATCTCCCTCTGCCCTGCGCCATCAAACAGACCAGGTCCACAGGTTTAAACTCATCTGCAGTAAGATTATGATCGATCCGCCACGAGGCATGAAAATACATGGATGCTCCCGGGTCCCACTGGTAAGGAGTAGTCACAAGCGAGCCATCAATACGGATCTCCTGATCTGACAGGTTATCTATATAGATCGTCGCAGATTCTTTATAGGGCATCACAAACCGGCAGGTTAACACGGAATCCCTGCTTACCGTAAAGGGAAGGGAATTCAAAGGATTGATCCCGGGCGCCGTACTGAAGAAATCACCCAAAGGAGCCTGTACTTGTCCCCATACAAAATCGTCAAAAGCAATGCGCAGGATATTCTGCCGCAACGCTTTTTCAAGGTCCGCTGCAGCCACCTTTAAAGAAATCTTTTGGATGGCACCTGCACCGCTTAGTCTGATCAACTCCCTGCTTTTACCACCCGCTATCTTTATATCAGAAATATGCGCTGTCCTGGCATCACCTGAGGATTTTATTTTATCCGGATTTGACAGCACTTCCTTAATCTTTGTAATCCTTTCCTGGTTCTCCCTGATCACCCCGGGGGTTAAGGTTTCTACCCGGGTATCGTCACTGTATCTCCTTAACTGCAGAATGTAAAAGTGAAGTTCGTTCAGGTTCCCACTCCATTCGATCCGGCAATGCTCTGCAAAAGGAACCGGGTAGTAGCCCGTGAACTCCTGGCTCAGGGTGTGCCGGTGGGAGGGTTCATCAATGCCCAGGATGGCATCATAGGTGTGCCGGAAGAAGTAATCAGCGGAGCCCTGGTAAAGGGGTTTCTCCTGATGGTCGAGAATTACGGTAATCTCTCCATTGATAGCAGCAGACCACTCACGGACAATGGCACCGGGCCCTTTTACATCACAGATCAAATACTTCCCGTTTCCTTCCTTATCAGCAGATTCAATAACACCGGCAAAGTTCGGTACCGGTTCCTTTCCAAATCCATCGGAATTTGAATACCAGCCTTCCTGGTCCTTGAATTTATTCTCACTTTGCCTGTCATAGGAACTGAAATTCAGCAAGCTATAATCGGGCTCCCCCAACTCGGAAAGGCGCTTCAGATCTGTCAGTTCCTCCAGCAGCGAGGATGTGGTGATCTCCTGAGAGAATAATGGACTATGGCAGATAATGGTGAAAAGTAATGACAGAGAAATAAGATATTTCATTTGTTACTTTTTTTATCGATTTGTTATTCTTTTTTTATCGATTTCATTCCCAGCAGACTGAATAGTAAATTCATAACTCCCTGCAGGTAGGCTGATCTTTGTCAAACCATCCATATCTGCTCCCTTATGATCAGGCTGCACCGGTCCCGATACTTCTCTTTCCAGGTAGAGGGTGGCTGTGCTGTTTGCAGGAATTGTCACAGAATAGTTGACCACACCGTCAATCTTTTTCCATGCTGAAACAATCTCTCCGTAAGGTCCTTTGTGCGAGGCACTAAAATCATTCAAGCCTTCAACGAAATTTGGTTTCAGAATAATATGCTTAAATCCCGGATTGTTTTCATCCACTTGAATTCCTCCCAGGGTTTTGTAATACCAGGCACCGATGTCGCCAAACATAATGTGGTTCATGGAGAGATCATCTTTTGCGTCCAGGTCCCAGTTTTCATACAGGGTGGTGGCCCCATTGGCAATCCACCATCCCCACGAAGGAAACTCTTTTTTTGAAGCCAGTTGCCAGGCCATGTCAGGATACCCATTCTCACTGAGTGCATTCAGGATGGCTCTTGAACCCAGCAAACCCACGTCCAGATTGGTACCATTCTCTTTGACCGTTTTTGCCAGGTTGTCAGCCACCTTTTCAATCATATCCTCAGGAACTACACCCCAAAAGAGTGGTAAACTTAACTCTGTCTGAAACCCGGATGCATAGATACCCGTCTCCATGTCAAGGAACTTTGCATTAATGGCATCCTTCACTTTACCGGCCATGGTCAGGTACTTATCAGCATCCTCTTTCCGGTTCAACACCCCTGATATTTTTGAGAGAACCAGAGCATCGACATAGAAGTAAACCGAAGAAGTAAGCTCCACGCTGGAAACAGATTTGATGGGAACCCAATCGCCCAACCCCCAATCCGTAAGGTGATCAGGGCTTATGTCACTCAGGTGGTCCACATATAATTTAATGCTCTTATAGTTCTCTTCAAGGATTCGTGTATCACCATTATAGAGGTAATAAAACCAGGGTAAAAGTACAATGGTACTGGTCCAGTCGGGTCCATTGGCCCAGTGGTATCCCCATCCGTCTGTAGGGATAATGGCAGGAAGCACCCCATCTTCGCGCTGCTCATCCCGGTGATCGTCCAGCCATTTCTCAAATACCTTGATGGAATTGAAATTGAACAGTCCCATTTCCACCGCGTTGTGCACATCACCGGTCCACCCGTTCTTCTCCCGTTGCGGACAATCGGTGGGATATCCGAACAGGTTGGATAAATAGGAACTATTGGTCGCCTCCCATATCTGATTGAGAAGGGTATCGGAGGAAACAATAAAACCCACCTGCTCCACATCGCTGTGCATAAAATGTCCGGTTAAGCTCGCTTTGGTCAGCACTATGGGCTTGCTGGAAGTCACCTCCACATACTGAAAACCTTTATAATTGAAATGGGGCATAAAGCGCTCTTCACCTTCACCACTCAGTGTATAAATATCTGTCTGGAAAGGGTCACTCTCATCGGTGGGACGATAGTGAACCTCAAGTCCGGTCAGATCCACCCTCCCGTTATCAAGCAATTGCTCCCCATGCTTTACACGAAGGATGGTCCCCCGTTCACCTGTAACTTTCAGTTCCGAAACACCTGCAATATTCCGGCCCAGATCAAAGATGTAAGTCAGCTCATCAATTTTTCTGATGCTCTTTGCAGGAATGGCATCTACATTTTTTATGGCCGGCATCACCTCGGCCGTGATGTTATCAGTAGGAGACTCCACCCTGACGGCTTCTGTCCACTCCTGATCATTAAAGCCGGACCGGTCCCAACCCTCCTGATACAACCTGTTATCAATATGCTCACCGGTATATATGCTGTTAAATACCACATGGCTCAGCGATGTTTTCCACGCTGTGGAGGTGGGTATCACCTCCTTCGTTCCATCTTCATAAGTCAGGTGTAGTTCCAGCATAAATTTCGGATGTGCCCGCCATGGAGCTTTATGGAAATCCCAGACTGCAGTGGACTGATGGTTGTACCATCCGTTTCCCAGCAGTACTCCAATCGCATTGTCACGCTTTTTAAGCAGGGAGGTTACGTCGTGGGTCAGGTACAATACCCGCCTGTCGAATCGCGTATAGGCCGGAGTTAAACGGGCATCTCCCACCTTAATGCCATTGATATAGAGTTCATGTAGACCCGCCGATGCAATATATACCCTTGCTGAGGCGATCTCTTTTTCAATAGTGAACTCTTTTCTGAACCATGGTGCTGGTTTCAGATCAATATCTTCGGAATCTGAAATCCACGCTGCCTGCCAGTTTCCGGAATTCATCATTCCCATTTCGAAGGATGCTACATCTCCAAATTCACAAGGTCTCTCTTTTTCATTCCAGATCCTTACGGTCCAGTAATACCTGGTAAATGGCTTCAGTGCTGTTCCATCATAGTTGACCAGTACAGCATCGGAATCTACCTGTCCACTGTTCCATGCATCACCCTCACCCCGGCGAACTGACTCCTGATCGGTTCCCACAATCACCTGGAACGCTGTCTGTCGCGCGCCCTGAGTGTCATCGGCCATCTGCCAGCTCAGTCGCGGAGTACCGGTATCCAGACCCAGCGGATCCTCCATATGTTCACATTTCAAACCTACAGCCTTATGTTTACTGGTTTCAACTGACGTGCAGGCAATGAATAACTGTCCCATTATAATAGTTATGACACCTAATGATCTGATTGTTTTCATATTATCAAAGCTAACCGGATTGATTTAAACATCGTTGTTTTCCCCATTAAACTCGTGGACCGCTTTATAGGCCGCAATAATATTTTCCGGGGGGACCTCGGGAAGTATGTTGTGAATGGGTGCAAAAATAAATCCTCCATCCTTTGAGAGAATCTCGCACCGCTCCAGTACATCTCTCCTCACCTCTTCCGGTGTTCCAGCCGGCAACACAGATGCGGTATCCACGCCACCTCCCCAGAAGGTGATCTCACGACCAAACTCTTCTTTCAATCCCCGTGCATCCATTCCATAACAGTTGGTCTGCACCGGATTAAGAATGTCAAATCCTGCTTCGATCAGGTCGGGGATAAACTGCCTGATGCTGCCGCAGGAATGCAAGAATATTTTCATCTGACTCTGTTGTTTCACATAGTCGCACAACTCCTTATACCGGGGTTTAAAAAATTTCCTGAACACATCCAGGTCCATAAACGGACCAGTGGTCATTCCCAGGTCATCACCAAACCTGATCACATCAACCAGGTCACCCAACACCCTCACCTTTTTTTCTAGTCCGGCCATATGTAATTCCATCAGTTTATCCAGTAGCCTGGAGAGGTTTTTATGGTCGGCAAGCAGGTCCATCAACATGTTGTCCATTCTTCTGAGAAAAAATCCCAATTCAAGGAGCTTGGCCCCACCGGAGATCACAATGGCCTTATGGGTCGAGGAACGCAGCTGCACAGCATGCTTCCTCAACTCCTGGTCATCAATATTGATGTATTTGGTGTGAGAATGGGCGGCCCAATGAATGGACCTGAAAGCTTCCCCAATGCCCTGGAGACTCTCAGGATATCCATTTTCCCATGGATAGAGCGTCTGGTCGAAACAGATACCATTTTGTGCCATTCTTGACATCACCCGCCCTTCATGATCACGAACAAAGAACGAACCGTCTTCAGACTCTTCAGGTTTGAACCAACCGGGATATTCTCCCGCACTCCCATCCCCCAGGGTTACCGGATACCACTCCATATGGTCCATCAGGACCTGGTTCAGATCGATGGCATCCACTCTGAATCTGTCCATCACATCCCCATCCACCTGAGCCAGTTGTTGAATCACATCAAAAACCCGGGTAGGGACCTTCAAACCAAGTGCCTCCTTCAGTTTATTATAAGCGATGGCAGATATCCCGGTAACTGTGGAAGCTCCCAGGTCAATGGGGACCCGGTCCGGTTGTTTGTGAGCAATGCTGGTTAATATTCGTTCTCTTGAAGTCATTGTTCTTTATATTTCAATGAAAATATGAATAATAAAGGTGATTAAACTAACAATCATTACATTTATATCAAAGTATCATCATCATGGAACATAAGAGATTCCTGAAACTGGCCATTGAAGAGGCATTGACGGGTATAAGAAAAGGTGAAGGCGGCCCCTTTGGAGCAGTGATTGTGAAAGATGGAAAAATCATTGGAAAAGGTCATAATACCGTGTTGAAATCACACGACCCAACTGCCCATGCGGAGGTCAATGCCATCCGGGATGCCTCCAGCTCTGTGGAGAATCATCACCTCACCGGATCGGTCATCTATACCAATTTCGAACCATGTCCCATGTGCCTTTCCGCCATCTACTGGGCCAATATTCGCTCCTTCTATTACTGTGCCGGACATGATTATGCCGGACGAATAGGATTTATGGATGGTCATCTCTACAGGGAACTCAAGCTTCCCATTAAGGAACGTGAGATGAAGTCATCCAAAATTACTCTCGATGAGATGGACCGGCTTATGCAGGAATGGGATGGAATGGAGGGAAAAATCCTTTACTAATCTTCTATCTTATATTGGATTTATGCCATCAACTGCTATTTTTATGAATTGATCCAGCAACCTAACTTAATAGATTCATATGAACAGAAGAGACTTTATCGGAAAATCAGCGCTTGGTGCAGGTGCTGTAACAGTTGTACCACGGCATGTAATGGGAGGAGGCGGATTCCTCTCTCCCGGTGACAGGATCAACCTTGGTTTTATAGGTACCGGAAAACAGAGTATTGGATTGATGAGAAGTATAGCCGGGTGTCCCGAGACCATGGTACTGGCTGCCTGTGATGTGGACCAGCAGAAACTGGCAAGGTTTAAAAGTGAGGCAGAAAAGAGCAATGGTGAGAAATTAGAGGGTGGAACGCAGGCTGTGGATACCTATGAAGACTACAAGGAACTGCTGGAAAGAGAAGATATTGATGCGGTGGTAATTGCAACCCCCGATCACTGGCATGCCATGATCGCCATAGATGCCGCAAAAGCCGGGAAAGACATCTATTGTGAAAAACCAATGGCTCTTACAGTGGCTGAAGGGAGGGCCATGGTTTTAGCGGCCCGAAAATATTATCGCGTTTTTCAAACCGGGAACATGCAACGTTCCTGGAGAAATTTCAGACATGCTTGTGAGATGGTTTATAACGGGTACATCGGTGAGGTGAGTGAGATCAATGTGAGTGTAGGTGATCCGGTGATGGCATGTGAATTACCTGCGGAACCGGTTCCCGAAACACTGAACTGGGATTTATGGGTGGGCCCATCCATGTTCAGAAATTTTAACCAGATACTCTCTCCTCCCATTGAGGACATCAATTGGCCTATGTGGAGACTGTACAAGGATTTTGGAGGCGGAATGGTCACTGACTGGGGAGCACATATGTTTGATATTGGACAATGGGCGCTGGGGATGGATCAATCCGGACCGGTGGAGTTTATTCCACCTGAAAATCGTGCAAAACGGGGGATGCAAATGAAATATGCAAGCGGAGTAGTCATGAACCATAAAGATTGGGGTGAGGGCAATGCAGTACAATTCCTGGGTTCTGAAGGAAAGATTGAGGTTAGCAGGAGCTTCTACCGGTCAGATATTGAAGGCCTCACCGAATTTGAATTAAAGGGAGGTGACAAACAACTCTATCGAAGCGATAACCATTATCAGGACTGGGTGGATGCCATCAAGAACAGGACCCGTCCCGTTTCGGATGTGGAGACTGGTCACCGGACTGCTTCGGTATGTAACATTGTAAATATTGCATATGGACTGGAGCGACCGCTTAAATGGGCGCCTTCGCACGAAAAATTTATCGATGACGATGATGCCAACAGGATGCTGACAAGACCATTTCGTGGAAAATGGGACTTTAACAATTATTAAAAAAAAAGAGGCTAAGGCTAACATTTTTGTATAAATATCGTATAATTTTTTTATAAATTTCACTTATGAACAGACGAGCATTTCTGCTCTTTATAACCTTGGTTTTATCGCTGCCCTTCCATGGTATCGGGCAGAGTTGCGTCATAAAGGACTTGGCCAACACAATGACCAAAGACCAATTGTGTTCACCCGTTCAGGTACACTGGAATGTCTCCTACGAGGATGTGAATGATGCAGGAACCACGGTAGAGATTCATTACGACTGGGACGACGGATCTTCTGAAACAATCACCGCCACAGAAGGTCCTGCAGGAACTTTTACAACAGATGCAAACCACACCTATATCTCCCAGGATGACGTGTGCAATTACGATCCGGTAGCCACACTGATAGTAAATGGAGTGATGTGTACCTCCTCATCGCAGGCACAAATAGTTACCGTATGGGATACGGACAACGAAAATGGCGGAGAGGTGAATGCCGAACCAAATGTCTATCCCATATGTGTAGGCAATGGAGCCACCATGCAATTCGATGATGGTACACTCTTCAATTGTGTTCCACCTCAGGAAAATGATATGCCTAACGAAGATACACGTTGGATACAGTGGGTATATGGCACCGACAATACCATGTCCTCTGCTACAGAGGTGATGGTGGATGGCGTGGTCAGGCCATATCCCTGGGAAGGCCCGGTGATCACCCTTCCCGGCCCTGTTCACGGATCCGGTGAACAGAGCCTTCCCATTACTGTGGCTGATGATAACCTCATCGGGGAAGAGTTTGAAGTGGAGCTAAGATACTGGAACTATTGCAATCCATATCTGCCCGGGATGCCTTCCGAACCTGCAGAGATTGACCGGTCTGTGATCCGTATTGTGGGTAACCCGGATGCCACCATCACTCCGGTGGATACCATGTGCCAGTTTAATAACAACATTATTCTGGTGGCCGCCACCGGTGGAGGCACCTGGAGTGGCAATGGGATCATCAATACCGCCACCGGTGAGTTTGCCCCTTATGTGGCCACTCCTGGAACCCATGAGATCAGGTATGATATTACCGACAACAATGCATGTTCTTCCTTCGATACCGTTCAGATCACTGTGAGAGATGCCCCTGATGGTATCATTACACCGGTGGATCCATTCTGTATCTATGATGCACCCTATGACCTGGAGGCAATACCTCCGCAGGGCACCTGGTCGGGAGACGGTATTACCGATGTGATTACGGGTATGTTCGACCCTGCCATAGCCGGAATAGGGTCACACGACATCGTGTTCACCACTGAAACGGATGCTTATGGCTGCTCAGGGGTCGATAGTGTGGTAGTTCATGTGGTGGATCTGCCCAATGCCGAAATAGTGACCAGTGATTCGGCATGGTGCGAACAATCCAATAACCAATCCATGGCGGAGATTCTGATTACCGGATCCGATACGTCAAGCTTCGATCTGGTGGTTGAAATAAAAGGAACCCTTGATACACTGTTTAATCTTTCAGTGGGCACCTTCTCACTATTCCTGAATAATCAGGTTGGACGCAACGAATATGTGCTCAATAAGATCATTGAGCACCACGGCAGCAATTCATGCGACAATGACCTGAATGATACCCTGATCATGGAGGTACACCCCAGGCCGGATATGACGGTTTCTGCCAATTATGATGACTGGTGCAGTCCGGTGGATGTGGAGTTTATCTCAACGGAAGGATATGAAAAGTATTACTGGAATTTTGGGGACGACGATTCCACCATGACCCGGACATCATCCATCTATCATACATACACCATTCCTTCAAGAGACTCTTTGTTTTATGTGGACGCCATCAATGGTGATACTTTATACTTCGGTTTTCAAACCGACACCACCTATCATTTTCAACTTGTCATTGAATCATTTTTTGGATGCCGGGATACCATTACCGATTCGGTACATATTTACGAAACCCCTGTGGCTGACTTTTTCGTGTCACCCGAAATTCAAAACTTTCCGGAGACTCATGTATACCTCATCAATACATCCAGCTACGGTGATTGGTCCTACTTTTGGGACTTTGGGGATGGTGAGACAGATGTGGTCAAGGATCCCAATGAACATGAGTACGAAATAGCTACCTTTTACGATATTGAACTGAAAACCTACAACGAATTCTGCAGGGATAGCATTACCAAGAGGGTACAGATTTTACCTCCCCCGCCTGTAGCACTTTTTGAACCCGACTCCATAGGATGCCCTCCGCTGGAGATTCAGTTTTCCAATACCAGTGAATATGCAGACTCCTATATTTGGGATTTCGATGATGGTACCTTCTCCACGGAATCAAATCCCTCGCATATCTTTTATCAGAGCAAGGAGCACCATGTGAAGCTTGCAGCATTCGGAATGTCCGGATCAGATACCGTTGAACACATCATCACAATCCATGAGACTCCCACAGCACTGTTCAATGCATACCCCAATGAAGCCAAAGACCTGAAACAGATTTTTAAATTTGTAAATAACTCCATCAAAGCCACCAATTATCTATGGGATTTCGGGGATGGGAACACCTCTCCGGAGGAGAATGCTACACACATCTATGGAGAGGAAGGCACCTTCACAGTCACCCTCTATGTATGGAGTGAAAATGATTGCCCCGATACCCTGATCCAGGAATCTCTGATTAGAGTGATCGCCGGTGAAGGAAATGCTGAGTTTCCAAATGCATTCGTCTGGAACGGAAGTGGCCCAACCGGTGGGCACTGGACTGAAGGCACCATCGACAATACAGTATTTCATCCCAATGTGATCAATGCAACCCAATTCCGCATGATCATCTATACCCGGTGGGGAGAGATGATCTGGGAGACCAATGAGGTATATGTGGGATGGGATGGCTACCTGAAATCGGGAGAATTGGCCAGTCCTGGTGTCTATGTTTACAAAGCATGGGTAACCTATATCAGCGGGACTAAAGAGTTGCTCACCGGCGATATCACATTCCTGCATTAAGACTTCTTTTTATTTCAATCTGAAATCATTTTGATTTATTAAATATTAATCTGTAACTTGCAGGCTTATTTAATAAACAAATTGAAGCTGATATGAAACTGTTTATCCCTGCAAACTACAATCCTATCCTTTCACTGAAAGAGACTGAAAAAGCCATCAAAATGGTAAAGGATTTTTTCGAATCAAACCTTGCCGCCGAACTGAAATTACGCAGGGTGACTGCACCTCTGTTCGTTCAGCGTGGCACCGGGATCAACGATGACCTGAACGGAACTGAGCGACCGGTCTCCTTTGAGGTAAAAGACATGGAGGGTACGGTGGCGGAAATTGTACATTCCCTGGCCAAATGGAAACGTATGATGCTTGCGGATTATGAAATAGCCAATAGTTATGGTCTCTATACCGATATGAATGCCCTGCGGCCCGATGAGGAGCTGGACAACATCCATTCAATTTATGTGGATCAATGGGATTGGGAAAAGATTCTCCTTCCGGAAGACCGCAATCTCGCCTATTTGAAAGCAATTGTGCGAAAGATCTATTCGGTGATCAAGCGAACCGAATTTATTGTATATGAGAACCATCCGGAGATTATTCCCATTTTACCGGATGATATATATTTCATTCATGCAGAAGAGCTGCTGGAACGCTATCCCAATATGAATCCGAAAGAGCGGGAATATGAAGTTGCCAAGGAGTATGGGGCTGTCTTTATCATCGGAATCGGTGGTGAACTTGCCAATGGTTCTGCACATGACGGCCGGGCCCCCGATTACGATGACTGGTCAACCGAAACAGAAAAAGGATTCAAAGGATTGAATGGAGATATTGTGGTCTGGAATCCCATCCTGGAAAATGCATTTGAACTCTCCTCCATGGGGATTCGGGTTGACAAATCAGCCATGCTCAAACAACTTGACCTCACGGGGAAAAGTGATCGCCAGGAGTTACTTTTCCACAAACGACTATTGGCCGGTGAGTACCCGGAATCGGTGGGCGGAGGCATTGGTCAGTCAAGGCTCTGCATGTACTTCCTCAGAAAAGCCCACATCGGAGAGGTACAGGCCAGTCTATGGCCGGGACAAATGCATGATCATTGCCGAAAATCGGGGATCATATTGATGTAATTGAGTTCTTCGAAACTCCTGTTTCAATTAACTGAGTAGCATAGAAAACGGGTATGTTGGTTTTCATAATATTTCTACCTTTAAATCAACCAATCAAACCGTATGAACATGAAATTAAGATCGTACTTCAGTCTCTGCTTTTCCATTGCACTCATTACACTTTTTACTCCTGCCCTGTCAGGTCAGGATCTGCTTTCTGCATCAGAACTGCTTGGACTTAAATCTATCGGAGGAGTCCAGATCAGCCCAGCCGGAGACGAGATCATCTATTCACTCTTCACCCCACGAGAGCCCAACGATGAACCGGGAGGGAGCAATTCAACCTATTACAGAATGTCTGTTTTGGACAAGATACCGGTTCCCCTCTTTAATAAGGAGGTCAAAGGATCCTCCCCGCAATATAGTCCTGATGGGAGCCAGTTAGGTTTTCTTTATGGCAAAAAGGGTGAGCCAAAACAGGTCTGGACCATGCCTTCATCGGGGGGTAAAATGGTTCAGCTGACCAACACCGAATCGGGCGTATCCTATTTTCGCTGGCAACCAGAAGCAAAGGGCATCGCCTATCTTTCAAGAACACCAGCATCATCCAGAGAGAAAGAGCTGAAAAATCGCGGTTATGATTTTATCTATTACGAAGAGAACCTGAAGAACAACAACCTTTTCATCGCTTGGTATGATCCTGACTGGAAACAAACCGGGGTATGGCAACTGACCGATGGTGTGAATACATGGGATTTTGAATTCAACCAAATGGGAACCCAAATCGCAGCAGGCATCTCACCAAAAAATCTCATTGACCAACGATACATGTTCCGGAAGATCTACCTGATTGATTTGGAGAGTGGTACAAAGGAACAGATCTCGGAAAATGAAGGAAAGCTGGGGAACTATGCCTTTAGTCCGGATGGAAAACACCTGGCATATACTGCAGCACTGGACATCAACGATCACTCTAACAGTCAAGCTTTTGTGATTGATCTGTCCGCCGGTTCAGTTTCCAATCTGACCCCTGAAGGACTGAAGGGTCACATAAGCTGGGTCAACTGGAGAGACAACGACCAGATACTCTATTATTCCGGAGAAGGGGTCTACCCAAAATTGAGTACAGCACCCATTACAGGAGGCGAGAGGAGCATCCTCCTTGATGCCTCCAAAAACGGGATCATCTTCACTGCTCCCAAATACTCAAACGATTTTAACAATTTTGTTTTTACCGGGACCACACCCACCGATCGCTCCAATCTCTATTACTGGGACGGCAAGCATGATCTGACAAAGTTATCCAATATCAATTCGTTTCTGAATAACAAAACAATGGGTCGCCAGGAGTTGATCAGTTACCAGGCAAGGGATGGGATGAAGATCGAAGGGCTGCTGATTCACCCGGCAGGTTATGAAAAGGGGGAGAGCTATCCATTGATCGTATATGTTCACGGTGGTCCCGAATCACACCACTCCAATGGTTGGCTGAGCCGCTATTCAACCCCTGGACAGGTGATGGCCGGCAGGGGCTACCTGGTGCTGTACCTGAACTACAGGGCCAGTACGGGATATGGTGTTGATTTTGGAATGGAAGGATTTATGGATCCTGCCGGGAAAGAGTTTGACGACATTGCAGATGGGATCGAATGGGCTGTAAAGGAGAAAGGTGCCGATCCTGAAAGGGTGGGAATGGCGGGAGGCTCCTATGGGGGTTATGCTTCCGGTTGGTTTGCCACCTACTATACCCGTTATGTAAAAGCGGTATGCATGTTCGTAGGGATCAGCAACCTTATCAGCAAAAGAGGAACCACCGATATTGCTTACGAGGAGCTCTATGTCCATTCGGGAAAACTCCTGGAAGAGCAGTGGCAGATGAACCTGGAACGCAGTCCCATCTTCTGGGCCCACCAGAGCCAAACCGCCACATTGATTTACGGAGGTGCAGCCGACACCAGGGTCCATCCTTCTCAAAGTATCGAATTGTACCGGCGCATGAAAATGAATGACCATCCTGCAGTAAGGTTGGTCCAGTATCCTGGTGAAGGTCACGGAAACCGAAAGCAGGTGGGACAGATCGATGTACTATACCGGCAGATGGCCTGGTTTGATTGGTATGTGCGTGACCTCAAACCACTGGATGGCCCAATGCCACCCCTGGACATCAGTGACCAGTACGGACTTGACTGGAATTTTTAAAATAAAACTAAAACCCCATGAAGAAATCCGCCATTACTTTCGCTCTTATTAGCCTTTCGCTCATCCTATTCATACATCCAGCTTATTCGCAAAACGAAAAAACCATGGAATGGATCCATGTGGAGGGGAACCTTTTTATGAACGAGTCGGGTGAAACACTCATCTTTCAGGGTGTGAACATCAGGGATCCGCATAACCTGACTGAAGATGGGCGTTGGGAAAAGAGCCATTTTGAGGAAGCCAAAAAATGGGGAGCCAATGTGATCAGGCTTCCTGTTCACCCACGGGCATGGAGGGAACGTGGCGAGGCCGGTTACCTCCAGCTGATTGACCAGGCGGTGACCTGGGCGCGGGAACTGGGACTCTACCTGATCCTTGACTGGCACTCCATCGGAAACCTGAAGGAGGAGAAGTTTCAGCATAAAATGTACATGACAACTCTTGAAGAGACCCAATCATTCTGGAACACCGTTTCCAAACGATATGTGGATGAACCGGTGGTTGCCATGTATGAACTTTACAATGAGCCCACCATCTCCGGTGACAGGTTTGGAGAGATGACCTGGACGGAGTGGAAACAGATCAACGAGGAGATGATCAGGAGCATCAGGAGAAATCATCCGAAAGCAATCATCCTGGTGGCCGGATTCAACTGGGCCTACGACCTCATGCCTGTTAAAAATGATCCAATCGATGCCAGTGGTATTGCTTATGTGAGTCATCCCTACCCTGAGAAACGCGACGCTCCCTGGGAAGCTCAATGGGAAGAGGACTGGGGTTTTGTGGCAGAGAGGTACCCGGTTATACTGACGGAGATAGGTTTTGCTCTACCCGAGGAGAGGGGCGTACATATCCCGGTGCATGGGGATGAAACCTATGGGAATGCACTGGTGGACTTCACCGCCGAAAGAGGGATCTCATGGGTGGCCTGGTGCTTCAGCTCAAAGTGGTCCCCATATATGTTCACCGACTGGAACTACACCCCCACGAGACAGGGAACCTTTTTCAAAAAGGTGATGACCGGCCGGTAAAACCCGATGCCTGGATGCTCCTCAATCATCGGCAAAATACCTTCCAAGCTGACCAACGATGGCCCTTTTCACCTCCAGAGGGTCGATAATCCCATCGTGCCTGTATACCACCTCTCCACCCGGGGCCACCAGCATGGTATAGGGCAGATTTCCCTGCCACTCCTCATCAATCAGATCGATCATTAAAGATCTGTCCTCCGGTTGATAAAGATAATTGGTGAAAGAAGCATGTTGTTTTTGTAGAAATGCCTGCACCTTCTCCTCCAAAGATGGTTTATCAACACTCAGGGAAACCACTTCAAAATCCCTCTGACCATACATGCGTTGCATCGCCACAAACTCAGGAAATTCAATGAGACAGGGACCGCACCAGGTGGCCCACACATTGATCAGCCTCAGCTTCCCACCCTGGTTTTCAACCATCTCCCCCACTCCATTCCTGTCAATCATCGACACCGAAACAGCCTGATTGCTCCACTGCTCATCCAGTCTCTTTCTCCAGGCCATCTTTGATTTCCACTTCATGGAACAGCCAAATGCTTTTGTAGTCTCAACCGGTACCGGATTCCCCTGAAGCAGGGCATTGATGGCATTTCGGGCATCCTTATGGAGAGGGGTTTGATAAGGATCCTCCATGTCATCGATCCGTCCACTGTACCGGAGCCTGCGTGCTTCATCAAAGATAAAAACATGGGGTGTTGCTTTCGCACCGAAAGCCAGGGCCGTCTTCTGATGCTCCCCGTCATAGAGATAAGGAAAGTTAAACGACTGCTCCTCTGCCCTGATCTTCATTTCATCGAAAGTGTCACCGAGATCTGAATAGCCCAGCTCCTCCAGACAAACAGCTCCCGGATGGTTTGAGGAGATGGCAACCAGTCTCATCTGACCCCTCTTATAATCCGAGCTCAGTTGCTTCATCCGCTCCTCATAGGCCTGGGCTGTGGGACAATGGTTGGCAGAAAAAACAATGGTAAGCACTTTCGCATCGCTGAAACTATTCAGGGTATAGGTTTTTCCATCGATTCCCTCCAGTTCAAAATCCGGTGCCGCTTCTCCAATACCCAGGGTTTCTGTATCCTGTGCCCACAGTCCGAAGGAGAGTGTCAGAATTATACTTACAACAAGCGTTTTCTTCATCTGTTGAATATGTTTCAAAGTCACTCTTTCTCACTTTTACTCTTTCTCACTTTTACTCTTTCTCACTTTCACTCTTTCTCCTATTCCACTGTCCTGTCCAGTGGCATCCCAAGCTTTTCGTAAAGGTTTCTCCTGCCGGCTTTGTCTTTTGCCAGCACCTCCTGCGCATGGTGTGCCACCTCAGCAGCCACTCGCCTGGGTACCACAACTACCCCGTCGCCATCGGCCACCACAACATCCCCGGGGCATACCAGTACTCCTCCAATTGAGATGGGCCGGTTTACCGATTCCAGTTCATTGCGCCCGGGCCTGATCCCTCTGCCCTTTTCCCTCAGGTAGAGTGGGAATTCCTCCAACGCCACTTCATCCGTATCCCGTGAAGAAGCATCTGTAACCACTCCAATGGCACCATGCTCCTTCCATATCAATACATTGTTGGAACCGATTGATCCAATGTCCTTCTCCTCCACATCGTCAATCACAATAATCACACCGTTATGAATGAGGGGAACAAATGCTTCCGAAGAGTAAGAACCATAGAAATTCCCTTCCCAGCTGACAAACTCCTCCTCCGGTTCGGGACGGTTACTCTTTTGTGTGGGAACATAGCGTACTGTAAGTGCAATACCCCGGATGATGTGGGACAACTCCTGGTAGTTAACCCAGGAGGGATGAATTGCCGGATCCACCAGTCCCTGATCGGGAAATCCCGCCATATCCATTCCGTCCGAAACGTCAGCCACCCGCAATCCTTGGTAGAGTTCCAGGATTTCCTGGTCTTCTGCTTCGGTGTACCAGGTGGTCTCCAAAAAATTATACCCAAACATCATCTCCGACAGATCGGCCTGTTGAGTAAAGCCATTGATGGATAAAGTAAGCAGCACTACAAGAATCATTTTTGGTTTCATAACTTAAAGCATTATTAGTTTATCTCTTAAAATCAGGTCATCGCTGGTATGCACAACAAAGTAAGTGCCTGGAGTGAGTGAAGAGGTATCAACGACTGTTTTACCAGTGTACTGCTCTTCAATAATTAACTTTCCACCCATGTCCATTATTCTCATTTCAAATGGGACCTCATGGTCACATTCCACATAAAGCGTCCCATCGTTGGGATTGGGAAAGAGGGTGAACCTGGGTAAGACTCCCCTGTTCCATACACGCGTAGCATCTGATACAACAATATCCAACTTCCCTGAAACATCTCCATTTACCCACTTCGCTATAATCTGTGCCGACCCTGCCTTCCTGGCTACAACAATGCCTGAAATGGAGTCAAATGCAATGACCGATGCACTGTCGATCACTTCAAAAGTATAATCCCCGACTGTCGCGTCCGCAGGATACACTTCCACACTGAAATGGATGGTATCATCAACCATCATCTCTGCTTCCGACGGAGTAATGATAATAGTTGTCACCGGTATCTCCATCACCTCAATACTCCTGGAAAAAGCGATAGTGTTATCTTCATCACTAATGGCAGTTAATTGAATATTACCAGCTCCTACTGCGATCAACAATCCGGAAATTGAGTCAAATTGGACCGCTTCGGTATCCCCCGAAACCATCAGGGAATAACTTCTGTGAAAAGCATTCACAGGAGTTATCATCGCCTCCACCAAAGTCGTATCTCCCACAGTCATGCTCCTCATATCTGGTGTAAAGTAGATGCCGCCGGCAGAAACTGTATCGTTTGTGAAAAAAGATGGAGGTCGTTTTGCCGTTCGCATAAGGCTGTATTGATGATCCGCCATCATATCGGAAGCATAGCTGGTGCGCCATTTCCCAAATATGCCATTGTAGGTATGGTCAAAATTGGGCACACAATGTCCATTTGCCATCCCTCCCCATGACCAGGACAACCACCCTATATCGTTCCTGCCGGTGACTTCAAGCCCGGTACCATAATCAAGGATTACACAGGTTGGGTATCGTGTGGGAGATGGACCCTCTCCAATAATAACGGGCAGCCCTTTATTGATTGATTCCGTGGCCACCCGGTCATAGTTCCTGGTATCACCCCAATAGGAATGGACCGAGAAGAGAATATTATGAAGGGGATCATGAGCCTGGATCTCCTCCCATGTATCGAAAATTACATCCACACTCTGTCCCCAGTTACTGGCATCAATCACAAGGGGAATGGTATACCCCCATGCCCGCAATGAGTCGATGGCCTGTTTATATCCCTCCTTAAACTGGTTGGGCGTTACGCTTCCGTCCCCCACTTCATTTCCAATATTCAGAAGGGTCCATGCTTTGTTTCGCTGGATACCTTCCAACAGTCCGGGGTGGTTCCAGAAGTTAATGCAAACATCCAGGTTATCCCACTCCCCCGTTGCAGAATGGCATTCAGGCATCGCAATCATTTTATGTTCAATGCACCTTTCGATCAGGTCCACCAGGGTATATTTGTTCCCGTATTCCTCGGTCCAGACCAGGCGTACACAGTTGGCCCCGGTCTGTGCAATTTCAGGGATCAATTGAATCCCCCTTTTATCATCCGACCATACAAACATCTCATTCACCCCGCGCAGAACGACCTTCTCCCCGGTAGCTGTATAAAGGTGCCTGCCTTCTGTGAACATGGCACCATTTCCAGGCCCCTCTGGTGAAAAATCACAATCACCGGCACTGAGGGAGGGAGTAATGCCCGTATTCCCACCAGCACATACACCACATGAATCCATAAAAGCTCCACCCGCAATCTCTCCGTTGCAGTCCATTCCGGCAGTAACAAACTTTGAAAGCAGCCTAATGTACCTCACCTGGTAACCACAGCTGTTTTCAGTGATTTCCCAGGAATTCAGCGGCCAGCTGGTATTGAAATCCTTGTAGGACTTCTGTGCTGGCTGATCCCTGGGAGGAGATATGGATTCGGAAACGCACTTCTGATTGTTTGAAGAGGAACCACAGCCGGAAGGGCAGCAACCATCCCAGTCATACCTGGGATTTGGTCCGCCGGTCAGATACCCGGGAGCAGGACCATGGACAGATTCACCCACCCTGTCCCAGAGGGGACTGCCATTTGTAAACCATGAATGGAAAAACTCGTTGACACCATTATCGGCACCATATTCATACATATTGGAAAGGTAAACCATATTCAGCGGATTGACTCCGTGCAGGTTGTGGATAAAAGCCTCGGCTCCCTCCCTGGCCAGAGAAGTGATGCCCTCATCCAGTCCGTAGGTGATCAGGTTATAATTCATGCTCCCCTGGGATGATTTCACTCCATTGCTACCCCAGGTATAGGTCTTGGTGTGGGCCAAATATGGATCCTTTTTGCTGATATATGCTGCCAGGTTCTCTGATCCATTTACCACAGTGTTCCTGTAAACATTCCTGATATGTTCCTGGATCGAAGGTGTACCATCAGCCAGGGTGGTATAATATAGCAGTACCTCCTGTGTCAATGCCTCAAAAGGGTAAGCATAACCATTGTATACGAAAATTTTAGCCTCCTGGTAATGGTTGTCAAAGTAATCCCTGAACTGCGAATCACCGGTCGCTCCAAACAGGTAACAGGCTGCTTCCAGCCTGGCCATATCCCTGCCATAATCATCCACCTCTTGCTGTCCTGCACCCAATCCTGTCGATCCATAATCCGAATTGTTGTTATAGAATAGCGAATCGGGGTACAACGCTGCCCACTCCCATGCCATTAAGGCTCTTGCAATCAGGGTATCCGCATAATTGACTAATCCTTCTGTGCGATACACCCGGGATGCCAGTGCAAATGCCGCTGAACTGTTGAGGGCCGATGAACTGTTGGGCGGACCATAGTAACTGGGATCCGTGGCAGAGGAAGGAGGAGTTGCATGGGCCTCCCCTACAATGCTTAATACACCTCCATCTGCCTGCTGCATCCGTAACAGGTGGTCGATGCCCCAAATTGCTTCATCAAGTATATCTGGCATGCCGTTCCCCGACTCGGGAATGTTGTAATCATCCCCCCAGGCATCGGGTTTCTCCATGTAGGCCTTCATAAATTCCACCACATAGTTGGCATTCCAGTTGGTATACTTATTGAAATCGCCAGCATCATACCAGCCTCCACTCACATCTCTTTCTGAAGCCGGATTTAGTTTATCAAAAAAAGAACGGCAGTTGTTGTCCTGCAGGTCACCCATATGACTGGCCCCATCGACCCAGCCCTTTTCAGCATAAGGAACATCCTTCTCAAATCCTACCCGCTGGTAGAAAAATGACCGCATCGCCTGCCGGAGCACTTCATTGTATACATTATGGGCAATCACGAATTCAAAGGATCGCACATTACGTTCTTCATCCTGGATGTAGTAGGTCCCAGACTCTGTCACTTCAGAAAAATCAAAATGCCATGCTTTATCTCCCGAGGAGGCATCGGTAACACCTCCACCCCAGATTGTCTGTTTTGCCCTGAACACCTTTTCACCCGTGATGGCATTCACCACCCCATACCAACTACCCGGTGTGAATGATTCTTGTGCATCGAATCCCACCTGCGGGTCCCTGATTACTGCAACCTTCTTCGACCCGGGCCGATACCCGAACTGGTCAATCACGATATGTTTTGAAACATCCTGTGCCATCATCCCGGCACTAGCCATGGTCAACAGCAACAATGAGAATCTTATTACAGTCATACTTTACAGGCTTTACAGGCTTTACAGGCCTTCGAAGTTCAATTCACATATTAAAGGTATAATTTCAGCAATTAAATAAAAAAAAATGCAACAGATTGCAATGGCAATCAAAGTCCACCTGAAAAAAATTTCATATATTGCTTATCACCATAAATTATTAACTCATATTATTAACTAAAATCAAAATTATTATGAGGCAAAAACTACTACTATTTTTACTGATGGCAACATTTGGCATTTTACATGCCCAGACGGATACCATCAGGACACTAGTGATCACGGAGCTCAGGTATGACCGCGCCGACCACGCCTACATTGAAATTACCAATATGGGTGTTGATGCTGTCAACCTTTCTGAATTCGAATTGCTCATGCTGACTCCCTGGAATCCGTTTCCTGATGGAGCGATGTGGCCCACTGAACCCCACCGGATAGATAACCAGTGGATGATGTTGCCCGACCAGACACTGGCCCCGGGTGAATCATATGTTCTGGCCACCTTCCATGACTATGAGGAGGAGCAATATGTTAAAGAGATGAACCAGTTTGGTTATTCATACGATTACGGTCCCAATATAACCAAACCGGAGTTCTATGACCTGGCCGATATCCAGCTACACAGAGCAGAAGCTCCTTTCCCGGATCCTACCGATAGTGTTTCCACAGGTCAACAAGCTGTGCTTGAGGTGTGGCAGGGCAGGGAAACCCTTTTTCTGAGGCACCATCCTCCCGGAGCCGATTCAGCATTGGTGGATCAGGTAGGCGGGGTTTTCGATGACGCCGATGGTACTAACTCGGATGCTGGTTATCGTGATGTGGCCGGTATGTCACAGGCTACCAACAAGGCCACACTGGTGCGCCGCTTTGATGTGAAGCAGGGCAACCTGACCTGGATACCGGGCAACGACCTGGCAGAATCGGAGTGGATCCCCATTCCCCATGTTAACCAGTGGGGAACCGAATGGGAAGTTGACCGCGCCGTATTCTGGACAGTGGGCAACCATGGTGACTACAACCTGGATGAAACCACACTGACCTCTTCAACCATCGACATTAACTGGACAGATAATATCCTAACTGTGCCCTGGGGCGTCAGGAATGATGACTCGATCATGTACCAGTTTGACCGGGTACCCGGACTGGCATGGCACTATCATTACAATTCTGGAGAGGGAGCCTATGAAGATTCAGCCTATGTATCTGTTCGTACAGGTGATTCGCTGACCATCTATGCCTGTGGTAACGATCTTGATTTGATCAAGTGGCATATTGAGGCTGCTCCTCCCACGGCTGATGCCAATATGGTCATCCCCAAAAGGAGCCAGTCTGATGAAGGAGATTACTTCTATTCAGGAGCGCCCTTTGATGTCACTGACGGTGCAACCATGGATAGCATCCGGGATATCCCCTATGCTACCAGGGTGGATACACTCTATAAATACCTGGAAAAGGCTCCCAACGCAAGCTGGGAAATTGTCTGGGTAGACGGGAACGAGAGAACAGACCTTCTGGACGGAGATATTTTAAAAGTAACCGCCGAAGACAATTCGGTAAAGGAGTACTATCTCAAACTGCAGAAATACAGGGAGAGTCGCAATGCCTATATCTCCGCCATCACCTGGCCCGATATTCCTGAAGATTATAAGGATTTCTTTGGATGGGTTGGTGATACCATTCCCAACTTCCTCCGGACCAAGTATGATTACAAAGTCCAGGTTCCATGGGATGTGGATGGTGTACCCGCTCTTGTAGCCAAGACCGAGGACCAGAACGCCACACTCCAGGTGCAAAGGGCTGCCAACCTGTTTGGAACTGTGGCCGACCGTACAGCCACCTTTATCTCCACAGCGGAGAATGACACTTCCATTCTCACCTATACGGTTCTGATGGAAAAAGAGAAGGCCGGAACTGATATTCAGCCCTGGAACGGAGTTCCATTTATATCTCAGTTCATATTCTGGGAGGAGTATTCCAATGGAATGGTTGAGATTGTCAATCCGGGTAATCAGCCCCTTGACCTGAGTGATTACATGTTCTTCGACGGATATGAGAACGATCCTGCTGCTGCCATCGCCGGATGGGATGCCTGGGATGCCAGGTATGTGAAGTATATTCCAGGATACAAATGGACCAACCTTGAATCGGAATGGGATGTTCAGCGTCACATAGCCGTTCAGGACCTGAACATCAATCCCATCGTACAGCCGGGTGATGTATTTGTCATGGCTGACATCAGGAACAGTTGGGCAAATCACTGGTACAGGGATCAGATCGATATTGACTTCAATATGGATACCGTCAACGGATTTATCGATATATGGGGTGAGAGTTACCAGGGAGAGAGCGCTGCCCGTCAGTGGAAAGGCGCCAACTTCTACATGTGGAAGATCCTCAATGACTCCATCAAACTTGGTCTGAAACCCGCCACCGATCCCAACGACTTTGAATTGATCGATGTATTTGGCAGTGGTGACGGAACTGACTACATGCCTCATGGTTACTCTGCTGATATGATCAGTAGTTTCACCAGGAGGCCCGGAATCTATTCGGGGAATCCCGTACACCAGGGTTCATTTGGTGCAGATGTGGAGAGTGGAGAATGGTCACTGGTTGACCAGGCATTGCTGCAGTCACTGGGTTATCCATGGCCCGACTGGAGGTATGCAGTACCCGATGGACTGGGAAGTCATTTCATGGATGATGTGACCATTTACAGGTCCACCGTTTCATCCCTCCTCTACAAGGTCAGCAGTGGTTATACCATGGCCGAGGAGATCAGGGGTGTGATTACAGCCACTACCGTGGAGGATCTGTTTACCAATATCCTGAAAGCTGATCCGGACCAGGGTCTCACTGTGCTAAGCAGTACGGACGGCCTTGTACTGGATAGTGCTGCGGCTGTTGTCAATGGCGACACCCTGGTTGTAATCTCAGCCGATTCGACCAATGTCTCCAAATACATTCTGGAGGTAACAGATGATGGACTCAGTGATGATGCACTGCTTGTATCGACCGAATATGAGATCATTGTTGATGAAGTAACCGGGACTGTAGGCGGTATGGATTACGGTACCACGCTCGGTGCTGTGGTAAATAATGTAACTGTACCCGCAGGAGCTTCATTCACTGTTACAGATGCTGAAGGTGCTTATCAATCACTGGTGACCCTCAATTTCGATACAGTCTATGTAGATGTCCTGGTGAGTGACCAGATCTTCTTCGAAGTGATCGCAGAAGATGGTTTAACGGTGATCACCTACCAGCTGGATCCGAATGCAGATTCTGCCAGTGCATTTGTCACCTCGGACGTATTCATGGTTGACCAGGCACAGCTGTTAATCAGTCTTGTTCCCGAAGGAACCAACGTGGGTGCATTCCTGGGCAATCTGGTACCTGCACCTGGTGCTACCTGGGTACTGCTTGACAAGTTTGGCTTCGAGAGAACCGACGGACTGGTGGTACAGGATGACAAGCTCATTGTGACCGCAGCCGATGGTGTCACCACCAAGGCTTATTACCTCTCTATACTCAACCAGGAATCCAACTACCTGGCGTATGTGGTCTCCGAAATCTACGCTGTAGACCAGGATGCCCTTACCATCGCCGGCGTAAGAGGCTCCCATTCTGTGGCAGACTTCAGTGGCAATGTAACTCCCTCTGCTGAGGCAACCATGGAAGTTCAGGATGCCACCGGTGCAACCAAAGGCGATGGCGATATGATGGCTGAGGACGACATGTTGCAGGTAACTGCGGGCAATGGAGTCACTGTGGTCACCTACACCATTGAACTGGATTATACCAGCATCAATGACATGACCAATACTGACATCCGGATCTATCCAAATCCAAGTACAGGTCTGCTGAACATCGCAGGTGCTGAAATTGGAAGCAGGATCCGTGTTTACAATTCAGTGGGTCATGCGCTGCACAATGTGGTTGTCTACAGTGGAATCGAAGTGATCTCACTGGAAGATCAGCCGGGTGGCATGTATTTCATCACCATCAGCAATGATGATGATGTGGTTGGCCACTTTAAGGTTATCAAGCAGTAATATTAAATAATAGATCGTGAATAAGAGCCTGCCCATGCAGGCTCTTATTTTTTTAACGCCTTACCATGCTGCTACTTAATAGGATATTTTTCTTTTGTGCAGGCCTCTTCCTTACAGGAACTGTTACAGCACAGATCACCCCCCATGAGGCTGTTGCTCAAATGAAGCGGGGGATCAACATGGGAAATACACTGGAACCACCTTATGAGGATGGATGGAACAATCCACCTGCCGAAGAATACTATTTTGATCTTTATAAAGAGGCTGGCTTCGATGTGGTGAGGGTACCGGTGAGGTGGCACTACCATACATCAACTGTTGCCCCGTTCACTGTAAATGAGACCTGGATGAACCGGGTGGAGGAGGTAGTGGAGTGGGGCCTTTCCAGGGACCTCTATATTGTGATCAATGCACATCATGAAGAGTGGATCAAGGAGGATTATGCAAGTGCCACCAACCGTACGCGTTTTGACAGCATCTGGTCACAAATAGCAGTCAGGTTTAAGGATAAATCCGAAAAACTTATCTTCGAGATCATCAATGAACCCTATGGCCTGTCGAAGGCACAGAACGATGACCTGCACCAGCGTGTGCTCTCAATTATACGGAGGAGCAATCCCACCAGAAATGTAATCATCCAGGGACACAACTGGGGTGGATCCGAAGAGTTGATCGAGATGGCCATCCCGGTGGACGATTACCTCATTGGGTCCTTTCATTCCTATGATCCATGGCCCTTCGGTCTGGAGGGAACCGGAACCTTCGGTGACTCCTGGCAGATCCAGGCCCTGGATAACAAATTCTCCGATGTAAAGGGCTGGTCCGATCAAAACAATATCCCGGTATTCCTGGGTGAGTTTGGCTGCAACAGGAGTGCCGATTACAATTCAAGGATGAATCACTACAGGAGCTATGTGAACCTCTCCCTGAAATATGGATTTACTTCCTGTGCATGGGATGACGGAGGTAACTTCAGGATCCTTCTGAGAGGATCAGGTGGTTGGGATGAGGTTAAGGATATCCTGATCCATAGCTCGCCGGGATCACCCACCATTCAAAAGTTATCCATTGAGCAAGACACAATTATTCATATAGAATGGAGCAATGGCACAGGCGATCATGACAGCATCTTCATTGAGCGCAGGACCGGTGTGGAGCAGTATACAAGAGTTACTTCACTAAATCCTGACACTACCAGTTTCCTGGATATGCAGCCTGTTCCGGATAGATACCATCATTACAGGATCATTGCTCACTATAACACAGGAGAGATAACCCATTCTCATCCCCAGAAGGTCTTCCTGAAGGAGTACATACCTCAAGTCAGAGATTATTTCCTTGGCCAGCCACATCCGATACCAGGTACCATTGAGGCCGAGGATTTTGACACCGGAGGTGAAGGACTCTCTTACCACGATATGGACCAAAAAAATATTGCCGGTGCATACAGGCCCCATGAGGCAGTGGATATTTACGACAGAAATGGCGACGGTTACCACATTGGCAATGCCCTGCCAGGTGAATGGTACGAATACTCCGTGGATGTGGAACAGGAAGGAGAATATTTCATTGATGTTCACCTTGCTGCCGTACAGGCCGGTGGCAAATTCCTGATCACCATCGGAGAGACTACCTCAGATACACTGGAAGCCCTCAACTCCAATAGCTGGTTGGATACAGAAAAAGTCTCCTTCAGCATCTCTCTGACCGGGGGGGAGCATATCATGCGGTTCACCGTCATCGACCTGCCACTTTTCAATATAGACAAAATCGACTTTGCACTGAATACCACCGGGATCGGGAATTTATTACCGGATGAAGAAGCTCTGACGCTCTTCCTCGACCCGGGAGGAGATTTGATCATCACAATGCAGGATCATGGTCCCATAGAGTTGCTATATATGTATAGCCTTTCAGGAGCCCTGGTCAGGTCAATTCAACAACCGGATCACCCCTGCCGCTTATCCACTGATGGAATGGAATCCGGTATCTACATCATCAAAGCATTCTCAAGTAACCATGTACACTACGTGAAAACTTTAATCAAATAGCCAGATGAAGTATATCATCTCAATTGGGTTACTCTTCTGTGTTGTCTTCCAGTCACAATCCCGCTCCCGGGAATCGGTGACCATGGATATTTCCTCAGCCGGTAACATATATCAGATAACTCCCAAACTGGTGGATCCGGATGCCACCGGGGAGACAAAAGCGATGTATGAATTTCTGAAACTCCAGTTCAGGCAGCGCATTATCTCCGGCCAGACACATGACTATCACCAACAGTTGGTAACCCTTACCGGGAAAACTCCCCTGCTCAGGGTGGGTGACTTTCAGCATTTCACAGAAGGGTACCCTTACCTATGGAGAGACGGGGGACACACATTCGGGAAAAGTGATGATGGTTCCGTGGATCAGTTGATCGAATGGTACAACAATACCGGGAAGAGAGGGATCATCTCCTACCAGTGGCACTGGCATTCACCCACTGGCGGTGATGCAGGTACCAATACTTTCTATACAAGCCTTACCACTTTCGATGTTACAAAAGCAGTGATACCCGGAACACAGGAATATGAGGATATCATCACGGATATCGATGACATATCAGCAGAATTGAAACGGTTCCAGGATGCAGGTATTCCTGTGCTATGGAGACCACTGCATGAAGCAGGGGGGGGCTGGTTCTGGTGGGGTGCAAAAGGAGCTGAAGCCTGCAAAGAGTTGTATAACATCATGTTTGACAGGATGAAAAACCATCATGGACTGCATAACCTGATATGGGTATGGTCCACACCCGAGGAAGATTGGTACCCGGGAAATCATATGGTAGACATCATCGGTCACGACTCCTACCCTGGTAATTACAACTACGGGAATCAGAAATATGCATTTGATGCGCTGTTCCAGCTTACCGGGGGAGAAAAGTTGATTGCAATGACTGAAAACGGCCCCATCCCCGATCCGAACAATTGTTTACAGTTGGACGCTCCCTGGTTGTATTTCATGTCATGGAGCGATCTGGTGACAGAACAGAATACCCTGGAACACATCAGGGATGTGTATGACAATCCCAATGTGCTTTCGGTGGAATCAAACAACACCGTTACAGACAATGAGTGGCGCAGCACGCTCTATCCTGAAAACTGGAAACCGGGTTTCAGGGATGCAAAGGGAAGGTTCCTGCATGATTTCTCCTATGCAGGATACCATGGCGGAAACAAACCGGTGCCGCATATTACAGAGAATATCGTGGATGTAACCCTGGCTCCCTATCATGCCGATCATACCGGAGTAGCTGATGCTACGGGAATCCTTCAGCAGGCTCTGAATGATGTGGGCAGATCCGGAGGAGGAGTAGTATTTCTCCCTTCGGGCACTTACAGAATAAAGATCCCGGCAGGTGCAAACCACGCTCTGGTTATTTCCCATGATCATACTCTGTTGCGAGGAGCTGGTCCGGACTCCACCTTTCTTTTTCATGATGAAACCTACATGAGATTCAAAGATGTAATTTATGTGAGCGGGGGGTATTCAAGCTGGTTTATCCCCCAGGGAACCACCTCCAATATCCGTGTGGACCTGAACATGCCCACGCGGGTGATCCCGGTTAAATCCATTGCAGGCTTTCAGACGGGTGACCAGGTGATCATCAACTCTCTTCCCACTGACGGGTTTATTGAAGAACATGGCATGGCAGGGATCTGGACCATGTCGGCCATTAAGGGTGTAGCCTTTAAACGCCGCATCGATTCTATCGATGCCATTCGCAACCTGCTGATCCTTGACGCTCCTACCCGCTATTCACTGAAGAGAAGGGATATGGCCAGGGTGTATCATGCCAAAGATCACCTGGAGGAGTGCGGAATTGAAAACCTCTCCATTGGAAACAGGGAAAACCCAAAATCAGGTTGGGATGAAGAGTCTTATGCCACCAGCGGAACAGGTGCTTTCGATGTTCACTTCTCCCATGCCATCAAGGTTGAATACAGCGAAAATTGCTGGGTAAAGAATGTACATACTTACAGGCCCGGAGTGAACAGCCAGGAGATGCACCTGCTATCCAATTGTCTTCTGCTAAACATGTGCAGGCACATCACCGTGGATTCCTGTGATTTTCAGAAACCCCAGTATGAAGGTGGAGGCGGGAATGGATACATGTACACCCTGCAATCCAACGATTGCCTGATCAAAAACAGCCGGGCCAATCACAGCCGGCACAATTACGACTTCAAGTATCCCTACAGCAACGGGAATGTGATTTACAATTGTCGCGGGGAAAATTCAAAATATTCCAGCGATTTTCACATGTACCTGAGCATGTCCAACCTGTTCGACAAATGCACCATAGATGGGGATTATCTGGAATCCATGTTCCGGCCCTACGGAGGACCTATCCACGGCTACTCCTCTACCCAGTCGGTTTTCTATAATACCACCGGCGAGAATTATCATCCCGACAGGGATTACATTGTGGATTCCAGGCAATATAAGTGGGGTTATGTGGTTGGCACTTCGGGTCCTGCCTATAAGGTCAAAACCGATCCTGTTTCAGGCATTTTCAACGGCTACACTTTTGATACTTCACCACGGGATTTTGTGGAAGGAGTAGGAGAAGGAGCGAACCTGAGACCCCAATCCCTCTACCTGGATCAGCTTGAGAAGAGAGAGAACGACACCTTGAAGCTTCACTTTTATAAGGTGGAGGTGATCGCTATAAATTCTGAAACCGGCGAACCATTGCCGGGGTGTGAAATCGCCATCTATGAAGCGTCGCAACTAACTGGCGGATCGGGCAGTACAGTTTTTCAGAAGGTCCCTGAAATGTTTATCCTGAATGCTAAAAAGGAATACTTCCTGCCCTACGGACAAAGAGAGATGGTCATATACAGTGATACTGTTCTTACCATTCAACTGGCAGAGAAAAATTTCAATGTTACCATGATCCTTCTGGATGCACTGAGTATCAATCCATTCCGGGGAGTAAGTGTTACCCTGGATGGATCCATCGAGGTGACCAACGAGGAGGGGAAAGCTCATTTCAATGTTTCAGCCGGCAAGAAAGAGTATTCATTCCGGAAAATATCCTACCAGGCAGATTCGGGTACCATTGAAGTCACATCGGATACGGTGATCCAGTTCCTCCTTATCCGAACCCATGCCGATGTAAAGTTCTGGATGAAGGAGGGAACTACTCCGGTAAACAATGTGGTGGTAACAGTGGGCGATAGCTCCCTTATCAGCACTGCGCTGGGATTGACAACCTTCAGACAGCTTCCCATAGATGAGGCATACCACTTTACAGCAATCAAGGAGGGATATGAATTGAATGAAGGAGACTTCAATCTCACCACTGATACGGCCATCTATCTCTCCATGGAAAGGATCACCACTGTAAACTCCATCCTGGATCATTCAGAAGGGTTCCGTATCTGGCCCAATCCTGCAAATGAAATCCTCTATTGTAATATACCTGATGATCTTAGAATCATCTCTTTGAAAATAACTGATATGATGGGCAGGGTGATCCAGACTCAGAAAATAGAAGGAGATTTAATCAGGATCAACCTGGAAAATTACCCTCCTGGTGCATATCTGATAATTCCGGTAGGCGACCGAATCGAAGAACCCCTCTTCTTTACCAAGCAATAATCCCAGATTTCCGGATTTTAAACGTAGATGCCTACAATCCGTTTTTTTGGAAACGGATTTAAGCATTGGTTGAAAATCCGGGAGATTGGAATGGGTGTTTACTCTTCAAAGTAGTTGATGTACCAGTTACTCTCATCCAGGAGCAGGTTGTAGATCTGGTCGCGTTGACTCTCAGGAAATTTTGCTGAGACCACTTTGGCCAGAAAAGATGGATCATTCCGGCGTTTTGCTACCCGCATCAGGTCGTAGAATCTCTCGCCCTCAAAAGCCAGTTCCCTGGCCTTTTCTTCAAGGATGCGTTCTTCAAGGTAATGCTGCTTGCCAGTAAAATTACCGGTAAGATCAATGTACCCTAGGATCTCGTTGGTGAAAGGATCATGAATGAAATTAATATTCCCCACTTCAATCCCATCTGCTGTCCGGCCCAAACCGACCCGGCCCCTGACACCAAGCTGCTCCCTGTTTGGATTAACTGTATAATTGCTTCCATCATTGACTATTTTGACGGCTTCACCAGTATTGGTGGATATTATATTATTCTGTTCGAAGGCCCAGTAGGTATAAATCTCAGCCATGTTAAGGTGAATGCCGGCAGCACGATAAATGATGTAATTGGCATCCTGGTCAAATAGGTCCCTACCGATGGAATACTTATAGATCAAAGTATCCATACCCTCCATGATTGCCTTTGAACTCCGGTCATCCTCCTGGGCCCTTAACTGGAACATGTTCACGTATTCATCTGCAGAGATGGGTATCCCGTTCCTCACATAAAGGTATGAACGCCCCATACCCCTGTGAAAATCAGTGGGGTAACCGACGAAAATCATTTCTGATTCCTCAGGATTGACCAGGTCCTCACTGAAGATCTGGAACCTCCAAACAGCTTCCCAGTTAAGAACCGCCTGGTAGGAAGGCTTCAGCATATAATTATGAGGAGACCAGGTTTCAAAGAAAGACTGGAACTGGTTCTGCTGGAAATTAGTTTTGTTAAACCATATGGTGTAAATGTGCTCCCGGCTGTCAATATTGGTAAAAATGTTGTGCCAGTTCCCATTTGCAAAACTATTGTCCAGGTGGTACCTCCTGTTCTCAGAGCTATTGTACATGATCTCTTCATAATGATGAGCCGCCTGAACCAGATCACCCTGGGTCAGATACATCTGTCCCAACAGTGCATGCAATGCCCATTGATTCCAGATGGTAACCTCCCATGATATATCATTGTTATCCATATAATGGTTCACACCTACTGCCTTCACATCATTCTTAAGCTGGTTGGAAAAAACATCAACCACCATCTCCAGGTCATAATATTGCTTTTCCAGTTCAATGGGCTTGTTTTGTATTGTATCGTTGTAATAACCGTCTTTTGAAAAGTTGATATAGACACTGTCGATATAAGTACCCGATGAGCTTACATACTGATTAATCTCATCATACGTAGTCAGGGACTCATGGATAAACGGTACCCGGCCGTAAATTCGCACTGCATTAAAGTAAGCCCAGGCCCTCATGCAGAGCGCCTCTCCATACAGCCTGTCATAGTTTGAAACAGGGCTGTCAGCATCAAGTACTTCAGGATGTTCAACCTGCAGGATCCTGATAAAATTATTGCTGGCTGATATCAGCTTGAACAGATTGGTGGGAGAAGCATACTCATTGCTCTTTGAAACATTGAAATTGTAAACCTCTACCATATCTGCGGTGGCATATGGTGTAATATTAATCAGGTCCCCTCTGAGCTCTCCCAGGATAAAAAGTTGCTCCACCAGTTTCTGCTGGAGTCCATATAATCCCATTTCGATGGATCTATATTCATACCAGTCATCGTAGAGACGCTCCTCCGTAATATTCAACTCCTGTTCCGGATTAAGGAATTTCTCACATGAGGAAACCAGGATCACCGATAACATCAAAACGCCTATTATCTTACCTCTCATTGCAATACCTTTTATAGTCCAATTTTTATTCCTGCAATAAACTGCCTGGGATGCGGAGTCAGCCCATAATCCACACCCTGGTAGATCTGTGACTGGGAATACGCAAACTCCGGGTCGTACCCCAGATAATTGGAAAGGGTGAATATATTGTTCACTGAAACATAAAACTCTGCATTCTTAAAAACCAGGAACTGGGTGGGTACCCTGTAAACCAGGGTGATATTCTTCACCCGGAAGAATGATCCATCCTCGATCCAGCGGGTAGAAAAATTTGAATTACCCTGGGGATCTTCCCAAGATGCCCGTGGAACATTTGTTTCATGACCGTCGTACTGCCACCGGTCAAGCACATGGGTGCTCTGGTTGGCAAGTCCTTCCATTTTTTCATTCTGATACCGAACATAATTGAAAACCTCATTGCCGTATACAAATTGCAACGTGTTTTTTAATGTCCATCGCTTAAAACTAAAGGAATTGATCAATCCACCATAGGTCTCAGGCAGAGGTGACCCAATCAGGGTCTTATCAAATTCATTGATCAATCCGTCGGGTGTACCTTCTGGTCCGGACAGGTCTTCAAATATAGCATCTCCTGCCTGGTAGGGAGTGCCCTTATCATTTCTAAGATTGGCCGCAGCGGCCTCCTCCATGGTAGCATAAACACCATGATAAATGAATCCATAGAAACTATTTGCGGCTGAACCTTCCTGGTTCACTTTTTCTGCTCCCGGAATACTGTATACCAGTTTATTCCCTTTGATCTCAGTAATTTCATTTTCCATCTTTGTGAAATACGCCTGCAGATCCCATTGAAATGCATGTCCGTCAACCACCCTCAGGGAGGTATTGAACTCAAAGCCACTATTGCGCATTGATCCACCGTTTTCAATTAGAAAGTCATATCCGAAATAAGCTTCAATGGGGCTGAAGATGATCATATCATTTGTTGAGGATATAAAGTAATCTATCCCTGCCATAAACCTGTTTCCCAGCAACGAAATGTCTAATCCGCCATTGATCTGGGAAACTGTTTCGTATGTCAGCTCATCATTGGTGATCAGCGCAGGGTAGAGCCCAACTGTTTCCCTGAATTTAACTGCCTGGTAATAATCGGTTGCACTGGACTCTCCAATGTCATCGTTTCCGGTTTTCCCGGCGGAAAACCGGATCTTCAGGTTTTCGATCCAGGTGATATCCTTCAGGAAAGATTCATTGGATAACCTCCAGGCCACTCCTGCTGAATAGAACATCCCAAACGGCTGACCGGCAATCCTTAATGTATTGACTGCATTCTCTCCCATGCGCGATGATCCATCCAGGGAGAGACTTGCCGTTACCAGGTACTTATCTTTGAACGAATAGGAGAGATTCTCATAGAATGATATCCAGTTCCATGTCCTGTTGGCCCCACCGATCTCCCGCAGGTTCTGTTGTCCATCCTGAAGGGCCCTGTATTCGTCGTTCTCATGTGCATTTTTGGTCAGTCCCCAATCAAACTGGTATCTATTGGAGAGCATATTGAATCCTGTGTTGGAGGAGATAGCATGATCTCTGCCCAGGATCTTGCGGTACAGGAAATAGGTGTTGTTATAAAAAGAATTCAGGTCATTGTTGGCAGCCCTGGAAACATTAAAAGCCTCCCTGTTAAAATAGAGTTCCATTCCCCTGTTGGGAAGGAACTGGTTCTCCTTCAGGACATCATAATTGAAACTGAAATTGCTATTGAGTGTCAGGTCCCTGCTTATGGCACCTTCTATTCCAAGGGTGGAAGTAAAGTTATAGTTGGTGTTGGTCGCCTCGTAATTTTCTACAGTAGCCAGTGGATTACTGATACCTATTTCATCCACCTCCGAAAGAGCGGTCAGTTCATTCCCTTCCAGATCATACTGGAAAGGGTTCAACAACGGAGATTTTGCCAGGCTGGACAGGATGGGGCTGGTTTCCCCTATAATGGCCGATTCTTTCAAAGAGGAGGAGTTGTAATTCAGCGATACGCCGGCATTCATTTTTAACCATGTGAAAATATTCAGCAAACTGACGAATCGCAGGTTATAACCCTTAAAGCCTGTATTCTTAATGATCCCTTCACCACTCATATACCCAAAGGAGAGCCCATAGCGGGCAATTTCATCTCCTCCCTTCACTTTCACATTCAGATTATAAAACGATGAGTTATTGAAGATCTGTTCCTGCCAGTTGGTGTTGTGCTGGTAATCAATAAACCTGTCATCATCCTCTTCAAGAAACAGACTTGGGTACTCCTCCCTGATCACCTCCTCATTCATTCCGGAAGAGAATAAAATTTCGTTCATATAGGTTTTGTGTTGTCCGGCTTCCATTTGCGGGATCAACTTAGAGGGTGCCAGTGAATATCCCGTTCTCACGTCCAGTTCTATGGAAGTTTGTGTAACACTGGGATCCAGGGTTTCTATAAATATGATACCATTGGATCCTTTTGATCCATAGGCTGCAGTATACACCGGATCCTTGATTACTGTTGTTTTGGAGATATCAAAAGCATTCACCGAAAGGAGTGGGTTGTATTCAAATCCATCCAGGTTGGAACCAAACAAGCCAAGAGAGTTTATTGGAATGCCATCTACGATGTAAAGTGGCTGGTTGGTGGCATACACCGAATTAACTCCACGAATTGAGGTAACAGCTCCGCTCCCCAGATCACCCGTCCTGTTCACCACATACATTCCAGGAATCCTTCCCTGCATTTGTTCATCAACAGTGAATGCGGTGCCGTAATGCCTGTCACTGATTTTCAATTCAGTATGAGAAGCTACCATGTCCCTTCGGAGCAGATCCTGGGAAAGAATGGTTAAGGGATCATCTCCTGATATGATTTCAGAGGAAGTAAGGTATATGGTTAATTCCTGCCTGTTGTTCAGGTAGATCCGCCTCTTTTTAAAAGCTCCTGTTGGTGAAATTATGATCCAGTCATCACCTGAGGGAGCAGATAACCGGAATCTCCCCGAATCATCGGTAACCACAGGAAGCATAGCCGATCCCTCAATGGAAACTGCTACATTGGGAACAGGTTCATTGATGCGCGATATGATCACTCCTTCTACCATGATCGTATCCTGTGCATGAAGCAAACCTGATCCGTAGAAAAGGATCACCAGCAGGGCCCCTGTTTTGAATGCTTTTCTCATTCCTCTGTACATTTCGTTACAATTACTATTCATCAAAAGGGACAAAATCTATATAATCAATAACAAGTCCGTTGGACAGTACCCTGCCCGGCTCCCTGTAAACGAATTTTACGGAGACATTGCCATACTCATTTTTGTTCTCCACCCAGCAATCGAACCTGTTGAAACCACCATCGGGTTTATACCTGACACCTGTCACACTATAAAATAGCTCCCTGTTCAGCACATAATCATAATAGTCGATGGTAGCCACCAGTTCATCATTGAAGTAGATATCATAGATCCCACCCATGTACATATGGGTTTTTACCACCATCAGGTATTTCCTGGGAAAAAGTGTTTCAATCTTAAATTCAACTGAGTAGTTACCATTATATCCTTTGGTAAATCCCACCCTTAGAATAGAATCATTAGAAGCAGTCCCGATAAATTCCTGTACCGGTTCAAAAGAGACATCACTGCTCACAAGGACCTCATCATACCAGGCATATTTGTTCAGACCGATCTGTTCAAGCAACCACTCCCCCTCCATCCTGTAAGAACCTGTAAAGAGGGTATCCGGAACCCTGAAATCAGAATAGTTATAAGCGTAACCATTGCTGCAGAGGGTTTGTTCCACAGGTTCATATTCAACATATATGCTGTCGCCCAGAATATTTTTCATCTTCAGGGTATCCGGATAGGGAGGCGGCACGAATTCCTGTTCCTCAATCATATTCTCAAATACTCCCTGTTCCAGAAGGTATGGGATCAGCACATCATACTGCCATGCCAGTGGAATGTCACTGTAATCCTGGTAAACCTCACCCAGTGTCTGGGCCATAACGGTCAGCGCCCCATTATAATCCTCCTCCTTGGGGAAAACCATGGTAGCGGTTTTGCTCCGGAACTCATCCCTCACCGGGAAAAACTCCTCCTCAAACGGATTGTAGATCTCTGAAATCGTATCATATACCGTATTTCCGAATTCATCAAATCCAATGGGTCTGCTCAACTCCTTGTCCAGTATAATGGAATCCTGGCTATCGATATAATCGGTTAAAATGGGATTTTCTATGGCAAAAAATTCGTAAAGATTCGGCCTTGGAATGGCCACCTTATCCATGATGAAAAACTTGCCGTTCAGGTAGAGGGGACTTTCAAATTGCAACTTGATGTTATCGAAGTAGACTTCACTCCCGGTATTCTCGAAAAGTGCAAATTTTTCTGTGAGGGTCTGAATTTTTTTCTTTCCAGATATATTGCTCGACTGGATGAAATGTACCGAAATGTGATAATCCATCATGGAACGTGTAACCGATCCGGTATCGGTCAACAATGTCATCGCTTCATTGTCAGGAACAAAAAGTGTATATGGATCATCTGTAAGGAATAGTGTATCATACTTGAATTCTTTAATATATTGTACAAACAGGGAGAGATCCGGATTCGCCTGAATTGCATCCCATACATTCATATCCACCGTTTCGGGTTGTGTCTGGTAGTGCTCCTCCCACCTTTTCTCACAAGAGAACAAGCTCATTAGGAGAAGTCCTCCTGTTATATATCTGATCAATCTCATCTCCTAATCTTTAGTGTATGGCTCAAATCTGATCAAATCCCAACTAAACCTTCCGGGAATCAAAGACTTTATCTCAACGGTATGGTCTTCATACTTCATAAGGTTGATGGTTCCCAGCTCTCTCATCTCAAAAGGATTGTTTGGATTTCCACCTTGCGAAAGATCCACAAGCCCTCCCACATTCTTACCATCGATAAATACCTCAACCAATGCGTTATTTGAATTCAAGGTCTCCGCCCTCAGGTATACGGTGTAGACACCCTGAACGATCTTGGGAATATGGTAAGTAATCCTGAAATCCCCATCCATATAAAGATAGTCCCCACCCCAGGCAGGATGCTGATCATCACCGGTTTCAATAAAAAAGAGGTCACTGCCCCACCAGTTGACATGGTATAGGGAAGCAGTGTCCTCAATCAGGTACTCCCCGGGCACCTGCCTGTATTCATTGAGCAGAGGTTCCTCCCAGAATTCAAATGTCTGGATGGCACGGGATGGACGCTGTTGCCTGAGTACACGGTCAATGAAATGGACAGCTCCGCTTTGTGTAAGAACATTGGAGTCATCATAATAGAAACCCACATAATCGATGATGGTGGTATCCACACCATGAATAATGGTATCAAAAACCTCTTTCCCCGAATTTATCAGAATATCCAAACCGTACCCGTTGATATTAATTGGTATCTCCGAGTAGGTGGTATAATTGGTGGCAACATCCACAAAATCGGCCAGGAACATGCTCTCCTCAAGCAGGTGATAGGCCACATAACCGTAGAGTGGATTTGTCGGATCGGTATAGTTGTTATCATCCGGACTAATAAAGGCAGCCAGGTCTGCGAATGTATAGATTTCACTGGCATTGTACACCGAATCATGTTCTACAAGCAGTGTAAAGGGCCTGCTGTCCACCTCCTCATCACGTATGTTAATATCCATGATCTCCCCGAAACCAGTGGCATCTACAGCAGCCTTAAATAGAGAATATCCCGAATGCTGTTCCAAAAAGTCATAGGTTGTTTTTGTTACCGGGATAAGTGCATCCTCAACAATGTGGACATAACCATTGGACACTTCAATATTCTGTTTGGAAATGTGTGCCTGGTTATTGATCTTATAGTATGATGTATCCGTTTCAATCACAAAACTTACGGTCAGGATATCACCTGACAAAGTGTATTCGGGAAGTGCCCCAAAGGGAAACTCATCCGTGTGAATACCCATATTTACCACATGATAACGACTGAGGGCACGGGTATATTCCGTGTCATTCAATATCTCCTGAAGTGATGTGTACTGATCACTCTCCTGGATAAACTTGTCAATGGCATCATTATCAGGAAGAAAGAGCGTATAGCCTATTCCGTCGGGATTGTAGGCACTCAACGTTTTATCAATCCCACCCTTTTCCAGGATAGCCAGGAAACTGGAGTACGCAGAATCATTTTCAATGATGTAATCGTATATGGTCAGATCCAGCAGGTCCTCAAATCCCGCTTTTAGCTCCGGGTCATTACAAGAAAGGAACCCGGTTAGGAACACCATGACCATCCATCCCAATCCAATATGTCTTTTCATATTCATCGCCTCTGCTAGTTGATATAATAAGGGTTCTGGATCAAATTCTTGTTCCGGTCAATTTCCGATTCATAAATAGGCATATACCACCCCAGTGGATTGGTGAGCTTGGTGGCCAGGATTCTTTTCTGAGTGGAGGGTACATTTTTCACAATGACTTCAATCAGTTTACTTTTCCTGGCATAATTGTTCCTTCGGCCCATCCTCATCAGGTCAAACCAGCGCTTTCCCTCAAAGGCCAGCTCCAGCGCCCTTTCTTCCATAATGGCATCCTCAAAAGCAGTTTCTGAATTTGGGATGCTCACAGCAGGCACATCCGCCCTGAAACGGATCTCATTAATAATAGAGAGTGCTTCCGGGAATCGTCCCATCTGAGAGAGAGCCTCTGCTTTCATCAGCAATATATCTGCCATCCGGTAAACGATCCAGTTGGCACTGTTCTGATCAGATCCAGACCTGGTGGTTTCACCATCGGGAGCGCTGCCCACATACTTCCAGATAATAAAATCACTCTCTCCGTATTTCTTGATGGAACTATCCTCTCCCCTGTAGAGTTCACGGGTAAACTCCTTGGCAAACATCTCTATGGCCTTCTGACTTGGATCGTATTGGTAGCTGTACCGCCGGGTAAGTCCATAAAGGCTGTTCCTCTGGTTCAGATCATCATCAAACTGGAACTCAAATATGCTTTCCAGTGAGTTGCCCGGATAGTACAATTCAAACCACTTGGCGCTGGGCATCAAAACATAATCCGGGTTGCTCTCAATATTGGCTACATGCCTGAGAACAGCCTCATAATCAAACAGCCATAGTGAAATATCAGCCAGCAGGGCATCTATGGCAGCTTTAGTAGCCCTGCCCTTTAGTTCCTCCAGTGTCTGGTATCCATCGGTGGTGGCATATTTGCGTGCCTCTTCAAGATCAGCGATCAGCGATGCAAGGATCTCTTCACCGTCTGACTTTTCCAGGTAAAAATCTGCATCATCCGATTCTGTAGGTGCTGTAACAAATGGAACATCCTTAAAGATCCGCACCAGGTAGAAATAACTGAGGCTCCTCAAAAAATAGACTTCAGACAGGTAACCCTGCAACAGGTAGTCCGAAAAAGTGTCGTCGTTCTCTTGAACAAGGGGAGCATTCTTAATCACCTCGTTGCAGTAGTTGATCACCTTGTAGAATTCTGACCAGTCACAGAGCCAATTATCCGGATAGATATTCCCCTCAGAAATTCTCTGCTCATTCCAGTCCTGGTTATAATCTCCTACTACCATATCGGCCCGGATCTCTCCATACTTAAACAACATCTCATCCAACTGGGCAAAGGATTCATAAGCACCCATAATGACAGCCTGGACATCCTCTTTGGTTTGCCAGAATTCCTCCCTGATCAACCCCTGAGGAGGGATCAACTCAATCCATTCACTGCAGGAGAAGGGCGTGATCAGGGTGATGAAAATCAGAATATTGATCGCTTTTATTTTCATGCCATGGTTATTTGCTAACAGTTAAAATCCAACAGAGATACTGAGTGTAATCATCTTGGGAGGAGGTGTGTTGGCGCGGTCCACCCCAATCCAAAACGGATCACTGGCATTCTGACTAATCTCAGGATCCTGACCACTATAATAGGTAAGGGTCATCATTTTTCTGGCACTCACCGCAAAATTCATGGACCTCACCCTCAGTTTTTCGCAGAGATCTCTTCTTAACCTGTACCCCAGCTTCACATTAATGAGCCGCAGGTAGTCACCAGGTTCCACATAGCGGTCAGAACCCAGGTTATTGGCCGGGTGATACAGATAGGCCCTGGGCAGCATCCCCTCTTCATCCTGGCCCTGCACCCGCCACCGACTCAGCACTGCTTTGCTCTGGTTATTCTTATTGTTCATCCCCTCTGTCTCAATGGCCACTCCATTAACAATATCAAATCCCATCCTGTAGTGGAATGCAAATGAAAGGTCAACATTCTTATAATCGAAGCTGGTACCAAATCCACCGATAAAATCGGGATTGGAATCTCCGATATAGACCACATCATTCAGGTCAATAACTCCATCCTTGTTGATATCTTCATAAATGGCATCCCCCCCTCTGAATATATAAGACCCCAGGTAGGTCATTGGAATGGGATTTCCTGCCTCATCCTTCAGTACATTACCGTTGGCATCCCTGGCCAGGGCATCGGCATCTGTGGGGTAAACCCCCAGGTACCTGAATCCAAAGAAGGATCCGATGGGTTCTCCTTTCATAACCCTCCGTGGATACTCTCCATTGCTGATGGATGTGGACCTCTCGGTATTAAAATTATCAGGAAGATCCGCAAATGTATTGATATTCTGAGAGGTATTAAAGTTGACGGCCCAGCGGAAATTCTCCCCCTGGATGATCTTGTACTCCATCATTAATTCCCATCCCTTATTCACTAGCTCACCGCCATTGAGATAATTAAGGTATTCATATCCGGAAGAGGTCGGGATAGGATATTTTTGCCACTGCTGGGGCCCACCAAATAAAAGGTCTGATGTTGTTTTTATATATACATCCCCTTCCATATAGAGCCTGTAATCAAGAAGGTTCAGCTCCAGTCCCACATCATAGGATTCGATGTTTTCCCACTGCAGATTGTTCAACTGGACCTGTGTGGGTACAATGGCCGGACTTGTGATATAATTTCCATTGCTGGTGGATTCATAGGTCGCAAAACGTGCATAGGAATCTGTGGGTTGTCTTCCTGCAACTCCCCAGCTGGCCCGTAACATGCTCTCATCCAGGAATTGGAAGCGTTCCATAAAGGATTCACTGCTGAATCTCCATCCCAGAGAAACCCCTTTGAAGAGTCCCCAACGGTTGTTGAGCCCAAAGGCAGAATGCGCATCAGCCCTCAATATGGACTGGATCATATACCGGTCTTTGTATTTATAATTGATATTTGCCAGTGCACCCAGTGAGCGGGTTTCGCCCGAACCGGTGCCGATCCAGTTGATCTGTGCATCAATGGCCGGATCCTGAATATCGGTACTGGGAGTTTTGTTGCTCTGAATTACCATCCATTCATACCTGGACTGATCTGTGATCCAGCTCAATGCCCCTGAAAACAGATGATCTTCATTTTTAAATGGGGAATCAAAAGCAAGCGTGGTTTCAGTCCTGATCTGTGATTCGATGTTATTGCCCTCATCAGCTTTGTTCACATTCCATGCCAGCCAGTCAGCTCCAAAAGCATTGTAGGGGAGATAGGCCTGAGATTTCTGTCCCTTGTATTGAAATGAGATGGTCTCCCTGATAGTAAGCCAGTCCAGGATGCTATACCGCAATCTGAAGGTGTTCTGAAGCTGGTTGACCACACGGTCATCCTTCCCCAGGTTAGAAATGGCCACCGGATTAAAATAACTGCTTCCTGCACCCTGGTAACTGTTGATGGGTGTAAAATACTCACCGGTAGGCAGACCGTTCACATCATACTCCCAGATGCTCATATTGGGCGCCTTGATGTAGGCCATCTCCCTCACATTCCTTCCACTCAGTTCCAGATTTCCTTCCGTATTGTTGTTGGTATAATTGAACTGGACCGTAAAAAGCAGCTTCCTGGAAAGGAAATAATCCAGGTTGACCCGGGTGGAGAATCTCCTTGAGTTGGTATTGATAGTGGTTCCACCCTCATTCACATAACTGAAAGAGGTAAAGTACCTGGTTTTTTGTCCTCCTCCCGACACCTTAAAATAGTGGTCATGGGTCATGGAATTCTGGGTAATGGCCCCCAGCCAGTCTGTATTTGCAGCGTAGTTATAGAAATCCACATAATCCTTGTCATAGGCAATCTCAGGTGGTATGTCGAATACACCCCGGGCATTGTGCCACTCTTCCAGCTGAAGCATTACATACTCGTCACCATTAAGCATGGGGATGGCAGGAGGCTGGAAATTCATGCTGTTCTTGTACTGGTAGTCGAACTGCACTTTTCCCAATTTCCCCGTATGCGTCTCGAGCAACAGCACTCCGTCGGCACCCCTGGAACCATATACGGCGGTTGAACCAGCATCTTTCAGGATCTCTATGGATTTAATATCCTGCAGGGCAATATTCACAAGTTCACTGATGTCCTCAGTGTCAGCCGAACTCAGATCAAAGTCCTGGGACACCCGGAATTGCGGAATTCCGTCAATAACAATCAGTGGTTGGCTGTTCCCCATACCACTAAGACCACGGATCACCAATTGGGAACCGGAACCGGGGTCACCGGAAGCTGCAATGATATCCAGTCCGCTCACCTTGCCCTGAAGTGCATCAGAAGCTGAAAGGAATCCTGCATCCTGCATTTCGATCAGATCAACTTTCACTGATGAAGAAGCCTTATCCCGGTCATCGATATTGGTCAGGCTGTGTTTGGATTTTGCAACCGCAGTCACCGTAACCTCCTCCAGTTCCACATTGGATGGATCCAGCTCGATGATCATGGGACCTGCAGCATTGGTGTTAACCTCCTGGGTGTTGTACCCAATCACACTGATCTTGATGATATTGTCGGAATTCCTCATCTCCAGGGCAAAATCCCCATTCACGTTGGAGATGGTCCCGTTGATGATGCGGTTCTCCTTGTCATATTCAATGACATTTGCACCTATGACAGCGCTCTTATCACCCTTGTCAATGACCCTCCCCCTGATGATTTTCTTTTGCTGGGGAAAGGCCTGAACAAAACAGCCCAGTGCCAGAAGCAGTATAATCGCCTTTTTTGCCATTTTCATATCATTAGTTGGAATCCAGATCTTCATATATCAGGACCCGGTCGGTTTCATGAATCACCGTATTGATGAGCACAATGGGAAAAACCTCGGTCCCCTCACCCAGACTAATGCCTGTCATAATATTGGTTGCCCCATCTGATTCATTGACGGATAGAAAATCGGTTCCCGATCCATCCGGAATAGTGATCACATCAATACCCGGTTCCACATAGATCTGTGAGAATACTGTAGAGAATTCTGTGGAGGACTCATCAATCCTTGTGGTTTCATAATAGCCGGGAAGCTTGTCACCATCCGTAAAAATCAGCGCTCCCTGGACAAAGTGCAATAACAAAAGACGCTGGAGATCCTCTCTGTTCAGGGTATCTGCCCTGACCGCATTCAGGGCCGAATCGCTTGGGACAAACACGGTATAATTTTCATTATTCGAAATAAAGGTATACCGGTATTCTTTATCTTTACTGAGTCCGGCTTTCTGAAGAAGGCTATGGAACCCAGGATATTCACCGGATATTTTCAGGTAGAGGTTGGTGGCTGAAAAGCTATACCAGTTATCGATTTCGAAACTATTCCCATTATCAGCATCCTCACTGATCTTGCGAGGTATATCAGCAATCTGTATTTCACCCTTATATCCCACTGTAGTTGGTGCCGTCCCCCTTACTTCCCCGGTCACATTATTGACCACCAGGTAATTCCCCGCCAGGTTCTTGATAAACTCTTTCCGGGCAATACCCCTGGGATTTCTTGTGCCAATATGGTTCAGGATCAATGTCCGTAGCTCATTTGTATTTACTCCATACCGTTGTGCAGAAAGACCACTTCCCTGGTAAAGGAAGAACGACTCCGAACTGTAATCATACAGGAGAGAAGAGTCTTCCTGGCAATCAGCATCTGATTCAACAAACAGCATGTAATCCTCAGACTCCCTCTTGAGCGCAGGCAGCAGTCCGGCATCCTCAATGGCGAACATTGAAAAGGAGTAACCCCTCTGCTGATAAATGGGACCGGTTACACTCTTGAAAGCCCTGGGTATGATGGCCCTGTCAACTCCCATAAATGTACAGTTGCTTCCATATTGTTTATGGACAATATCGGCTAGATCGACTGTCACTCTGTCATCCTCACCATTGTAGAAACCATTGTCCAGATCAGTTGGGTAAATGGGATTTGTTGAAAGATGCGTATTGGCAATGATCCTTTTTATGTGCTTGGGTGCACTCTCCAGGTCGCCCCATTTACCGGCTCCCACCAGGTAGTCATTGATGAACCTGTCCAGTGCCTCATTTGTGGGGGCCACCATTCCATGGTGGTACCTGATGGAAACATTTCCGGGCAATCCAAAAGTCCCCCGGGGTGCAGTTGTCTCTTCATTAAGGATATCAAAGGCCAGTTCGGGATAGGTCAGATCAAAAAGGGAATCCACTACAAATCCCTCTTCCGCACCAGGTTGATCAAAGGTTTTATCCTCGTTGTACCTGAATTCAGGGAACCGGTTCAACAGGTCTAAGAACTGTGAGAAGGATTTATTCTCTGCTTCGGTTTCAAGCAATTCATAACCGTTTTGAAGAGGCTCCACTACTTTGTCAACATTGTAGACAAATCCGTTTTCTGCAAAAATCTCATCCCCGATGATTTTCGCTCCCGCAAAATAGAGATCATCAGCACCCTCAATGGACCTGTCAAAATAGAATTGATAATCATCCACACTCAGGTTATAAATATCAAAATACCCCTTAAAAAATATGGGTACATATTTACGCGAATCGGTGAGGTACATCCTGTACCAGTTTGATTCGAGTGTGTCGACGATCCGGACATCTTTGTCCACTTCATTGTATTCGATCCCCAACTTCCTGTTTTTCTCAAACAACAGGGTTTCTCTTTTAAAACCCCGGGGCTCATCATTGTTGATATCAAGGGTATCGATCCAGCCCCATACATCCAGTGAACGTAACTGAACCTTGCTCCAGGGATTTTGAACAATGTGGTATTTGACCAGTTTATCAAGTTCATCATTGGGAATATCATCCACACCATTATAGATGGGATGATGCTGGAACCAGGTTGTAAAAGCCTCATTGTTGGGGGCGAAAATCGTATAGCTCCCCGATCTGTCAATGATGGTATCATACCCGCTAAGCTCAACGCAGTGCGCAAAGGTGGAGAGATCGGGCTGATCCAGCAATTGGGTGTACACCTTCCCTGCAAGCCAATCAGGTCGTGCATATTTATCCATTCTCTTAAATTCCGGATCGCAACCCAGCAAAATCAATCCAAACAGGAAAAGCAGGACAATGGGTTTTAGTCTAATCATCGCTATTCGTTCATAAAATGGTTAAACAATCAGAATATCAGCTGATAATCTGCTGTATAAGCATGCAATCGGTTGCTTTTTTTTTGTCAAAGGACCATCTCTAAGTGTGCTTAAATATATGAAATGTTCATAATAGCGTAAGAAATACACCTCTAATTAGAGTCAATCTATACAAGGATTTGAAGGGAGATCAGGCATATCCCCTACGGAATTTTAACTCTGGAATTTTATTGTTAAATTGGAGACGATTTCGAACCATAGCATACTATATACCAAACTAAAATCTTCATAATTATGAGCAAAGAAAAAGGCAATGGTGTTTCCAGAAGAAAATTTATTGGAACCACTGCAGCTGCTACGGCAGGATTTACAATCGTACCAAGTCATGTGGTCAGCGGAATGGGATACACTGCACCCAGTGATAAGCTGAATATTGCCGCTGTGGGTGTCGGTGGCATGGGCCACAGCAACCTTAATAATATCAAGGACCAGAATATTGTAGCCCTCTGTGATGTGGATTGGAAATATGCAAAGAGATCATTTGATGCATATCCCAAAGCCAAGAAGTACTGGGACTGGAGAAAGATGTACGATGAGATGGGCAAAAAGATCGATGCAGTGGTGGTGGCAACCGCCGACCATACCCATGCACTGATCGCATCCCACGGAATGACCATGGGTATGCACATGTATGTTCAGAAGCCCCTAACCCATTCGGTGTATGAATCCAGGTTGCTGACCAAGCTGGCAAAAAAACACAAAGTAGCCACCTCCATGGGGAACCAGGGATCCTCAGGAGAAGGAGTGAATCTGACCACAGAATGGCTCATGAACGGTGAGATTGGTGAGGTAAGAGAAGTGGAAGCATTTACCGACCGTCCTATCTGGCCACAGGGAATGAATGTACCCGAGGAGAAGATGCCTGTGCCCGACACCCTCAACTGGGATCTCTTTACAGGTCCGGCTGTAATGAATGATTTCAATGAGATCTACCATCCCTGGAACTGGCGTGGATGGTGGGACTATGGAACCGGAGCCCTGGGCGATATGGCCTGCCATATCTTACACCCGGTATTTGTCGGACTGCAACTGGAATATCCCACTAAGGTACAAGGAAGTTCAACGCTGCTGCTCACCAAATGTGCCCCAAATGCACAGATGGTGAAACTGACCTACCCCGAGCGGAAGCCCACACCAAAAATGAAACTCCCCCAGGTGGAGGTAACCTGGTACGACGGCGGACTGCAACCAATGAAGCCAAATTGGTGGCCCGAAGGTAAGAGCATGAATGATGCCGGAGGCGGCGTACTGTTCCATGGTAGCAAGGATACCCTGGTTGCCGGATGTTACGGGGTAAATCCCTGGTTACTTTCAGGAAGGGTTCCCGATGCTCCCAAATTCAGGCGCCGTGTGGAAAATGGCCGAGATGGCCATGAAATGGACTGGGTAAGGGCCTGTAAGGAGAGTCCCGAAAACCGCGTGGAGACCGCTTCTCCCTTCAGTGAAGCCGGACCTTTCAATGAAATGGTTGTGATGGGTGTGAACGCTGTACGTCTCCAGGGCCTGAACAAGGAGCTGGAATGGGACGGAGAGAATATGGAGTTCACCAATATATCAGAGAGTGAGCAGCTTCAGATGGTTATTAAAGATGGTTTCGAGATCCATGACGGGCATCCCACCTTCGATAAGGAGATGACCGATAAGTTCTCAGCCAAGGAGTATGCTGCCGAACTTGTGAAGCACACCCCGAGAGAGGGTGGATGGGAGCTTCCCGATATGCCTGCATAGTCATTGTTGAACCTAAACAATTTAATAATATGAAACATATATTATATGGTGTAACCATGCTCTTTTTCCTGGGTACGGTTGCTTGTACCTCTTCGCCAAAGGAAGAGAAGAAGGCAGATGTTGAGGAAGCTACTGAAGAGGTGGTAGCAGCGCCTAATGCATTGACCGACCAGGAGACAAAAGAGGGCTGGACCCTGATGTTTGACGGTGAGACCACCAACGGCTGGCGTGAGTATGACAATGAGGCCTTCCCGGATAAAGGTTGGTCCATTGAGGAGGGAAGCCTCAAGTGTTCAAATTCGGGAATGGGTGAAGCTGGTTTTGGAGGTGATATTATCTTTGACAAACAGTTTACCAATTTCCATTTCAAGGTGGACTGGATGATCGAAGAGGGTGGTAACTCGGGGATATTTTATCTTGCACAGGAGCTGCCAGGAAAGAAAATCTGGTACACTGCACCAGAGTACCAGATTCTTGACAACTTTGGCAACCATATAGATAACACCCTTGGAAAAGATGGCAACCGGAAGGCTGGTAGTCTCTATGACCTGATCCCTCCCGATCCTCAAAATGCCAAAGGGCCCATGGAGTGGAACTCAGCTGAGATTATCTCATATGAGGGAACCATTGCCTACAGAATGAATGGAGAGACCACGTTGGAATTCCATCTGTGGACCGACGAGTGGAAAAAGATGATCGCTGATAGCAAGTTTCCCGATTTCAATCCCGATTTTGCCGATGTGGCAAAAACAGGATATATCGGATTGCAGGACCATGGCCATGCGGTCTGGTTCAGAAACATCAAGATCAAGGAGTTGTAGTCCTGATAGAATTGCACATCCTAAGGTTAATGGAGAGGCTGTCCTTACGGATGGCCTCTTTTTCAACAAGGATATATAAAAAAAGAGGCGATTACAGGACAACCCCCTCCATGGATTTTTCCAGTTCGCGGGCATTGGTCAGAAACTCCTCCAGGCTCATCTCTTTGAAGAAGAGAAGTCCATGGGTGGATCTCACCCGGGGGCGCTCACTCTGATAAAAACTGTTTTTGCCCACCAGCAACTGGATCTGCTTTAGCTGTTCCACCCAGATCCTCTTGGCGAGGTCACTGAATTTTCCATCATGCTGATAGCTGGGAAATGATGCATCCACCTGACTCAGATAGCTGTTGGTAAAGGCATTGTCCATAACACCCATATCATTCAGTGTAACAGGGACGATCACGTTGGCTTCAGCAGGATGGAAGCGGTACCATACATTCCGGTACCCCCAGACCCTCAGGTTGGAGAGATCCTCCTCCTCGCTCCACATCCTCAGCGCTTCCGCGATTACCTGAAGGACCTTATAATGTGTATCGGGCCCGCTGCCCTCAGGGTCAAATGCCAGGCTCACCACATTGGGCTTAATCGCCCTCAACTCTTCAAGGATAGGCTGCACATCCCTCTCCTTATTGGGCTGTTCTGTAAAGATGTCTCCCGTATAGAAACCAAGCCGCAGATGGTGTACTTTACTGGTCTCGATACCAAAATAGGCCCAGACCAGTTCCTCCTCAAATTCCCGGATCATCCCCTTCAGCTTCTGAATAACGGGCAGGTTAATCTCTCCGTCATAACTCTTCTTCAGGATCATCATGATATTGTTGATCTCATCCCTCAGCTGATCGGTATTCTTCACACTATAGAGCCCCACAATATCCCGTACGATTCTGTGAGCCAGCCCTCTACGCAGCTCATAGTTCTCACCGGAGGCAACTTTCAGCAAGTAGTGGTTCACATCTTTTCCACGTTTGAACTTGTATCCCGATTTAAAAAAGTCGGGATAGTTGGTCATTTGTATCATTCCCGAGTCCAGAAAGTGCTTGGTATCCTCCAGCGCTTTGATTACAAAATCGTTGGTGACCGCAGTAAATCCCGAAGTGAGAATGGAAAAATAGTTGGTATTGCTCTCCTCCAGCATAAGGCTGTGGACATGCGGATTAATTCCCAGCATAACATCATCGTGGTGGGGACCTGTATGGTAGAAAACCTGATTCTTCTCAAGTATTAATCCTTTCTCAAACTTCGCCGAGATCGATTGCATCACCTGGGGAACTGATTGCTCGCTCAAATCAGGGATCATCTTACAGTAACGGTCCTCCTTCAGATCGCTCATGGTCAGGTGATGGCCATATTTCTGCAGTCTTGTACAGAGATCCAGGACCGCCCTTTCTGTTTTTTCTTGTGTCCACCCCCCCGCTTTGTAATAATCATCCACCATGGTTTGCAGACCTGAAGCCGCACCGGTGGTCAGATAGAACCTGGCCTGGTCCAGTTTGGAAAGCACACTGGCCGGATAGAGAACTGAAGGTTCACTCTCCAGGGCATCCGTGACCATGGATGCTTTGGCTTCCCCTGCTGCGAAAATAAGGGCCACTGCATCCGGGTTATAAGTGATGGTCTCAAGACCAATGGTGATCGCCAGGCGATTCTTTGAAATCTCAATACCTCCCAGATCGGAAGCAGCCACTGCCTGGGTTTCAAAATTTGTTCTGGTAAGCCTGGTGGTGGAGTGATGGTCAGAGCCCCTGACATTAAATGCAATATGGCCGTCGGGCCCGATGCCTCCCAGGAAGAAACCGATACCTCCCTTATCCCTGATCCCCTGTTCATATTCAGAGCACCAGTTATCAATGGCAAAAATTGATTCCTGCTGAATCTTTTCAATATGGCTTTTGGGATCACAATTTCTGAGCAAAAGGTCCACTTTACTATCGGGAAAAACTTCTGAAAAGTGACACCCTCCGGAGAGCGGGATCTCATCCGAATTGATCAACAGGGCATTCTTCTCATTCAGGCCGAATCCATCGATATAATACTTTTTTACATAGTTATAGAAACTGTTGTGCTGGCTGGAACTGATGGGATAGAACTCGTCGATCTGTACAAACTGGAGATCTTTCAGGGAGGGTTTTCCCATATCAGCAATACCGTACTTATTTCGCAGCTCCTTCACCTTTTTACTCTCCCAGTTTTCCAACATATGAGTGGTCCACTTGATAAAATACTCGGGGGTTTTGCCCGTAGGCAGGCTTATAACGCCGTTGGGATTCTCACTGGCCCACTCAAGAAACCGCAATGCAGTCAGTAATCCCATCAGGGGAAAGTTCTCTACCACAATGTAGGGGATATTGGTATTAATCTCGGGGGATCCAGCTATTTTATAAAAGGCGGACTCAACTTTGGAATTGAAATTCATTGGATAAAAATTAATAATACATGTGACAAATATGGGAACTGCAAAAATATTCATTTTGCAATTCTAAATCAATCTAAATCAAACTTTTTAAAAATAAAAAGGGAAGAAGCATCAACCATAGAGATCTTCAACATTGGTGTTCACAAGTTCGATCATCAATTTGGCCAGTTTCCCGGTCACCGCTTTGAAATACTTCTCTCCTTTCTCCCTGGTCGCCTTCCTGGGATCTCCTATTCCCGTATCGTCGGTGATACTGGTCCATTTCCGCTCTGTCCATGCCCATGATTCATTCAAAGACTCTACCGTAAAACTCCTTGCTTCACCACTACCCGCCCGGTCCAGCGGCAAAACATGTTCCGGCCAGGCATACAACATCAGGCTTGTCTCCATTTCGTCTGCATGGTCGCCTGAATGATCAAAAATGGAACCTTTGTCAACCGCCTGGTACCAATTGCAGGTGGAGATAAACATATCGGGAAACTGACGCCCCACCTCCCTGATCATCTGTTTGAAGTCGTTTCCACCATGACCGTTCACGATCAGGAGTTTCAAAATCCCGTGATTGTCCAGACCCTCCAGCAGGTCCTCCAGAATGGAGTGCTGTGTGGAAGGATTAAGGTTCAGAGTAAGCTTGATATCATGCTGTCCGGTGTTTACACCCACCGGTATTGTGGGTAGTACGATCACCTTTGCATCTCTCTCCCACGCCATCCTGGCTGCTTCGTTCACCAGGGCATCCGTCTCATAATTATCAGTTCCATAAGGCAGATGATAATTGTGTGCCTCGGTAGCTCCCCATGGCAGGATGGCCAGCTCGTAATCCTGATCCTTAACGGTCGACCAGTGACTTTCTGATAATATGTAGGGCCTCATATATTAGGTTGTGTTTGAATGAATAGGTATCGTTGAATGCAATATCAAATTTAGAAAATAATTGTAAAAAAGCGGGTAACCATCATCCCCGGATATCAAAAGCCATCAATACCTGGCCGTGCCGAAGATACAAGACTCCCCTGTAAATGACGGGATGGGAAAAATGTTGCCCGGTGCCTCTTGTGATTTTAAACGAACTGATCTCCGTCAGCTTTCCGTCCCGGGGGCTGATCAACCTTAAGACACCTCGCTGATTGTAATAATAGAGCATCTCATCTGCTGCAATGACAATACCGCGACCTGTTTTCAGGGAATCCGATATTTGTCCCGTGGTTGCGTTGACAGAGATGAAATATTGAGTAGTAGTGGCCTCTCCATATATATAATTGCCCATCTTAACCATACCTCCCATAAGACCATCAAATTCAGGATTTCGCCAGATTTCACTGATTTCTGTACCATCCTCCGAAAGATCCAGCCTGACTCCGCGATTTCCATCATATGAGGAATAGAATATGGAGCCATTCTCATAAAGCACCCCATTGGGATGGGTGTCTCCCTTCCCTATATCACGTTCTTCCAGGGGAACTCCCCACTGCTCCTGTGACCACAATAATTCACCGGTTTCGGCATCCAGCCCCATCAGGTGAAAGGCCGTAAATGTGACGAATATTTCCCGGTTGGGGAGCCTGATCAGATTGCCCTGATTGTAGGCCGAACGCTCTCCAAATGCAGATTGGCTCCATACCAACTCCCCTGTATGGCGGTTAAGAGCCACCACGTTGTGAGTTTTACCCCCCGGTGTCCAGAATACTTTGTCACCACTGACTACAGCCGCTTCAGAATGCCCGTGGAGGGGAAACATCTCCTGGAGATCACTGGAAAACTGCCTGGACCAGACAATGGTTCCGTCCTTGCTGTTCACACAATAGAGGTCCCCCATGCCGGATCCGACATATATCATGCCATTCACTACGGTCGGAGCCGAACGGGAACCCGGAAAGGAGCTGATCCATTCTTTCCCGAGCGTAGTTGTCCACAGCTGCTCTCCTTTCAGATTAAAACCATGGAGCACCACCAGACTATCGATCTCCCCCGTGATAAAAAACTGGTCATCTACAAATATGGGCGAACCATATCCTCTTCCCAGGCTATCCACCGTCCATATCTCTCCAGGCCCATTCTCAGGCCATTCCTTCAGCAGATCACCATCAGGGTAGATCCCTGTCCTGTTGACACCCCTCCATTCATGAATTTCAATCTCTCCGGAGGTGCAGGAGAGAAGAAGCGACAACAGCAAAAGAGGCACCAAGTATTTCATAATAACCGGTTTTTACATTTGTATGGGAACAGCTTCTAAATTAAGTGTTATTGTTTACTTTTACATATCATCAAACTCAAAATAAATGAAAACCTGTATGAAGTTCCTGATCACCATCTCTTTGGTCATAATTACAATCTCTGTAAATGCACAAACCAAATCCAATCAAAGGTCTGCCCCCTTATCC
>JBDLIX010000011.1:0-59803 GCA_039714655.1 Bacteroidota bacterium
ATATGAGTTAACTGCGTTTTAGCTTCATGATCTCGTTGTGGTGATTGATCACAAGCTTTTCATATTTTTCGCGGGAACCTTTTTTGTGGGTCTCATACTGATTCTGTATTTCATCAAACTCCTTTTTTGTCTGAACCGTTATTATCCTGGTTCGCTTGAAAAGAAGGAAGAGGATCACGGCCACCACAGCCAATCCCAGGACGATAAACCACATAATGGTGTTGTAAACGGTCTTATTCATTTTAATACCCAGAAACGAGAGGTTGTCTTTGTTCCTGATAGCCTCGTCACGTTCATTTTTAGTTCTGCCCAGATCCGAATTCAACGTTTCAATCTGGAAATTCCTCTCTGAGAGTCTGCTGTTCAATGTGGCGATTTCCAATTTGGATTTATTCAATGAATCGAGGGCATTCTTTTTCATTTTAAGGAAAATATCCTCTCTGATTGCCCTGAAATCATTATAGATCCGGGTTCGTTCCTTTACATAATTCAGCTGTGACTCAAGGCTGGCGGAATCCATAATTGCTGGTGTAACATATTGTGCACTTGATGATTGTACAGTAATCATTGAGATGCAGAATAGTGCCAGAATGGCGGGAAATGATTGATTGATAAGTTTCATCGTGTTCGTTTCATCGATTAAAAGAACGAATTTAGGAAATATATATGATCTCACCCCATACATTTTGAGATGATATCAAAAAAGGCACTTCAATTAGTGAGGTAAAGGGATTTGATAATATCGTATAACTACAAGATCCTATAACTACAAGTACTTTTGGTACTCCATGGGCAGGTCAAGGTATTTGCTGTATTTTTTCGCATCAGGCCCATAGGCCTCTGCCAGTTTATCCTGAATCTTATAGGTACAGTGTTCACCAATGATGTTTGAGATATTGATCTCATACTCTTTTCCATCCTCATCGGTCATGTGGACTTTTACCAGGTGGGGATTATCTTCTTTATTCAGCTTGGCGTGGCATACCGGACAATAAAATTTGTACTCTACTCCTTCAATGAGATGGAAATCCGGATGGGTTTTTTTTGTATAGTTTCCAAGTTCAGTATTCAGGAAAAGGAGACCTTTTTTGTTATCGGGCGATTTGGCAGAGAATACCAGTGAGGTTCCAATGTTGATATTGCTTTTGCAAATAGGACAAGAATAGCTGTTGTGCATGGTTTCTTATTTTATTTGGTTTATCTGACTGATGATCAGGTTTGCTGTTTTTAAAACCTGGGGGGATAATTCATCCCCAAAAACTGTTGTATAAGGCTGTATGCCAAGTACAAAAGTAGGATATTGAAAGAAATCACCCAGTCGGCCCAGTGATATATTGTGTGTATTAAAGGTGATATCTTCCACTTCGTTAAGCGATACAAGACGGGTTGTTCCCGGACTGGAACCCAGTTCCATACAATCCAGAATCACGATACTGCCCGGATCCATGGAATTGATCTTTCCTATATAATTCTCAATGCTCACTTCGACTGTAAGTACACTGATGCGTTTCGTTTCGAGAATCTGCCTGCTGATGATTACACCGACTCCATCATCGCTCTTCAGCACATTGCCCACTCCGATAAATAACAACCGGTCGGCGTTTCCCAGCATATCAGCCAGTTGCGGTTCCAATGATTAAATATATTTAATAAGGACGGATCGCATGCAATTGGGACAAATGATGTTAAACATATCCTTTCTTTTCAATCCATCCTTCACTTCCAGCTCCACATCATCCTTTGGAGCCAGTTGAAGTTTCTCATTGAGCAGGTTTAGATTAAGGATAGAAGCAAAAGCTTTGGCCCCAAGCTTCTTATGCAAGTAATTGATATGCTCTTCGGTGGTGATGATGGCCTGACAGTGTTTGCAAACCACCAACTCTTTCTCCTGTTCTTCAACAATCTTATCCCTTTCAAAGACAGCCAGATCGAATATTTTATTGGAGAGAACAACACCTTTGCCCGTGATGCAGTGTTCCTCACACATTCCGCAGAATATGCATTTCCCATAATCCCTTGTAATGATCCGTTTACCGGATTCGCGGTCATCACTGATGGTGATGGCATTGGGAGGGCAAACATTGGCGCAGGTTTCACAACCAACACAATGTTTGTCATCCACTTCTGGCTTTCCCCTGAAATTATCAAAAGGGGTATGAGGTTTATGTGGAAACTTCGAGGTATAAGCGGGAGTCACCAGAGAAACCACCGCTTCCTTTAACTCTCTGATTTTAGGATACTTCATTTTACCACGTCTTTATAATCATCCTTTACACTTTTGTCCCCAAGTTTTACCCCAAAATGATAGGCACCCCTGACCAGGGCATGGGCAGCCACTGTAGCTCCGAAGAAGAGTACAGGTATGGCAATAAGCGCTTTAATTCCGGCCTCTGCGAAGCCATAATGGACCAGTGCTCCGGCCAGGATACTGCAGGTACCCAGTGTTCCGCATTTGGTTGCAGACTGAAGCCTGTTATATACATCCGGAAGCCGGATCAATCCGATGCAGCCAAACAGGTTGAAGAGTACTCCAATGGCTATGAGTATAGTACTGATCATCTTATTCGTTTAGTTTTTTCCCGCTTAAATACTTTGCCAGGGTAAGTGTTCCAATGAAGCTGAGGATGATCCAGGCAATACCGATATCAAGAATAAAACTCCGTTCGGTAATAATGGAGAGGATGGCACAGATTCCCACCACAAGGACACCAAAAATGTCCATCGCCACCATCCGGTCGGCGATGGAAGGACCGCGAATAATCCTGTAAAGGCAGGAGGCACTCAGTGCAATCTGTATGTAAAGAAGAATTTCAAGTAAGTCCATTATTCAAAGGTCTTTTTTATATATTTTTCAAAGCGTCCTGTGATCTTTCGGCTATATGTTGCAGGATCTTCACTGCTTACATAGATCCAGTGTACGTATATGTAGTCATCCACAATGTCAACAGAGATGGTCCCCGGTGTCATGGTAATGGAGTTGGCAAGCATGGCCCTTGCAAATTCTGATTGTAATTCCAATTTCACTTTTACAATCCCTGGTTTTATAGGCATGGCTGGATGAAGAACCCGGTAAGCAACATCAAAATTGGCTTTGATGCATTCCCAGATCAGGATCCCCAGGTAGACAAGGAGCCAGAAGTATCTCAGAGGTTGCATGAATTTATACAACTTATCATAAAAATACCTGGAAAACAGCAGGGAGGTGATCAGTGAAGCCGCAGCTCCTGCAGCCAGGTTGGGAACCGACAGATCGAAGGTCAGCAACAACCAGAAAAGAAAAGACAATATGAACAGGGCCAGGTATCTCATGTTAATGGGGAATGAGGATTGTCGAATAGAGATCAGATTCCATCAGCACCTGGATGGCAGGACGAAGTATGGCTTCGTTAATGGACGGAAATGCCAGCAGACTTAATGCGAGACAGAGAATGGCAAGGAAGACCATGCTGAATGACATGGGGAAGGGCACTTCTTTTATCTTTTCCAATGATTTGCCCGCACTTTTATTGAAAAAGGCATAACGCTGGAATTTCAGGAAGTATGCCAGAGTAACGATGCTGACCACCACCGCAAGTGTTGCCAACAAATAGAATTTTCCGTTGATGGCCGCGATAATGATAATAAGCTTGCTGAAAAATCCATTGAATGGGGGTATCCCTGAAATGGACATGGATGCCATGAATGATGTGGAGGAAGTAACCGGCATGACCGGGGCCAGCCCTCCCATCTTCTTTAAATCACGGGTATTAAGTCTGTGTTCAAGTGCGCCGGCATTCAGGAAAAGAAGTCCTTTGAATACTGCATGGTTGACCAGGTGGTATAATCCACCTGCGATGGCAAGGGCTGCTACAGGCAAGTTATCACCCTTCGCAAGAAGGATCATACCCATTCCCAAAGCCATGACTACATAACCAATCTGACTGATGCTCGAATAGGCGAGCAGTCGTTTTACATCCCATTGCATAAGGGCCAGCAGCGCTCCAATGACCATTGAAATTGTTCCCAGTGCAGTGATAACAATTGCTATTTCATGACTGAATACGAACATATTAAAGAATAACCGGATCAACACATAGATTCCCACCGCTTTGATAAGTACTCCGGATAGCATGGCGGATATGGGTGAAGGAGCCGAGGAGTGTGCATCGGGCAACCATGCATGAAAAGGAATGATGGCTGCCTTCAATCCAAATCCCGATATAAGTAATACCTGTACAAAAATGTAGAACGGCCTGCTATAACCGGCTTCCAGGACCTTCCTTACATCAGCGATGTTCAGAGTTTTGGTCTTCCAGTAGATCAATCCGATGGCAAGCAGGATCAACATGGATGCAAGGCCTCCAAGCACCTGGTATTTGAAGGATGCCTCCAGTTCGGTTTTACCCACACCAAAAGCCACTAATGCATAGGAGGAGATTACAGATACCTCCAGGAAAACAAAAAGGTTGAACAGGTCACCGCTCAGTACCACTCCGTTCATACCGGCAATGATCAGGCAAAAGAGGGAATAGTAATTTGTTTCGGATGTATATTTACTGATGTAGGAGAGGGAATAGAACAGGGCAATGAATCCGATCAGGTTGATGATACAAAGCATAAGTACTGAGAATCCATCCAGCACCATGAAGATGCCAACCGGGAAGCCCCCATCAAGCCCCCAGCCACCCAATGAATAATGAATGGAGGATTGGCCAAGATTGGCAAATGCATAGATAGCCATGACAAGCAGTACAAGCAATGTAAGTGGCCCAAAGAGCTTGTGAAATCCTTTCATCAGTTTCCCCAGAAGCATGATCAGGAATGCTGAGATCAGCGGTATAGCGACAAACAGGGGGATCAATGCTTCCATCTTCTATCCTCTTAAGTTTTTAATTTCTCGAATATCAAATGTTTTATACTTGCGGTATAGCCGTATGGCAATGGCCATCAACATGGCGGTAGTAGCCAGGCCAATCACAATGGCAGTGAGCACCATGGCCTGAGGCAGCGGATCCACGTAAACCTGACCGGTTGTTCCGGGATCTATGATGGGAGCCAGTCCGTTATCGATGTAACCGATCAGCACCAGGATCAGGAATATACTGAATTCCATGATCGACAGGGAGATGGCTATCTTGATCAGGTTTCTGCGGGTGAGGACTCCATAGAGGCCCACCAGGAACAAAACAAAGCAAAGAATATAGACTGTCATTCTGAACTCTCCTCTTTAAAAATTACCAGTGCCAGGAATATGGTAAGAATGGCTCCCGCCACTTCAATACCGATAAATATATTATACAGGGGTATGGCTCCGGCGCTGAGAAGTTCTCCAGGTGTTCCTTTGGGAAGAAAATTGGAGAAAAACACCTTAGCGCCGAGCAGAAGGGCCATCATGGCAAGTATTGTTACCATGAGTATGGCCAGGCTTTCAGTATTGGAGGTGCCAGCCACCTCTTTTTTAAGTTTCAGTGCGCTGCTACCAAATGCAAGGATAAGCAGAATAAATGCTCCGGCAATAATGGCTCCTCCTGCAAAGCCACCTCCCGGTGTCAGGTGTCCGTGGAGGATAATATAGATGCCGTACATAAATATGAGTCCCGTTACCAACGGGGTTACCCTTTTAACGATGGTGGACATTCCTTCCATAACACATTATTTTTTTCCTTTCATCCTAAGCAGCGTAAGCGCACCAAGTGCAGCTGTGTAAAGTATAACCGCTTCTCCCAGGGTGTCGTAAGCCCTGAAGTCAAACAGCACCCCTGTAACCAGGTTTACACTTCCGGTTTTATCCACGGCACCATTCACATAGGTTTCTGACATCCTTAGCGTATGAGCTCCAAGAGGATCAAGGTTTTCAATAGCCTGAATAAAGAAGTAAAATAGCCCGGCGAAAACAATAAATCCGACAATCATTTGAACAATGGATCTCCTGTTGGGTATAATGTCTATCTCCTTTCGGCTACTGTCCAATACCACAGCTACCATAATGACCAGTGTGGTAGTTTCCACTACGATCTGAACAATGGCCAGGTCGGGAGCTTTTAATAAAAGGAAACAGATCACCAGACCGTAGCCAACAAAGCCCATGGCGATGACGGCCGATAACAGATCCCTGGCATGGAGCGCATAAATTGCTCCGATGATCATTAGTACCAGTAGGATGGAAATCGTCAGTTCCATAATTGATTAAATTAGGTTATCAGCAAAAGCAACAGGATGACCAGACCGGCAAAGACCCAAAGGGCGTAATCGTGCAAAATCCCGGAATGAGCCCTGCTGAACATTCTGCCCAACCAGGAAAAAAAATTCCCGGTAAGATCGTACAGGTCGAACCATTTATCCTTAGCCCTCCTGTACATAAATGCAAGCCACTTGAACTCCTGGAAACTTTTGTAGAATTCAAGTGTGGAAAAGGTGGTCTCCTCCTGTATCTTTTCACCCCCTACGAAACTATCCGAGGTTCGGAAATTCTTCATATTACCAAGGAAATAGATCAAAAGGCCAAGTGCTATGGAGACAAGGACCAATACTCCAACCGTTGAGGAGGCCCAGATTCCTGTATATTCAAAGAGACCGGTAACAGGCATGAATAGCTTGGGGACAATCAGGTTGCTGGCAAGTACCCCGAAACCTATACATGCCAGTGCCATGATCATCATGGGAATCCACATCACAGGGGAACTCTCCCGTATGGCTGACAATTCCTTTCTCTGGCGGCCCAGGAAAATCCCCCCAATGAATTTGATAAAACTGGCCAGGGTAAGAGCGGAGCCCAGGACTGCCAGCCCAAGCCAGACAATCCATAGTTGGTTTGCGATCCCGGTCCCCTGACCGAAATCGATAATCCCCTGGTAGATCATCCATTTGGAAGCAAAGCCATTAAAAGGAGGGATTCCTGATATGGAGAGGGCAAAAATCAGTGCCGCAAAGAAAGTGAATGGCATGGCCCGGGATAAACCTCCCACCTCCTCCAACTCCTCTTTCCCGGTTTGTTGTTCCACGGCCCCTGCGGTCAGGAACAGACCCCCTTTATAGATGGCATTGTTGATCATGTGGAAAAGGCCTGCTGCAATTCCGATCAGGGATCCAAGGCCAAACCCAACGATCATATATCCCACCTGGGAGACGGCATGGAAACCAAGCAACCGTTTGTAATTGTGCTGTACCAGGGCCATCATTACGGCTGTGATAATGGTGATTACACCTATGGCAAGCATCATGAAACGCAGCCAGTCTCCCATGACGAACAGCCCGGTGGTGATCCTGGCCAGGAAATAGATGCCCAGGAGTTTGTCCAGCGATGCGGGAAGGTATGCTGAGGAGGTGGCTGGGGCCTTTTCTGCGTAATCGGGTACCCATGTATGGAAGGGGAACGCACCCGCTTTGGTAAAGCTGCCCACAAGCAGGGCAAGAAATGCAACCGTTCTTACAACATCACTGGTGGGCAAGGTAATTTCATCCATATTGAGGGTTCCTGTGAGTCTCCAGATAATGGCTATGCCCAGGATCATGATGCCATCAGAGGCCCCGATGATGATCAGGGTTTTTTTGGCTGCAGCACTACTGGTTTCATCATGTCCACGAATCAGCTGATAGAGGGTTAATCCAAGGATCCCCCAGCAGATGAGGAAAAGCAGCAGGTTGTTGGAGAGAACAGCACCGAAAGAAAATCCCAGCGTAATCAGGAACCAGGCATGGTAGTTACGCATGGCCCCTGCTGCTTTATACATGATGGAGTAAACTGCAATTAGAAGAGATAGCAGACTGATAAACAAAGTGATCAATTTGCTTAGGCCATCCACAGAAAAGGAGCTGTATTTGTCAGCATTGGCATAAGCATCCACTCCAGAAGCTTGTATTCCTGTAGCAGCAACCCAATCCCCCAGGGAGAAAACCATCTCTTCTGAGCCGAAGAGCCGGATTGCCAGAAATCCGGTAAAAAGGGTTACTCCTATGGCAATGATGCCCTTGATGAATCGAAATCCGGCAGGGAATAAGAAGAGCAGCAAGCCGATCAATACGGGCAGGATGATGATATTTATGGCCTGGGTCATTGGGTTGGGTTATTCATTGTTTAGCAATCGGTTTGTAAGCTGCGTTGAATGTTCAATGATCTCTTTGGCATTCATGATGCGCTGGCCACTGCTTTGGTCAAGGGCTACAGCGAGCCTTTCGGTACAACAATAGCAGGGATCCACTGCGGCCAGCGATATGGTGGCATCTGAAATGCTTTGTCCCACACAGGACTTTTTAAATGTGGAAATGTTGGTATAGCTGGGGGCCCGTATTTTGTGGCGTGCAGGTGAATTGGATCCGTCTGAAACCACAAAATGATAGACTTCGCCCCTGGGTGCTTCCGCCCGACCGGTCCCATAACCTTCCGGGATATGTTTTACCTTCACATCGATATCCCCCTCTTTTTCTCTCTTCAATCCATCCAGGCACTGCTCGATAATGGAGATCGATTCATACATCTCCAGCAACCTTACCTCGGCTTTTGCAAATACATCACCGGCCTCAGCAGTGATCACCTTCCAGTTCACCAGTGGATAGGCTGCATAGGGGTCGTCGCGTCTGATATCAATATTCACACCTGAGGCCCTGGCTGTGGGTCCCACAGCTGCAAAATTCAGAATATCCTCTTTGGTGAGCACTCCTACACCTTTGGTTCGGGCATGGATCACAGGATCATCCATCACCGCTCCCACCAGCATATCCGTTTTTTTTCTGACCAGTGCCAGCACCTCATGAATGGCCGGTATGGCAGCATTCTCAATATCCCTGCGAACACCTCCTATCTTGAACATGGCATAGCTGTTCCTGTTCCCGGTAATCATTTCAAAAAGGTCCAGTACCGGTTCACGGTATTTCCAGGCCCACATAAAAACAGTATTGTAACCCAGGAAATGACCCGCCAATCCAACCCAGAGCAGGTGACTGTGTATTCTTTCCAATTCTCCAATGATGGACCGGATATATTTGGCCCGGTTGGTAATTTCAACATTCCCGATCTCTTCCACACTGTTTGCAAATGCAAAGGGATGGGAAGTGGAACAGATGCCACAGATCCTTTCCACCAGGAAAAAGACCTCATCGTAGCTCTTTTTCTCACTGAGCTTTTCAATACCCCTGTGGTTGTAGCCGGTTTCCCATTTCACATCTTTAACAATCTCCCCTTCACAATAGAGCTTAAACAATTCGGGCTCTTCCTGCAGGGGATGGTAGGGTCCCACCGGTATCAAAGTCTGCTTGCTCATTGTTGAACCTCCCCGTTTGATTTAAAAGTTTTTCTATAGGGGTACACACCTTTGGCCCAGTTCCCTTCTGATAGAAGTTGGTCAAGGTTGGGATGATTGAGAAAATCAATGCCAAAAAGCTCATGCATTTCCCGTTCAATCCAGTTGGTGGCCTCAAACATATTGGAAAGAGATTCCACCTCTGGTTTAACCTTGTCAAGGATCACAAGAAGATTAAGGATGAGTCCGGTTTGATCAAGGCTGAAATGGTAATAGATCTCAAATCCTCTTTTGGTATGAAGTGCGGAGGCGATAATAAAACGTAATCCCATGGTTTTGTACAGGTGTGTGGCCATAGGGACCAGTGCTGTCGGGTTTATGGTGACCGTAGCCCTGCGGTCGTTCTTTGCGACCATGTCCAGGATCTCTTTACTATAGGTTCTTTTCAATTCGTCGAGCACCATTGTTTTCAGTTTTTACCAAGAAGTTTAACCACTCCTGCCAGGATAGCTTCGGGTTTAGGGGGACAGCCCGGGATGTATGCATCCACCGGGATGATCTTATCCACCGGACCGGCAAATGTGTCTCCTTCTGCAAAAATCCCGCCTGTACAGCCACAAGCTCCAATGGCCACCACCAATACAGGTTTGGGTGCCTGCTCATATATCTCCAGCAACCGGGGTTTGTCCTTTCTGTTGATGGAGCCATTTACCAGGAGTACATCGGCATGTCTGATGCTTCCCACCAGTACCATTCCGAACCGCTCCACATCGTATTTTGGAGTGAGGCAATCCAATATTTCGATATCACAATTGTTGCACGATGCTCCTCCAAAGTGAAAAAGCCAGAGCGATTTTTTGAAACAGAAAGTTTTAAAACCCACGGTTCATTTTTTTATAAGCCAAATATTGCCAGCACAATAGCGATGATTGCCAGAAGGTTCATCCAGGTGAAGAAGAAGCGAATGGCCTGCTTGATCTTTACCCGGGGATTGGTATTTCGAATCAGTGTGAGAAGCAGAACAACTGCAATAAGTTTTAATACGGCCCACAGAATATTTATACCTTCCAATCTGATTCCATTCATCAGAATGGCAATAATAAATGCAGGAAGGATAAAGAAGAGTATATATTTCGACAGCTTGATCATGGCATAGGGGGTTCCCGAATATTCGATGAATATACCATCGGAGATCTCGGTCTCCGCTTCGGGCATGTCGAAAGGGACCAGAGCCAGTTTTGCCTGAAGACAGAAAATGGCAACAATGAAAAGAAGCACTCCGGAAAGAGTACCAATAAAGGGTGATCCCTCCTGCTGTAACTGTATGATCTGGTACAGATCGATGCTCTGTCCCGATTTAATAATGATCCCGGTCATGACCAGCAGGAACGTGAGTTCATAACTCATGATCAATTTCATCTCCCTGGATCCTCCCACTGCTGCAAGGGGATTTCCCGAGGAGAGCGCACCTATCACATAGGTCAGGGAGGGGATAGTAAGCAGATAAAAAATCACAATCAGGTCACCATGAAAACCGGTGGTGATGTTCATCAGTGGGAGCAGGATAAATACTGCGGCCATGGTAGCTCCAAACAGTGCAAAAACAGGAGCAGCCAGGAACATTCCTTTTGCTCCTCTGGCAGGCAGGATGGTCTCTTTTACCAGCAGTAGCTTAAAGAAATCGTAAAATGGTTGTAACAGGGGAGGCCCTTTCCGGAACTGTACCCTGGCGGTTATTTTGCGGTCAAACCAAGAGATAAAGGCTCCAATAATAGCCACAAAAAGAAACCCGGGATAAATAAGAAAATAGAAGAGGTAGCTTCCCATTGCAATTGATTTACAAATTGTTAGTGTTCCACATACGCTCTCTTACAAGGATGTGGTCGTTCAGTTTGAAAATGTGCTGCTCGGGATCTTCCTCCATATCCACCAGTTGAACGGCCCCTTCAGGCGAATTTCTGATGAACTGATCCAACTCTTTTTTGTCCAAAACATCATAGTAATTCTCTTTGTCCCTGTGGTAGTCAAAAAAATCTGTCATCATAGTTCCGAAGGGACAGATAACCACGCAGGACTTACAGGAGATACAGAGGTTGGTGGAACGGGTAATGATTTCTTCCTCATTTTTTTCCAGGGCATCAGCAGGGCAAACTTCAATGCATGGGGCATCGGTGCATCGCCTGCAGGTAAATTGAAAAACCGCCAGCTCCCTGATGCTTTTCAATCCTTGAGTCACTACGGAAGGTCCATAGAGCCCTTCCGGTGGAGATTCTTCACCGTTCTTCCCGTGGGTTGATCTGAATTTTTCGAGATCAATAAGGATCTTTTGTGCCATGGTTAATTCCAGATATGCGGTTGATCTTTGATTTCATCATAGGTGAATACGGGACCGTCCTTGCAGACAAGGTATTTGCCCATCATGCAGTGACCGCATTTTCCCAGTCCACACGACATGTTTTTCTCCATGGAGAGGAATATGTCAGATTCGGGATAACCCATTTCAAGCAATTTCATGGTGCCAAACTTCATCATGACGGGTGGGCCACATACGACTGCCACAGAGTTATTAATATCCATCTCTACGTCATCCAGCAAAACAGTGACAACCCCTACTCTTTCTGTCCAATTTTCATCGGGTTGATCTACGCTGCGCAACACCTCGAACTTGGGGGTTTTCCTCAGCTCCTCTACGTAGGGTTTGTAGACGCAATCTTCAGGAGTTTTCGAACCGTAACAGAGGGTTACTTTTCTAAGTTTATCGGAGATGGCAATCAGGTTATACAGCAGGGAACGGATGGGAGCAAAACCACAACCTCCCCCCAGGATAAGGACCTCCTTGTCGTAGAATTGTTCAACCGGATATCCGCGTCCGAAAGGGCCCCTGATTCCCATTCTTTCTCCGGGCTGCATGTTGTGCATGTGGTCTGTTACATATCCGGTTTTCATCACAGTGATCTCCAGCTGATCGGATTTAAGAGGGGAAGATGAGGGTGTAAAGGGTGCTTCTCCCATGCCATCGATGGTCACTTCAATAAACTGACCGGTTGCAAAAGAGAACTCCTCCTCGGGTACCAGGACAAACGTTTTGATCAGGGGAGATTCATCGATGACCTTGATCAACTCAGATTTCAGAGGCTTGTATATATTACCATTTATACCCATGGCTGCTTAATTTGACAACTGGACGAACAATTCATTTTTATTGATCTGGCCGATACAGGTTTCTATACAACGACCGCAACCGGTACATGCCTTTAAATCATAGGTTGACGGCTTCCATACATATTTGCACATGTACCTGTTTCTGAACCTTTCAGGTAGAGCGTTCAGCGCATCTTCTCCACCAGCAACACGTGCAAAACCAGGATATTGACATGTATCCAGCTGCCTGATCTTTTCAAATCCGGGTTTATCAATCAGCAAGAAGCATGAGCATGTGGGACAGATGGCACTGCAAGCCCCACAAGAGACACAGGTTGAGGAGTATTTCTTCCAGGATTCATCTCCGGCAGAGGAGACCAGCATACCCGTCTCTTTGTAGTCGGGGAGGATTCTGTTTTGTTCCTTCAGCTGATCCAGCACCTGACTCCGTAGTTTTTCCAGAGATTCTTCAAGGTACTTTTCAGGTTCCACTGCAACTACAATGCCGAGGGATTCAATGAAAAACTCACCTTTATCACTATGGGTTGTGACAATCACATGTTCGTTCACCAGCGCCAGTGAAAGGTCAGAATATTCATTCCCCCTGGGTTCGATGCCGTAACTGGTACAGTGACAATGTTCCTGTATACTCAGGCAATCTGCAGAAATAAGGGTTGTATTTTCCCTTCTTTTTCGGTACGCAGGATCGCAATATTCCTGGTCAAGGTATATTTTATCCAGAAAAGCCAGCGCCATGACATCACAGTTGGGTGCACCAAGAATAACAACTGGTTTTGGAGCACTGCTCCCCGAAGTCATATTCTCTTTGACAGGAAGGAAAAACTTTTTTAGAGGGGTAACCGGTTTGGGATGGTTATAAACGATTTCAGGGATCGTATCGGAATCCACTATTGCATAATCACAACTGAACTCGTTTTTAACCGGGGCATAAAGCTCAAAAGATGAAAGGAGTTGCATCAGCCTTTCATCCCATTCATGCTTCGGAATTGAGATCCTGTTCATTATATGTGAAAAATATAACTATAAAAATATGACAGGACCTAATATCAGTCAAGGTATCAACAGGTATTATATGTTGAGAAGCATAAATAGAAATAACTTAAATAACTTAAAAACAATTAATTACAATAATTTGATCTTATGAAAAAAAGTCGGATATTTATTGAAAAGAAATGACAGATAAAATATTAATGTGAAAAAAAACACAAAATGTCCATTGAAAAGGAGTCTGCGCAGGATCCTTCTTTACCGTGGAACCCTCCTCAGATTGCAGGCGCTAGGAGTGAAAAAGGTTTATTCCTATACATTGGGTGAGGAGACCGGAATATCCGCGGAACAGGTCCGAAAGGACTTCTCTGAATACCAGATTAAGGGCAACCAGCGTGGGGGCTATCAGGTGGATTCTCTGATTAGTGAAATGGAGTTAATCTTTTACAGGAACGGAAGGCAAAATATCATAGTGGTGGGAAGGGGCAACATTGGATCATCTCTTTCAAATTACAGCAAATTCATTCAGCGTCAGATCAATATTGTGGCTACCTTCGATATCGATCCATCCAAGCAGCGCCTGAGGTCCGAAATCCCGGTCTATACCATGGATCGCCTGGGAGAGGTGATTAAAAGATTCAATGTACGAACAGCCATTATTTCTGTTCCCGATATTGCGGCACAAACAGTTTGTGATCTGCTAATGAAGTATGGGATAGAGGGGATCATCAATTTTGCACCGGTCATTTTGAAAGTGCCCGACGATATTGTGGTGAACAATATCAATCTGAGCGATGAGATCGAAAGTGTCATCTATTGTGTGTCCCACACCAAACCCTGTGAGCCCAGTACAAATCTGACTACCTGATGGTAAAAGCCTCACGGGGATTGATCACAAGCAACTGGTCCAACTCATCCTGTGATAAACCATGTTCTTCAAGGATTGGAATCAGTTTTGTAAAAATAGCAGTAAAGCCTCTAATACTCCCCCCACCCTTTTCGCCGGGAGAATACCAACCGGCATCATGTGAGATCAGGACACGATGTAACAGTTTTGCCTCTTTCAATGCAACGATCCTATGGGCATACCATTCCACAGAGAAGTTTGATCCAGATTCCCGTTGCTGATTCACATTATCAAGCGAAATCCATGTGCCATCACTGGCAGCCCGAATATTGCCCTCAAGGGTACCCCGCTGAGCATGTACCCAGATGAAGGAGGAAGGATTGATCCCGTAGGATTGCAGCACCTTAATTTGTTCAAAGGCCGGTTTATCCGGTCCGGTGTGGGATGCGATTATCAGCCCTGTCTGCCTGTGGGCAATCGCTGCTGCAGTGATAATTTTTTTATGTTCCTTTGATAGTGTGTCATTGTCATCCACGGCGATTTTAATAAATCCAGGCCTTACACCACTGCTGTCAATACCATTTTCATACTCATCTATCCACAGGTTTGCCAGTTCTTTAGCAGACATTTCATGAAAAGCTTGTGGAAGAAATCTGTTTTGATGAGCTCCGTAATATCCGGTGTTGGTGACCAGGTGCAACCCTGTTTTTTTTGAGAGTTTTTGTAATATTACGGGATCTCGTCCCACATATGCGGGGGTGCACTCTATCAATGTCTTTACCTTAAAATTTTGAATCTCTGAGAGATAGGGGGCAACAACTTCAACAACTTCCTCTTTATCCCACCTGTGATAACCTGTACTGTCGGCACCAATAAAATCCACCAGCATATGTTCATGTACCAGTGTTATTCCCATTTCGGAGGAGGCAATGGGCCCATTAACAGTCATGATGAATTCAACAGCAGCCGGTTTACAGCCATGAATAACCATCAATGTAAAAAAGAGTATAAGGGATATATATGGACGTTGCATACCGTACAAATATAGTGTTTAGCTCCAAACCCACACTGGTGCCACGGCATAACCTCCGTAAAGCACGATATCAAAAATGGCATGAGCAATCACAGGAGGAATGGAACTACGAGACCAGTCACGCAGAATCCCAAATGTTACTCCACCGATAAAAGTCCAGATCACCAGGAAAAAGAGATCAAATTGAAGGGGTAAAGAGAGGGAGAGAATAACCAGCAATTTGTAGCAGGTGTGGACCGCAGAGCCATATACAATAGAAAAGATTCGTCCGATGGATCGTAATTGTCCCTGGATATATCCCCGGAATATCAGCTCTTCAGTGGCTCCGATCAATGGGGCAATTAATGCAAAACGGGAAACGGACTGAGGCAGGGGTGACAGGTCAAATGTAGACCGCGTCAGCCATGCAAATCCCATACCCAGGAGCAGGGCGGGGATTGTAAAGATAAGGATCCGGCGTGAAACAGGGACTAACCCAAAAGCATGCAGTAAAGAGTCATTCTTAGTGGAGATTCCAATTATCAATGCCGACATTGCCAGGGCAATGAAAGAGATAAGCTTCTTGGGCCAAGGATCATGAATAAAGAGGGCAAACAACAATATTCCCATCACAACCACCGATACATCCCTTATTTTACCGGGGTGTTCTCGTATACGTTGGATTGTTTTCGGTCCGGTCAACGGCAGGGCTATGATTGTGATCTATTCCTGACCATGAAACGTGCGAGTAATATCAGCGGTAACAGCAACATCAACCATCCCGATCCCAGGCAGAGTCCGCTTCCCGGAACAATTTCGGTGTTAGGTAGTTGTGTTCTAAGTTGGGAGATCATTTCAGGAGAATCGTCAAAAAACGTACTATTTAGTATGATCAGTTCCACCTGATCAAGAGCAACCAGTTGCTCCATATCATACTTTTCTGCATTGAAGATCAAAGCCTTTAGATTTACCTGATCTTCTAAAAGAGAAAGGTTTGAAATCAGTGAGCACTGATTAATTTCAACCACCTCCAACATCTCCTGGCTGTTCAGGATGGAGAGGAAAGCCTCCTGAGTCGTATTTCCTGGAAAAGAGATCCACTTAAGGGATTCAAGATTGTTGATCACCTCCAGCGGTTCCACCTGGTCACTTCCGGATAGGCTCAGGCTTGCAAGGTTTGAGATCTGGTCCAATCCGTCGATATTGGTCAGTGTATCACAGCCTATCAGATGCAAACGTGTCAGTGAAGCAGGAAGTTCCAAATTCGAAAGGTCTGTGATGCTACACGCTGCAAGGGTCAGGGAATGAAGATTTTTCAATCCATCCAGTGTGATAAGTTCTCCTCTGGAGGGTTCCCATTCTGTAATAATCAGTGCCTCCAGATTCGTACAACAATTTATGATGTTTGAAACAGCCTGGATATCCTCCGAAATCCAAAGCAACTCCAGGTCAGAAAGGAATTTTTCATGGCTGGCTCCGGAGAGATCAACTCCTCCTTCAAGACCCAGCCATTCAGGTCTGCAAATGGATAACAAGCTCTTCAATGCGCCACTCCCTGTTGAGTTTTCCAGCACCACACCTGTTCCCTGAAGTGATAATTCGTGCACCTTAAGAACATTCAGGATCTCTTTAGTTAGGTTGTCTTGAATGTACAAAGAGGAAAGCTGGCTCACTTCGGTGGGGGAGAGCCCTTTGAATTTTTCCCAGGAAGCAGGCTCCTGAGATAATTGGAGAGATGCCAGGGAACCATTTACATGGGCCGAATTTGTGTTTACCGTATCGAAGGTTACGACCAGCCTGTTCCCCTCTTCCACCCTGTAACGGTAGTACAACTCATGATCATCTTCATTGAATGCATAAAGCAGGTCCCCATCAGAGACGGGAAGAGTCACCTTCTCCGATTTCCCGCTTTCGATTGTCGATCCAAAGGCAGCATAGGAGGTGGAGATATTGCAAGCCCAGGTAACACCTTCAATATGAAGAACCTGGTATGAAACTGCTGGTTCAGTGCTGCACCCATTCAGGAGCCACACGAATCCCATAATCAGTGGAAAAAGGAGAGATTTGAACTTATACATGATCCAGGGTTTTGGGGTTTCTGTACATGCAAGTTATAACACAAACAATCTCTTGTCAACCCCTACTCATATTTCAGGGTGTCGGCGGGATTCATCAGAGAGGCTCTGTAGGCATGAATGGTGGTGATTGCAAAAGTAATAATCAGGGCAACCAGGGTTGAAACAACAAATACAAACCATTGCAACTCTATATGTTTACTGAATCCTTCCAACCAGTGTTTTACACCAAAATAGGCAATAGGCCAGCTTATAAGGTTCGCGATCATGATCAACCAGAGAAACTCCCTGGATAGAAGGGTGTTTACATCCGACACTGTTGCACCATGAACCCTTCTCACACTGATCTCTTTGGTCTTGCGCTCTACCATAAAGGAGGTTAAACCGATGAGTCCGAGACAAGCAATGATAATGGCCAGGATGGTGAGGATGATGGATAGTTTGCTGAATTTGCTTTCATCACTGTAGAGGGCGTTCAGCTCTTCATCGAGAAAAGAGTATTCAAAGGGTCTGGTAGGAGCAAATTCTTCCCACACCTTTTGGATGTAACCCAGGACACCGTTGTAATCATCTGTATTGACCTTGATGGCCATGTATCTTGTTAGTCCGGCAGCTCCCAGCGGATTACCCAACATGTCCAGCACAAAATTGCTCACCGGTTTGTGCAGTGAGAGTGCATTGAAATCAGCAAATACCCCGATCACCCTCTCTTCACCATCAGAGCGAATGGCTTTGCCTATGGCCTCCTCATTGGTCCATCCAAGGTGCTGTACCATGCTTTCATTGATCATGATCGCTTCTGAAGTATCCGATGGAAAATCACGGGAAAATGCACGTCCTTCGATCACTCCGATGTCAAATGTTTCAATGAAATCATACCTCACCAGGAAGGCAGGGTAATAAAAGGGCTGGTCATCGAACATTCCCTCAATCACAAAAGCCCGTGTGTTGTGATTGACTCCGATCACATCCTCCATTCCGGTCACATGCAGCACATCATTATGCTTTTTTAATTCATCAGCGAAAGATTCAAACTGTTGGGCCAATGCGAATTTTGTGGGTAGGAGGATAACCTGATCCCGGTTGAATCCCAGGTTGGCTTTCCTTAAATAGTTCAACTGGGAATAGGCACTAAGGGTACCTATAATCAACGCGATGGAGATCAGGAATTGAGTCACCACCAGTATTTTCCTGCCAACACCTCTCCCTCCGCTGGTTGAGAGACTATCTTTCAGATGACTTGTGTTGAGACTGGAGAGATAGAGGGCCGGGTAAAAACCAGAGAGCAGCCCCACTCCAAGCAACAGGACCACTCCGCCCAAAATACTCCATGGACGCACAATGATACCCCGCTGGATCTCTTTGCCCGTGAAATTATTGAATAGGGGTAATAGAAATTCTACCAGGATCGCTGCCAGCAGCAGAGCAAGTAAGGTAAGCACCATCGCTTCACCAAGAAATTGGAGTACCAGTTGCCTTTTTCTGGCTCCGATCACTTTCTTCATCCCGATCTCTCTTCCCCGTCCCGCAGAGCTTGCTGTGGCCAGGTTCATAAAATTGATACAGGCCAGAAGCAATACAAACAGGCCAATGCCTAAAAGGATCCTGATGTAGGAGCTATTCCCATTGGGGTGCATCTCATATTCGTGGTGTGACTTAAGATGTATATCAGTTAATGATTGAAGATAGAGGGTAATGTCCTGGTCCGGGAAATCGGAGTAGTGGGCCAGATGGAAATCGGGCAGCCGTGCTTCAAGTTGTTCAGGATGAATTTGATTGTTGAGTTTCACATAGGTCCAGCATGGGTTCCAAATCCAGGTTTCTGACATTTGTCCGCGATTGGTCTGCCTGAATGTGGACATGGAGCCCAGGATATCAATGATGAAATGAGATTGCCGGGGAAGGTCTTTCATTACCCCGGTTACCTCTACATCCAGTCCCTCTTCTACCGTTAAAATTTTCCCATGGGTGACTCACTTCCAAAATACCTTTTCGCAGTGGATTCAGATAGCACCACCGTATTGGGCCTATCCAACACAGTATGGGGATCACCTTCAATAAATGGGAATGTAAACATTTCAAATACATTGGAATCGGCCAGGTAAAACCACTCTTCATTGAATTTAATTATATCGGTACTGTCCCGTTCATACTCAAACAGGAATTCTGAGACCTGGAAATCGAAAAACCTGACCACCGAATTCACCATATCGGGATAATCCCCGGCAAGGGCTGGCCCAAGAGGAAAAGAACAGGTTGCGGCATCTTCGTGGATCTCATTGGCATTATACAACCTGTTCATGCGGAAGATCTGTTCAAACCCTTTGTGGTATCGGTCATATTTCAATTCATCATTCACATAAATCAGGATGAAAAGGAAACTGGCGATTCCAATGGCAAGACCCAGGATGTTCAACAGGGAATAGTTGAAATGTTTCAGGATGTTCCTGATGGTAACAGTGATAAAATGACGGAGCATCGAACAGGGCTTAAGCTGGTTTTACAGAAACTTGCCGCAAAAGCCTTACCAGCTTTCCGAAATATCACAAGATCAATAGTTTGTAATTACAGGATGATGAGTGGCATTCCAACAGAATGCACTGAACCGAACAAACAGTGTTCGAAATCGTACAGTTTTCGGTTGATTATTGCTCTGAAGAATCCAGGAAACCACCGGTAATCCGGGTGAGCTGAGTTTTGGAATCAATCAGGTTGTAAATGGCCTGTAACCGTCTGAGTGCTGCATTCAGGTAGATCAATTGAACATCCCTGTAATTGAATGAATTGATAACTCCGGACCTGTACTTCTCCTCTGAGATGGAAAGGTTCAACTGAGCTGCTTCAAGGTTTTCATCAGAAACATTGAGTAGCTCTACACGCACTTCGTAATAATCAAACAGGTTGAAAAGTTGGTTGGTCAGGGCGTGTTCCATCTGACTGATTTCTACCTGTGCCACCTCTTCATTGATCCGGGCCACCTCCACAGACCTTTTCCTGACGCCGGCACTGTATATGTTATATGAAAGGCGAATGTTGCCATAGGGACTCATGGCCTGGGCACCTACCGTTGGAGCACCTGAAATCTGTGTCCATGTATGGCTGTAATCCATTCCGGCGCCGACCGACAATGTGGGGTAATAGGAGGCTTTCCTCAGTGAGGTCTCATCCTGTTGCAGCAACAGGTTTGTGTACTGGTTTTTAAGTGTCTGATTGTTGGATTTCATTTTGGATAGAAGGTCCTGCAGGATATATCCGGTTGTTTCTGCTTCAAAGGGTTCATCAAATTTCCAGGTTTTTGCCGGATCCTCCCCCATCATGAAATTCAGGTTGCGAATGGAATTTCGAATCACCACCTCCTGGTTCATGAAATTGGCTTTATCGGTCAGGTATACATTCTGTGCCTGCAGCACATTGTAGGTAACCGAACCACCCAGTGACTTTCGTTTAAGTTCATACTGGTAGCGGTCGCCGGACAACTCCATGACCGTTTTTAATACTTCGAGCTGTTCCCGCTGCAACAATACATTGTAATAGCCCAACACGATCTCTTCGATAGTGGTTTCAATCAGAACAGCAAGTCTGCCGGAAGAGAGTTCTTCCAGGTTTTCCAGTTTCGATTTGGTAATACTTACCCTGAAGCCATCGAACAGGGTCCAGTTTAAACCAACGGCTGCAGAAAACCTGTTGTTGTAAGTACTGCTTGAAAGGTCATAGCTGTTGTTATCAGAAGCATCAAAGCCAATGGTGGGATAACGCCCGGCGTTGCCCCAGTTGTTATTGATTTCAGCTATTTCCTGATCAGCCCTGGAGATGATCACTCCATAGTTATTTTCCAGGGCTTTGTCCAGTGCCAGTGAGAGCGACAACTCATCTCCCTGTCCGTTTACTGTAGCAAGGGTAAAGAGCGTGGCTACTATATATGTAAGATGTTTCAATGGGATCATTTTTCAGTTATTAATTGTCTTCAACATGGTTTTGTAACGCCCTGTTTCGCTCAAATTTGAGTTTTCTTTGGTTCTGGATAATGGCTGTCTCCACCTCTTCCCGGGTCGGTTTAACACCGGTCCACAGGTATCGTATGTAAACCCTTGCATCATTCAGCAGCATGATCAATACCGGAAAGAAAATAAGTATAAATATTGTGCCAAGCGCGACACCGTATGCCAGGCTGATGGCCATGGGGATGAGGAATTGAGCCTGCACACTTTTTTCGAACAACATGGGAAATAGCCCGATGGAGGTTGTGATGGAGGTGAGGATAATTGGTCTGAGTCTCACCTTGCCTGCCTCCTTAACTGCGTCCGGCACCTTCCATCCTTGAATGAGTAATCCATCAAATTTGGCAAAGAAAACAATGGCATCATTGATGATTACCCCGGTAAGGGCCACCGCGCCCCAGAGACTCATGATGGAAAGCGGCTGGCCATGAAGGCCGTGTCCCCATGCAACACCCAGCAACGACACCGGAATCATCAGAATGATGATAAATGCTTTGGGAACGCTTCTGAAATGCAGCACCAGTATCATAAATATGATAGCAAACGCAATCATGTAATACTGGCGGGCCTTACCCATGGCTTCATTGCTGTATTTCTGCTGCCCCTGGTACATGTACCGTAATCCGGAAAATTGAGCTTTCATCTCAGGCATGATCTCGTGTTCGATCTGGTCCAGGATCTCCGGAACAGATGCCAGCGGATCCACCGTTTCAGCTTCCACCCTGATTTCCCTTGAACCATTGAAACGGTTAATGGCCACAGGACCCCTTTCCATGTGATAGTCGGCAAGCTCTGACAGTGGATATTCACCATCCTGGGTTTTTATTTTCATGGTTTCCATCTGACCCAGGGTAAGACGGTCCGATTTGGGATAACGGACCCAGACCCGAAGCTCATCCCTTCCCACTTGCAGACGTTGTGCCTGTGCCCCGTAAAAGCCCTGTCTAACCTGGCGGGCAATGGTATTTTCGTCCAGGCCAAGGAAATAGGCCCTGGGTTTCAAATCCAGACGGATCTCCTGTTTTCCCAATGCGATGTTCTCATTTACATCTTTCAACTGGGGCATTTCATTGAGCCGTTCCAGCAGGTATTCTTTGGCCTCTTCAAGCTCATGAAGGTTTTTGGACATGAGTCCGATTGATACCGGAGCACCCCATCGGTGACGGCCACCTACGGTTAATTTCCTGGCTTCAGGCACCTTACCAATTTTCTTGCTAACCCGGGTTGAGATATCCCTTCCCGACAGCGGGTACCCTTCAAGATCTACCGGATAGACATTGATGCTGCCTGCATGGGCACCCCGCTCCTGACCGCTGAATCCGCTACCCAGTTGTTTGCTGGTTCTTTCAATAATATCCGTATCCAGTTCCAGCTCCTTTACAATATCGTCGTTTACCTCCCAGATGGCTTTTTCAAACTTCTCAAGGAATTCCAGGGTCTGTTTCTCTCCGTCGCCTGGTGTAAAAGCCACGTTCAATGAAAAACTGTCAAAGTCCACCATGGGGAAAAAGGTATTCCTGATGTGTCCGCCCATAAAGAGCCCCATGGTAATAAGGACCAGGGCAATGGGGAAACTTAAAGCGATATACCTCCATTTTACCAACCAGTTGAGGAAATAGTGGTAGATTCTGTCACGCAACCAGTTAATAAATCCCTCAAAGTATCTTTTGATCCCCTTGTTTTTGGCTTGCAGGCTTTTCCGGCTCAACACTTTTTCATTACCCAGGTGGGCTGGCAGAACCAGGAAAGCTTCAAAAAGGGAGAAGAAAAGCGATGCGATAACCACAATGGCCACCTGGATCATCATCTCCATCCTTGTTCCTGACATGAAAAGCAGGGGGGAGAAGGCCACAATGGTGGTGGCAACAGATGTTAACACCGCCGGGGCCACTTCCAAGGTTCCGTCCACTGCGGCATGCATGGGAGTTTTGCCACGTTCAAAATGGAGGTAAATATTTTCTGCAATCACGATCCCGTCGTCCACCAGGATCCCAATGACCAGGATCATTCCGAAGAGGGATTGAAGGTTGATGGTTACACCCAGGAAGTGGGCAGCCACAAACATGGCCAGAAAGCTAAAAGGAATGCCCCAGGAGACCCAGAGAGAGAGTCGAAAACTCAAAAACATAGAGAGTGCGATAATTACAAGCACCAATCCCAACATTCCATTTCTTGTGAGCAGGTCCAGCCGGCTTTTCAGGATATCCAGGTAAGCCCGGGAAACGATAATCTCCACCCCCTGGTTTCTCTGATTGAACTCTTCAATGTACCGGTTGCCATATTGGGTAATTTCATCCAGGTCCTCTTCAGGCAGCTTCTCAACGCTGATGGATACTGAAGGCTTTCCATTAGTCCATTGCTTATTTGGCGAATCGGCGAATTTGACTTTCACTTCAGCCACATCCCTGATATGGAGAAAACCACCATCGGATTCTCCGTGTAAAATGATATTTCCGATCTTATTGGGGTCTGCACTTCTGGAGCGTAGCCTGATCAGGAACTCCTCCTCCTCCGATTTAATTTCACCACCCGATATATCCTGGTTGTTGTTCTGGATGGCCCTGACAATTTGATCAAATGTAATGTTGTGCCTGAGAAGGTCTTCCTCTTTGATTTCCACAGAAATTTCCGGTTGGGGATATCCGGATATGGATATCTGGCTCATTACCCCTGAGTTGAAGAAATCCTCTTCAATACGCTGGGCATAATCTTTCAGGGTCATCAGGTCCATGTCGTGTCCATCCACCGGGACAAGTTCCAGACGAAGGGCACCTGCCCGGCTGCGTCTTTTTGAAACTATGGGTCTTTCTGCTGCTGAAGGCAGGGATGAAATCCCGTCCACCGCATTCTTGACCTCCTGCAGAATTTCATTGATGGGATATTCTCCTGTGGTTTCTATGGAAACAGTACTTCTGTTTTCCACCGACGTGGAAGTAATTTCCTTGATCCCGATAAGACCACGTACCGCCTCTTCAATCCTTGTGGTAACCCCCTCTTCCATCTCCACAGGAGAAGCTCCCGGGTAAAACACAGAAATTGAAAGATACCTGCTCTCTGTTTCCGGGAAGAATGATTTTTTCAGAGAGGTAAGGCTTAACCCTCCGGCAAGAATCACTATTGCAATGATCAGGTTTGCGTAGACCGGATACTCTACGAACCTTTCAACAATCTTTCTCATGATTTTTCGCCTTTTTCACCATTCTTTGTCTTCTGGCTCTGTTCCTTTGGTTGCAGCTCCTTCGGTTGCTCCTTCTCCTTTTTCTTCTCCGGATTTCCAGATTTTTGGTTCGGTTTACCGGCTCTTTGGCCGGGGGTTCCTTTATCAACCTGAACCAGGGTGCCTTCAGAAACATTGATCAACTGCTGCACCACCAATGTGTCTCCCACCCGGAGGCCATTGAATATCAGGGTTCGTTCATTGACCTTGATCACGTTGATCTCTTTCTTAATCAAACGGCCTTCCCGAACCTGAAAGACTTCGTTGTGGTTAAACACTGAATTCCTTGGAATCTCCATTACATTTTCTATGGGTCTGACCGGAAAAGTGGCAATCAGGTATTCACCTGCCATCAAAGGCTGTCGGCTGTTGTTGGCAATACGGATATAGATTTCCTGGGTCTGGGTTTTTTCATCTATGAATTTACTCTTGCGGAGCACATGGCCATTCCAGGTGGATAAACCGTTTTCAGCAGTGACAGTGACGGGATCGCCGATATTTACCCAGGCTGCATCTGAGCGTGGCGTGGGGACTTCAAGCTCCAGTTCATCGGTCTTTATAGCCCTGGCCACCCGTCCACCGGTGTTGGTATAAGCACCCAGTTCCATATAAACTTCTTTATATGTACCGTTGAAAGGTGCTTTCACCGTATGCCTCTTTAACTGCAATTCGTCCCGCTTTATGTTGTAGTACTCACTGATCACACTTCTGCTGGCCAGGAAGATCTTCAGTTTGTCATCCTCCACCTGAGGAAGGGGTGGCAGTGGTTTTTCTATGGTTATGGAGGAGAAAAAGCTGTGAAATCCCTCTTCATATTCGGGAAAATCAATGGCCAGGTCGGGAAGTATACCGGCAAGTCTGTTCTGATACTGGCTCTTTCGTGCTTTTAATGTCAGGAGCGCCTCATCGGGATATACCACAAACAGCACATCCCCTTTTGAAAAACCGGAACCTTTTTTCAACGCAATTTTCCCTGCTTCGATCTTTCCAGAGGCCTCGGCAACAATATCAACTTCAGCCACAGAGGCCAATCTTCCCGGGGCGGAAACGGTTGATCGAATGGTATTGTAGTTCACAGGCTCCACCTTTACATACCTGCGTGCTTCGATGGATCGGCGAACGGGGGGTGGTTCTTTCTGGGCGATTAAGAATTTCATCAGGCCATAGGCCAGACCAATAATAAAAATCACGCTGACAACGATGACTATCCTCCTGTCTATTTTTCTCATTATTTTATAGCTAAAGTCAAAAAATCGTGCAAAGTTAGAACATTTGACAATACAGAATGCGAAAAGTTTAATGTACCGAAATAAATTATAGATTTTTAACTTTGGATATGGAAATTTGTCTTGCAACCAGAGAGGATCTCCCGGTCATTAATGAGATCTATAACCAGGCAGTCCGACAAAAATTCTGTACGGCCCATCTGTCGCCGGTCAGTTTGAAGCAACGCGATGCATGGTTTGCAACACATGATCCGGATCGATTTCCGGTCTTTGTGGCAGTGAGCAGTGAGCGGATTTCCGGTTGGGTTTCAATGGGGCCTTATCGGTCAGGCCGGCAGGCGTTTGCACATGTGGCCGAAGTAAGCTATTATGTGGATGAGAAAGAGAGAGGCAAAGGGTTGGGTAGTATACTACTGGAGCATGCCATCGAGGTATCTCCTCAATTTGGGTTCAGTGTACTTGTGGCCATCCTGCTGAGTAGAAATCCGGCAAGTATTGCCCTCCTTGAGAAATTTGGATTTTCACAGTGGGGCTCCATGCCCGGCATTGCATCCATTGAAGATCAGTTGGCAGATCACCTCTACTATGGATTGAAGCTCTGAATAGTTCTGCAGGAATTGCACAGGTGCTATTCAACCTTTGAACCAATCATTGCAGGAGGTTCTGATGCATCCACCCTCTCGAGGATCACATGCTGGAAACTGTTTTTGACAGAATCCACTGTTGGAAATGATACTGGCAAATAGTGCTCTCCATACCCATGGGCCGTTCCTTTTCCATCCACCTTTTCTATAAGGACCTGCTGCTCTTTTCCGAGCATCCTGTTCATATAATCAATTCTATTCTGTTCTGAAATAATTCGGATCGCCTCACTTCTATGGGACTTAATCCTCTCCTCTACCTGATCCTCCATCCTGTCGGCCCGGGTTCCTCTCCTTCTGGAATATCTGAATGTGTGAATATGAGTGAAACGAGCCTCCCTGGCGATGCTGATTGTCTGATGGAAATCTTCGTCAGTTTCCCCCGGGAATCCTACAATAATATCTGTTGTGAAATTGAAATCGGGCATGTGCTTCCGGAACCTCTCCAAAATCTCCATGAAAGAACGTGTGGTATACATTCTTCGCATTTTCAGAAGGATGGGATCAGATCCGCTCTGTATGCAGAGGTGAAGATGGGGAGCCATTTTGGAGTGTTGGAAGAGTTGATGAAAATCAGGGCCAAAGCCATCCGGTTCCACGGAAGAGATGCGTACCCGAAAATCGCCAGGTAGTTCCACGATCTTCTCTATGACATGTTCTATATTCTGTTTCTCAAAGGCATACCGTCCAATGTTCACCCCGGTAATCACAATCTCCTTGAATCCGTTATCGACCACCCGCTTCACATTTTCCAGGATCTCGTTGAGCGGGCGACTCACTGCCCTTCCTCTCACTGAAGGCACGATGCAATAGGTACAAAAATTATCACATCCGTCCTGAACTTTAATGGAGGTCCGGGTATGCAAACTCTGATCCACTGCTTCAAAGCCAAATACATCTCCGTGTATCGATTGAGGGTGGACTACCTCTCCTTTGAAGTGCGAGTCGACCAGGGATACAATCTGACTTTTGCGTTCGTTGTCCACCACATAGGTGATCTTATCATTGGCTTCCAGTTGTGCTTTGTGGTTGTTGGCCATACAGCCGGTAACCACCACAAGACCTCCCTGGTTTTTCCTTGCAGCCTGGTTGATGCTGTTTCTCGATTTCTGATCACTCTGATTGGTAACCGTACAGGTATTGATTACGGTAATATCAGCAGCTTTGGAAAAATCCACCACCTCGTAACCAGCCTGGTGGAACTGCGTCACCAGTGCATCGGTCTCATACTGGTTCAGGCGGCAACCCAATGTTTTGAAAGATACTCTCTTCATCGCTGCAAAGTTAATCATTCCATGGTCAGAGCGGAAACCTTCATGAATTGTATTATTTTAATGTCTACCTTGCTTGATGAATACAAATGATAGTACCATGAAATTGAGTTTCCTGTTTGTAGTGACCGGACTGGTTCTTACCGGGTGTGGAACAGTGAATAACAAAGAAAATCAAGAGTCAATCACTCCCAATATCATTTATATTCTTGCGGATGATCTTGGGTATGGTGACCTGGGCTGTTACGGACAGGAGAAGTTCTCTACCCCACACCTTGATCGGCTGGCCAGCGAGGGAATCAGATTTACCAGACACTATTCCGGCAGTACCGTATGTGCTCCTTCCAGGTCGGTGTTGATGACCGGACTCCATACCGGCCATACACCCATTCGTGGAAACCAGGAAGTGAAACCGGAAGGACAGGCACCCCTGCCAGGGTCGTTCGTTACCATGGCGGAATACCTGAAGAGGGCCGGGTATGTGACCGGAGCTTTCGGGAAATGGGGACTGGGATTCCCCGGCTCGGAAGGTGACCCGGTAAAACAGGGATTTGACCGCTTCTTTGGGTACAACTGTCAGCGTTACGCGCATCGCTATTATCCTGAATACCTCTGGGAAAATGAAGCAAAAGTGTTCCTTGAGGGAAACGACTGGAGCCACAAAGTGACCTATGCCCCCGATGTGATCCAGCAGAAAACCATCGATTTTATCAGGGATCATCGTGATACAACCTTTTTTGCCTATGTCCCGATTGTGATCCCGCATGCCGAGCTTATTGTGCCGGAAGATGAAATCTTTGACAAATACCTTGGAGCATATCCGGAAGAGCCTTATGTGGGAAGGCCGGGTGCGGATTATGGACCTGATATGGTCATTGGAATGTACTGTAGTCAGGAGCATCCACATGCCACATTTGCAGCCATGGTTCACAGGATTGACAGGTATGTGGGACAGATTGTCAACACACTGGAGGAGCTGGGCATTGCTGAGAATACCATTTTGATGTTTACAAGTGATAATGGTCCGCACCGTGAGGGAGGAGCAGACCCTGGATTTTTTAACAGCAGCGGTGGATTAAGAGGGGTAAAAAGAGATCTGTATGAAGGCGGGGTGAGGGTACCCTTTATCGTTTCGTGGCCTGGCAACATTGAAGGAGGAGAGGTCACGGATCACATTTCAGCATTTTGGGATCTGCTTCCCACGGTGGCCGAAGTTGCCGGATTTGAATTGGGAGAAACCGATGGTATCTCATTCCTGCCAACATTGCTGCAACAGGAACAACCCAAACATAAATTTCTTTACTGGGAGTTTCACGAACAGGGAGGAAAACAGGCTCTGTTAAAGGATGAATGGAAGGCTGTAAGACTCAATGTAGGAAAAGATCCTTCCGCAGCGCTTGAACTTTACAATCTTAAATCGGACCCATTTGAACAAAGCAATATTGCTGCCAGTCATCCTGAACTGGTAGAAAAGCTCAGCCAAATGATGGAGGAGGAGAGGGTACCCTCCGAGAATTTTAACTTTGGAATGAAGCGGTAGCTTTACGGTATTGACAATCTTTCATGGAACAGATCTCACAGGTGTAATCCTGGAACTTCACATCTGCTCCCATACCAATGATACCACTGATCGATTTGATGGGCTGCATGAGGGAGGAGTCTGAGAGGGAGATTCCACAACAATTTTCAGGAAGCAGTCCAAATAGTTTCTGCTGTTCGGCCACATTCCAGGAACAGTAACCTGGACTATAGCGGTTGGTTGCCCTCATTCCTTGAGCAGCAGCATGGTTATTGATCTGCCGATGCATTTGGTCGGCCAACGCATCAACGATTCCGGAACCGATCAGGTCGACAATGTAACCTTCCAGAAAGTGACTCTTTTCGAAGAGTGATTTCGATAGTGCTTCAGGTTCTGGTCCTGCAGTAACTGCAAAAAAAGCGTATCGCTTAGAATTTCTGAGCATCCTTTTGAGGATCTTTCCAATATGAAACCGGATTCCATCAATTTCAACCTCCTCTTTTAATTCCGGTCCATCCCCATCACTCTCCACATCAAACAGGGCATATCCCCCCATTGGCGACATGATCTCCTTGCACTCAATAATGTATTTTTCAATGAGCTCTAATGTGTGCTGATCCATTTCCTCCCCGGAATTTCCAAGCAGTGACAGAAGATCTGCGGCCTCGATTGAAATCTGGTTCCTGTCGATATTAAGAAGCTCCATTTCCATTGCCGCAAGATAGTTCACAATGTTAAAAAAATCACAAAAAGGGATTCAATAATTTGCAAGTTGTAAGGCCTGACTAGTTTTGCATTTCGAAAAGGTTTGATGTAAGGAAATGGCATCTTCTTCGTCTGATACCTGAACAGATTAAAAGTAAAAACCATGATGCAGTTCAAACAGATGATATGTCCCATATCTGAAGAGCGTATGGATGAAAACAGGGTCAGGGTCACAGCACTTGGTGTGGTTCTTACCATGGGAGGGTTTTTTCTAACGGGGAATCCGGTTTTCCCTGCTTTTCTGGTCGTAGACTTTTTTATAAGAGCTTTTACAAAGCTCAAATATAGTCCGCTCAACTGGCTGGCCCATCTGTTCGTAACATCCTTTGGCACGCTACCGGTAGTATGGATTGACAAAGCACCCAAAGTATTTGCGGCCAGGATAGGCTTCTTACTAACATTGATCACTTCGGTATCTACTTTTTTGGGCCTCCCTTTGGTGGCTTATGTGACAAGCGCAACCCTTGTGGTTTTTGCATTCCTTGAATGTGGTCTCAATTTCTGTGCAGGTTGCTGGGTCTATACCTATGTGGTATACCCCCTGGTGAGGAAGAAGTAGAAGATATTGTGGAATTAGTTTTTCAGCTGATTCAGGGCAAAAGCGTAAGCACCAATGGAGATGGCTTTGCTGGTACCGATGCGACTGGTGCCTATACCCACCTTGGGTTGCTGATCATAATAGACCTGCAGGTCGGAACCCGGGAGATCAATGTACTTACCACTAACTTCGGTAAGACCTTTGATCCCTGAATCATCATTCAGATTGAATACCCTCTGGATCATTCGCGGAATCGGATCGTGCTTTCGGAATTCAAACTGTTTCCCCACCTCTTTCATGATGGCTGGCATGAAAAACCGTTCAGCGCCTGCGATTCCGCCACCCATTACCACCAGACCATCCATCAATGAGATCAGGTTGGCAATCACATCCCCAAGGTGCCTGCCCATGGATTCAAAGGCATGGATCGCCGCCTGGGATTCCCCTTCCCGGGATCCGGAGGCAATGTCGTAGATCTCTTTAGGGGTTAAAGTCTCTTTTTCGCCAGAACCGGTGGCTGCCTGGTAATTTCTGATCACCGCCCTGATACTTACCTCCTCCTCTGCATTTCTGGAAGGAGTGATGCTGTTGGAAAGGATCCATACTTCAGAAGCAATGGAATTATCCCCCGTAATAAGTGTGTTATTGCAGACAAAACCTCCACCGAAACCTGTTCCCAGCGTCAGGCCCACAAGATTTCGAAAGCGTTTAGGATTCCCGGCGGCAGCCATCATCTGGTTGACTTCCGGTAAAAATCCACCCAGGGCTTCCCCGTAGGCATAAAGATCCCCATCGTTGTTCATGTAGACAGGCATCTGATAATGGTTTTCAAGGATCTTCCCCAGTGGGACTCCACCCCGAAATCCCGGCAGGTTCTTCAGATCACCAACCACTCCGTTGAGATAATCGGTTGGACCGGGAATGGCAAAACTAATGGCAACCGCTGGTTGGTCGAGCCTGGAGATCATGTGATCAAATCCCTTTTTAATCGTATCTATGCATCGTTCCAGTTGATCGGCGTGGGATGGCAATGTAATTGGTTCGAAGATCTCCTGCCCGCCCCGGATGGCAGAGAATACAAAATTGGTGCCCCCTGCATCGAAGGTTAGCACCACCCGGTTATCACTGTAAATATCCATATTATAAAGATAAACTCTTTTTACAGGTCAAAATAGTGTTTTGAGAATTGGTATATATTTGTTTCTATTCACCAATTCAGAGGAATAATGATACGAACAAAATCTATGGGTGGTTTTATCATCAGGATGATTGTACTAACTTCCCTTCTTATTGTAACAATTTCAAATTCTGCAAATGCTCAAGAGATGGTTAAAGAGAATGGTAAGCTGGCTGTTTTATGGGTTTCCGGCGATCGCGATGTAGCTGAAAAATCATGCCTGATGTATACCCATGCAGCTAAAAGGAACGATTGGTTCGATGAGGTGATACTTATTGTCTGGGGCTCTTCTTCCAGATTGCTGGCAGAGGATCGTGAAATTCAGGAGAAGGTAAAAGCCATGATAAAGGACGGCGTGATCCTGGAAGCTTGTGTAGCCTGTGCCAATATGCTGGGAGTGACCGAAGAGCTGGAAGGGTTGGGTATCGATGTAAAGGGGATGGGCGTTCCACTTACAAATTACCTGAAAGAGGGATACCACGTACTTACCTACTGATCTCTCTCCCTGTAAGGAGAAGATTCTGCCATTATGTCTGAATCAGACCAATGGCTTGATATTTGGACAACTCTCTGTAAATTGAAATTGATGATCAATGTCCAGCAAATAAAGAGTAAGTACCAGAGATTATGCAGGCTGGTTTCTACCAGGAGAGTGAAAGATGCACTGGATGTGCTCAATGACCTGGTAAGTGAGTCTGGATTCAGTGATTTCTTTATCCAGCAGGAACACCTGGAGCATACCTACGAGCAGATGCTGAATTACATGCTTGAAGGTGTACAGGACCCGGAAAGGGATAAGGTCTATAAAAAGCTGCTTACTTCCATCCTTGAACTGGCTGACCGTGTGAAGGATCAACTACTGGAGAAGCAGTCGGGCTGGCATACATATATTCTGAAACAAGAGGTGGACCGGCAGCAGGAGCTCACCGGGAAAAGTGTTATTGAGACCCTGGATGACCTCTCTTTCAAAAGAGAACTGGACGAGATGATCGATGAAGGCCAGGTTTCGCCTGAAGCTTCAGATGAGCGCCGGAGAAGGTTATCCATGGAGATTTTCAGGCACCTCTGGTTAAGCAACCGCTATAATGAGGCAGAAAACAGTCTTGCGGCAGCCATACTCTCCTGTAACGATTTTCTCTGGCACGAAAAATCGCTCTACATCAGCGGCATCCTGTTGTCTGGATTAAGGTACTGGGATGAAGAAAAGGTACACCGGCTTATTGATTTTGCAGGCGAAGAGCAACAGGAGGTCTCTGCCAGAGCTATTGTTGCACTGGTGATCCTTCTCTACAGGTACGACAACCGGATTGAATTTCATCCCAATATTATAAACAGATTAAAACTGTTAAAAGATGATCTGAAGCTGGAACAAAGCTTTGAGAAAATTGCATTGCAACTGATCCGCACACGCGATACCATGGAGATCGGAAGAAAATTGCAGGAAGATCTGATGCCCGAAATGGCCAAACTCAAACCTAAACTGGAAGATAAGCTAAAGATGGATGATATCAGGGATGAGTTATTGGAAGAGGGGAGGAATCCTGATTGGGAATCGATGTTTAGTGAGTCGGACGATCTCTATAAAAAGGTGGATGAATTTATGTCACTGCAAATGGAGGGCGCCGATGTGTACATGACTACTTTTGCTCATCTGAAGCAGTTCCCGTTTTTTAACGAATTGACCAATTGGCTGGTGCCGTTCCACGAGGCGAACCCTGATCTTTCGGAAATCTACTCCTCCCGAAGCGATGTGTTTGATCCGGATATTTTTGTGGATGGATTGAAGAAAACACCATTTCTCTGTAACAGTGATAAATACAGCTTTATTTTTAACATCCGTTACCTGCCTGAAGATCAGAAAAAGATGCTTTCCAATGCGTTTTTAATGGAACTTGAAGGGCTTCAGGAGATGATAGCGGATGAAAAGTTGACCTCAGGTGATTTTACCAAGCGGACAGTATTTATTCAGTACATTCAGGACCTCTACAGATTTTTCAAAATCTCACCTTTCAAGAATGAATTTGAGGATGTCTTTGGCGGAAAACTGGATTTATATAAATCGTGGTTTTTCCGCGAGATCATAGAGGATGATTCTATCATCAGGAATATTGCCGAATACCTCTTTGAAAAAGAGCATTATGAAGAGGCACTGGATATTTTTAAAATGTTACTGGATGAACAACCAGAGGACAGGGAATTGCTCGAAAAAGCCGGGTACTGTTACCAGAAAGAGGGCAGTTACAGGGAGGCCATAGCCTACTATACCAGGATAGGGCTTTCGGGTGAGCAGAATATGTGGACCCTGAAGAACCTGGGGATCTGCTATCGCAAAATCAATGATTATCAGTCAGCTCTCGAAGTCTATGAGAAGGCTTCCTCTCTGCAGCCCGACGACCAAACCACCGAGTCACTCATAGGATATTGTCACCTGAAGCTGGGGAATTACCAGATAGCCTTGAAGCACTATTTCAAAATTGAGTACCTGAATCAGGGAAACCAACATATCCTGCGACCCATTGCCTGGTGTTACTTTGCATTGGGAGAGCTTGAGAAATCGGACAAATATTTTACCAAAGTATTTGAATTGAAGCCAGGTTATTACGATTACATCAATTACGGACATGTACAATGGGCCCTGGGAAATAAAAGGGATGCGGTTGAGCTATATATTCAATCCCTCAGGGATCTTAATTTTGAAATGGAGGACTTTCTGAAAACTATGGTGGAGGATCAATCGCTGCTGATCATGAACGGGATCAATAAAAAAGATATTCCATTGATGCTGGACTATCTTCACTATCGCCTGATGAAATAAAAAAAAGCGGTCCGATATTGAAGAAAAAAAGCCATGGAATTCAACCCGTCTCTATGAGAATGGAATGTAGTATCGAACCGCTATATTATCAAGTATAAGAACGTCAGTGTTACATTACAAATATAATAGTTTTATCTTACTTAACATGGTCAGAAGTAATCAAAATCGGGCCCTTTGTCAAAAATATCGGCCAATAAGTTGTTTGCAAGCCTGCTTGCTCCTATTCTGAATCGTTCACAATTCAACCAATCATCACCCAGAATCTCTTTTACAATGTGGTAATATAAGGTTGCCGTAGGAGTATCAGAAATCCCCCCCGCCGGTTTGATTCCTATTTTCTTTCCATTACGGTTATAATAATCTTTAATGGCCTCACACATTACGATCATGGCCTCGGGCGTTGCACCCGGCGAAATTTTACCAGTGGAGGTTTTGATAAAATCGGCGCCGGCCCCGATGGCAAGAAGAGATGCTTTGCGGATCAATGAATACTCCTTCAGGCTTCCGGTCTCAAGAATCACCTTCAGATGAACCGATCCCATCCGCTGCTTGATTATTTGAATTTCATATTCAACATATTCCAGATCCTCCATTAGAAATTTCCCCACTGGCAGTACAATATCGATCTCTTCGGCACCCTGTTCAATGGCCTGTTCAATCTCCATTACCTTGATGTTGGTAAAGGTCTGGGATCCCGGGAAACCTCCACCCACCGAAGCGATGTTCACCAGAGGATTCTCCAGTTGTTCTTTCACCACAGAGACCAATTCGGGATACACACAGATAGCAGCCACACTTGGCATTGATGGATAGACCTCACCCAACTGGTTGACCTTCTCACACATTCGGGATACATTTTCAATGTTGTCCCGCTCACTGAGGGTGGTCAGATCTATCAGGCCGAAAATCTTCTTCAGGGTCTCTTTGTCCCCCGGAGGAGGCAGACTCTTTTTGATCTTTTCCAGCAGTTGATTCACCTGCTCCTCGTCAACGGTCAGATTAAAATCGGATAGGATTTTCATGATTGGGTTCTTGGCACCCTCAATTTATAATTTTGTTGATGATGGTCAAAATCCCCGGAGGTTTTTTTATCTCTGCTGTTAATTTAGCCAGCATTACCATCTTCAATGCTTGTTTCTCCAAAGTTATTAATACCGACCCAAAACCGAAATAATATCTTTTTTGATTACATGGTGCTGGTCGATATCGGGAGCGAATATTTCATATCTGCAGCCCTGCCTGGCAATGGCCAGCAAACTCAGGGTTGCTTCGTGGATCTCCGCGCCGTCACAAAAGCCGCATCCGGATAGTACTATTGCAAACTTTTTCATGGTTTTTTTAGCCTGAATTGATGCGTTTGTGATAGCTAAAATCATGGAAAATTCCTTTAATCATCAATCACTCTGCCTCCATAGTACCATGCTCTTGCAAGGCACAGGAATATGTTCTATAGCATAGAATAGGGGGGGGAGAAATAATTGCGTACATTAATGTTTGGAATTCTACCCGGGATTAATCCCGTATACTTCTTATCACTGTACTGCCATATGGTGGTTTCAGTTATTCTATTACACTGCGCCTGCACAATTGAGATAGTATTGTCAGATGTTGCATATAATTCAGATAATCTTAAAACCCTAGCATTTTGGAGCATAAGGGCTTGTGTTTTGTTAAACGTACAACTTAAAGACACAAATAAGTCTAATGTAAAATGTTTAGTCTCATGATAAAGATTTACATAGCTTTATTGATTTTAATTTTCTCAGTGAACCTGTTCTGCCAAGAAGAGAGTATGATAGTTAAGGATTCAACTTATACTTATTATTGGGATGATACAACTAACGATTGGGAAACATTTCGTCGGATTATATATTCATATGATGAAAGTGGAAGAATATCTCAAGAAATCTGGTTTCTGTGGGATCGAGGAATCAACGATTGGAAATATGACCAAGCAAATTGTATCGGGTCAGGAGAAGAGTGTATTGGTGGGAAACATACTTATAGTTATAATGAACAGGGACAATTGAGTTCATTCATGCTGTATGACTGGGATTCAGAAAAAAGTGAATGGATTAAGTTTCGATGGGAACCATATGCCTATGACGTTCATGGCAATATGACTGAGGACGCAATCTATTATTGGGATGCTGTAACCAACAATTGGACTGGTGACTATCGTGAAAGTAAGATTTATGATACCAATGGGAATCTAATAGCATTTTTTATTAGTAGGTGGAATTATGAAAGAGGTGATTGGATTACCAATTGGCATCAGATTAAGGTATATGATACCATGGGTAATAATATAAAAAGCACTGAATACGAATGGGATTCAGAGATTAACGATTGGGAAGAATGGCGGGGTCATACCACTACATATGATTCCTCTGGGACTGAAACAGAGTCTCTCTTCTTCAGGTGGCATACAGATATTAATGATTGGGTAGTTTCTAGACGGAAAACATCTTATTATGCAACTGATGAAAGTGGAAATATAACCAGATGGACTGTTTGGCATAGATGGAATTCAGAAACCAGTGACTGGACTAATAAGGATAGTATTGTAACAATTAATAATGCCAACGGGGATCTATTAGAACACTTTTGTTTTAATTGGGATCTAGATACAGGTGAATGGATTGGAGATATTGGTTGGGTTAAAGCATATAATGACCATGGAAATACAACTGAGGAAATTACGTATAACTGGGACTCAGATACCAAAGATTGGATATTTTCCAAGCGTTCAACATTTACATATACATATGATACCAACGGAAATATATTAGAATACATTGCCTATGGGAATAAACAGCTATATTACTGGTCAGCATTAAACGCCTCTGTATCAAATATTAGCGCTGAACTCAATTGCAGAATCTATCCCAATCCAACCAGGGACATCATAACCATTGCCACAGATCGGTTTGATCATTATTCCATCCGGATTACCGCGCTTAATGGCCAATTCATTTTTGGCACTGAAATGGAAGGAAACTCTATTCAGGTTGATCTTTCATCTTTTAGGGAAGGAGTATATCTTATTTCAATCAAGTCAATAGAAAATGTAATCACCAGAAAGATAATGAGGTGGTAAATGAAAAACCAATACTATAGAACATTTATCGGATAATTACTCCCTGTTTTTGCTATCGATGAGAATGGTTACGGGGCCATCGTTTATCAGGTTGATCTGCATATGGGCCCCAAATTCACCTGTCACCACAGGTTGTCCAAGGTCTCCCTCCATCCGGACAATAAATTCTTTGTAAAGTGGAATCGCTATATCCGGAGGGGCTGCCCTGATATATGAGGGCCGGTTCCCTTTTTTTGTACTGGCATGCAGGGTAAATTGACTGACGATCATCACGCCACCCTTACAATCCATTACTGACAGGTTCATTACTCCGCCAGGATCGTTAAAAATCCTTAACCTGCTGATTTTTCCACTCAGCCATTCAATGTCCTGTTTACCATCTCCCTCTTCAATTCCGAGGAGCACCAGCAAACCTGGTCCGATCTGTTTTTCAGTTTTACTATTGATGGTAATATGAGCCTTCGATACCCTTTGAACTACGGCCCTCATGAAAGATTCTCGTTAACCATCCTGAACAGTGCAACCCTGTTGACGGGTTTGGCCAGATAATCATTGAAACCGGCTTCGAGACATTTATGACGGTCATTGTTGAGGGTATAGGCAGTCTGGGCAATAATAGGGATCTCCGGATGACGGGATTTGATGATTCGCAAGGCTTCGTACCCATCCATTACAGGCATGTTAATGTCCATCAGTACCAGATCAATCTCTCCCTTATGTTCTGCAATGAGATCTACAGCCTCTTTTCCGTTTTTTGCCCGGAGAATGCGCGCTTCTGTCTGCTTAAGCAGTGTTTTCAGGTAAAAGAAATTCACCTCTTCGTCTTCCGTAATCAGAACGACCCTGTTGCTCCATTGATACTGAGGCTGCTCTTTTATTGGGTATACGGTGGTGGTCTCTTGGTTTTCCATGATGCCTGATTTTATGACTAACATATTGACACCAACTAATTAATCGCAAAAATCAATGAGATGTGAGATAGTTTTTAACAATTTGGTTAACAGATGCACCAGATGCATTAATTCCTAAAAACTCCACTTAAACCTTAGAAATCCGAAGGTATTATTTTCCCTGGAACTGCTCCCGGAAGGGTTATCAAATGCTGCTGTGAAGTGCTGAACGATCAGGGAGAGGTCAAAATTGCTATTGAGGGAGAAATCCACAGAGGGTCCCAGATAGATCCCTTTCCAGTCAGGATAGTAGATGGCGGCAAAACCTCCGGTGAAAAGTGGAGTAAAGGGATAGGAGAGGCTGGAGAAAAATGACCATTCGGTAAATCCTAGGTTTTTTACATCCAGCGTTCCCGAGTAAAATTGAAGGAAGCTATATACATCAAGGTCCTTTGCAAAGGAGGAGTACAAACCTTCCACCTGGATCCAGAGTGAGTTGGAAAAGGTATAATCGAAACCGACTGAAGCCATGAAATATCCTGTTGTATCCTTAAACTGGTCAAGATCCCTGAAATAGCTGAACTCACCTCTAAACGCTGTGGACCCCAGGTTTCCGCTCCAGCCTGTGCCAAGAAACAGGTCCTCCTCCTGGTACACCCCTCCCAGCATCTGGATATCGAAACCAAGGGTATTGAATCTAAAGTATCCCGCTGCGGTGATTCGGTTGGCACTATCGAGTTTTGCTGCCAGTTCAATGGCCGATGCATTTCCTGTATAATATTGAAGGCGTATAGCGTCACTGCCGGGCCTTTCGGGGTAATCCACTTCAAAATAGGAGTAACTGTTAAAGATATCGTTTGGATTCCAGACAATGGTTTGTCCCCAGTTAATTCGTTGTCGGCCGACTTTAACCTCCAGGTTTCCAAAAGTGAACTGAAGCCATAAACGATCCACCGCTGTTGTGAGCGCATATCCGGCACTATCTCCCAGGTTTCCGTCCGATACAAATGAGAGGTCAAGCCATCCCATATCTCCGCCCAGACCGTCGGCATACCCGGGAAATTTAGGAATGGTGTTCCCTGTTATGGCCCTGCTTCTTACCTGGAGGGTTCCTGACAGCCACTCTGTGGGGTAGAGCATTAAGTTGAGACGATTGTGCAAACTATTTTCCCACAACCATTGATCGGGAATATGGTACACTGTAAACATATCGGATAGATAACCATTGAGGGTAATCTTTTCCTGGGCATGGATGGACCCTGTACCCAGAACAGAAAACAATAGAGCGAGGAACAGACGATGAACCATGATCCGGCTACTCTTTGCGTTCATCCGAGATCACTTTTCCATCTTCAATAGTAATCACCCGCCTGGCTTTTTTTACCACCCTTGCATCATGGGTAGAGAAGATGAATGTAATACCCTCCTCTTTGTTAAGCTGCTCCATAATCTCCAGCAGGGTCTCTGTGGATTTAGAATCGAGGTTGGCGGTGGGTTCATCGGCCAGTACAAACTTTGGCTTTGAAGCAAGGGCACGGGCCACAGCAACACGTTGTTGCTGGCCCCCCGAGAGCTTAGAAGGCCTGCTATTTACCCGCTCTTCCAATCCAACTGCTTTGAGGAGTTCATGGGTACGATTGTCACGCTCTTTCTTGTCCCATTTCTGCAGGTTCATAATAAATTCTACGTTCTCCCTGGCAGTTAGAACTGGTATCAGGTTATATGATTGAAACACGAAACCTATGTTGCGCATTCGGAAATCGATCAGGCTGGAAGACTTGAGTTCGGCCAGGTTGGTGTGGTCTACCATGATCTTACCATCGGTTGGTTTGTCCAGGCCACCGATCATATTCAACAGCGTGGTCTTCCCGGATCCGGAGGGTCCGACGATGGCTGCAAACTCTCCTTTTTCAAAATCGAGTGTGACCCCATTGACAGCATGAACCTTTACTTCCGAGCTGTTGTATATTTTGTGTACGTTGTTAATCTCTAATACTTTCATGACTTTTATCTTTTAACTTTATAGACTTTACAGACTGAACAGAATAGCATTCCAGCTATTCTGTTCTTAGGGCTTCGGCCGGATCCAGTTTTAAAGCTTTGAGGGCCGGGTATATGGAGGAGAGGATTCCGGTGACGATAATTAACAAGGTTACCAGTATAAAAAATGCTGGTGTGATAACCGGGTAGATATGGGCAGAATATCCCATGGCTTCAAAACCTTCTGCATAACTTTCGAAATTGATCCCATTGGTTGCAGTAAAAGCAATCAACAGTTTGCTTACCACCATTCCCACAACTCCGCCAACCAGGGAAAGGAAGACCGATTCCAGCATGATCATGCTAAACACCCGTTTTTTGTTCATTCCGATGGCGGTGAGCATACCAAGCTCCTTGGTTCTTTCCAGCACCACCATGAGCATGGTGTTGACAATTCCAAAAGCAAGTGCTGCTAAAATGATCGCCATAAATACCCCATAGAAATTCTGGACCATATCGGTCATCATGGCCAGGTCGGGCTGGATCTCCTTCCAGGACATTACCTCCAGTTCGGGCAATGCATTTGAAAGCGACCCGGTAACTTCTTTGGTGCTTTCAATCTCTTCCAGCTTCAGGATCAGCTGATGAAATTCATTTCCGGTATGTCCGGTAAGTTTCATAAGCTCTTCGTGTTGAACAAATACATGTCCCATTTCATACATGTTATTCTTCACGTCGAAGATCCCCGCAATTCTGAATACGGCTCCGGTTTGTACCTGATCCTTGTCAAGGAAGGTGAGGGTCATCTTTGAGCGTTCTCTGAAAGACCAGGCTGTTTCCCTGATCCTTTTTCCATACTCGTGCTGTTCCTTCATAGTCAGCACCTGTTTCATCTCTTTTTTAAATGCTTTCTCACTCTTGAATCTGAATCCAATATAGGGCGTTAGTTTATCCAGGACGGTTTGTGGTACCTCCATTTCTGAAAGGGATGCCAGGTCCGGTTCATCGAGGCGATAACGAATGATATTCAGCTCCTTGGCCAGCTCTTGTCCGATGTACGCCAGATTGTGACGACTCTTAGTTTCAAAGAAATCTCCCGTACCCGGAAGGGTTTTTTTATAGAGCGTAAAGAGCTCTTTCTCAGAGTCAGGGTCTATACCTAAAATTTGTACACCGGCACTCTTGGTGGCCGTATTGGCCATGCCGGTAATAATCATACGCTTTGTAACGGCATCAATACCTGGGAGTTCATTTATTGAATGCAGTACCCCCTCTATTTGAGGGATGGTGAGTTGCATGTCGTAATTATCACGGAAGGCAGGATCGTTGATGTGAATATGAGAAATCTCTTCATTCAATGCGGCATCTACTCGCTGTTCTATGGCGCCATTCATCACGGCCACTGCAAATACGCCTCCAAAAATTCCGATGGTCACGGAAATGATCACCACAAGGCTACGAACTTTGTTTCGCCACACATTTTTCCATGCTGTTTTCCATATCATGTCAGTATATTATTATGCTCTCAGAGCGTTAACCACTTGTAAACCCAATATCTTTCTCACCGGATAGCCAATGGCTATGAATACCATAAGGGCTACGATGAACATTTGCCAGAGAAAATAGAGATCGATGCCCTGAAATACCAACATGGGTTCCATTCCATAGTCATCCCACATCTTGGCAAACTCTCCTTTAAAAATGATGGGGTGGGACACCATATACAGGATGACAGGAATGGCTACTGCACAACCGGCAAGGATACCCAGGAATCCCACATAAAGCATCTCAAGGGTAATGATCGATGCCAGTTTTCTCTTTTGCATTCCAATGGCAACCAATACACCAAATTCCCGCCTTCTCTCTGCAGTCATCATTAATACGGTCCCGAATACACCAAATGCGATCACCAGGTAGAGGATCCCGATCATGATCATACCACTCTTATCGTCAGCGTCCAATTGGGAGATAAGCAACTCATTCATCTCTCTCCATTCCATCACCCGCTGATCTTCAGGAATGATTTTACCAATCCTTTTGACGGTCTCTATAATGGCCTTATCCTCGTTACTATTCACATGGAGTGCCAGCGATGTAAGGTTCCCTTCTGCATTGAAGAGGCTCTGACAAATATCCAGGGGCAGGTAGACAATCTTGTTGTCAATGTCTGGCAAGGGCAGTCTGACAATACCTTTGATCTCATATTTGCCTGCGGCAGTGGTAGCATGGTAACCCTGGCTGATCAGTACAATGGTATCTCCAATCCCCAGCTCAAGGTACTTCGATAATCTATCACCCATCCATACGCCAGGTTCCCCGTGACGAATAAACCCATTTTCGAATTGGGAATAACGTTCAATGGCGGGCATCAGCTCATGGGCCTCTTTGTCAGGGATCCCAAGGTCCAGTTGAAGCCTGGAAGCGCTGGTATAGGAGTTGTTCTCAAAAAGATCGGTCAGCTCCTTCACCTTCTTCGGGAGGTTGGGATCTTCCTTAATCCTTTGGATCACTTCCTGTGTTAACCTGTATTTCACCATCTTGTCTGAGATTTTTGAGAGGTAGTTCTCCTTGTCTGGTTCTATTCCCATGACCAGGACACCTTTGGTCTGGGGACCACTGGAGGCCAGTGCGAAGGATTCAAAACGTGGTATGGTAGCAATGACATTCTCATCTTCGATGATCTCTTCATCCAGACGGGAATCATAGGCAAAGGTGTTGTCAACGATCTTCTCATCCCAGAAGTCCTGGTGTTGAACCTGAACATATCCTGTATAGGATTCAATGGCATTTCTGTACATGTGGTCGTAGGAACCCAGCTGGAGAGATCTGAAAAACAGGGCGAAGATCACAGCGAAAAAGACAGACGCTGAAGTGATCAGTGTGCGCCTCCTGTTTCTCCAAAGATTTCGCCATGCAATGATTAGATTTTTCATAACGGATTTATTAGCGGACTCTTTTCATGTTTTGTTGTGAAAAGAAGCTATCATTAATTGCAATGTTAAACTCAATTTCCTTGATGATTACGATTGTTTTATATCCCTCCTCTTCTGCCGGGATCAACTCCAGCCTGGTGGGTATCAAACGGCCATCCATATTCTTAATATCCATTCCCAGTTCAGTACGCACCAGATATCCATCTTCATCATAGAGTTCAGCTTTCATAAAAAGGAAATCTTTTTGATCTATCCAGCGGACCTGGTGACCCCAGATGACTGCAGCATTTTCTTTCGCCACCATATTAATCTTATAACAGTTTCGGTCATCGAAGGTCTCCTCACCGATAATCTCATGGTCGTAATCATTGACTACTGAAGATTCCTTTAGAATATCATCATTGGTATAATCTGAACCCATCCATCCCTGCGACATCATGGAAGGAGGGAGTTTGATCAGCCTGCTAATGGTTGGGTTCCAGTTCCACATCTCGTTTTTTCGTTTCAAAAACGATTGGCCTTTGTCCCTGGCTGGAGCTGTGATAAGGGTCAGTGAATTCTCTTTACCAACAGACCAGCTCTTGAATTCCACGGTCCTTTCCCAGGTGGGCCTGACAATGGTCATGGCCATGATACTTTTACTTGATTTTTCACCATTAAACTTCTCATCGGCTTTGCGGATAATCTCTTTCGGTGACAGATCCTGGCCCATGACCGGTATGAGGTTTCCGGCTATGAAGAGGGTTATTAAAAGTGTGGTTCTTGTTTTCATTGTATGATGAATAAGTATGATAGAATAGCTTGGTTTATTGATACATATTAATAATCCTGTTTTCGAATTTGTCCATTAATTCCGATGGGAATTCCAAGACAGGGTAGGCGTAAATCATAAGTACCCCGAATCCCTCAATGAGCGCAGAAAGTGTAATCACTTCCAGCAAGGGATCTTCAAATCCTTTCTTCTCAAAATAGACGATCAACATGGATATAAACTGTTGCATATAAAGTACAATGGGTTTATCCTTCATATGCTCCTTTACTTTGGGTTGAAGAATTACACTGATGAAGAAGATCCAGAATTCCTGGTGTTTGCGCATGGCTGAAAAGACCTTTCTGATAAATTCAATCAACTCTTCAGTCTCCAGAATACCATCATGATCCGGATCAAAAAGGTCCATCAATTCATTCAGTCCATGTTCAATGATGGCAGCAAGCAACGCCTCCTTACTCTCAAAATAGTTATACATCAGGCCTTTTGAAATACCAGCATGCGATGCCAGTTTGGAAATGGAGCAGTGTCCATACCCTTCTATTGCAAAGACTTCCAGAGCGGCCTCCATGATCTGAAGACGACGTGTTTCGCGTATCTCCTCAAATTGTTTCTGTGTACGTGGCGACATGATATATTGACTGAACGTTTAGTCAAAGATAAATAGTTTTATATTGAAAAGTCAAGTTTTTTTTGATTTTTCTTTAAAATTCGCTGTAACTTTCTGCCAAATCAATCGTCTTATAGGCAACAACCAAGCAGGGTTAAATGACGGTAGAGGAGTACAACAGGGCAGTGGATGCTTATGCGGATAATCTATACAGGTTTGTATTAAAAAACCTGAAGGATGAGCCCATGGCCCAGGATATTATTCAGGATACATTTGAGAAGTTGTGGGTGAAGTTGGAAGATGTATCCGGACTGAAAGTTAAAACGTACCTCTTTACGTCGGCATATCACACCATGATCGACTACATAAGAAAGGAGAAAAGATATGCTGATGTAGATCCGGGCGAAATGGGTGAACTTTCACATAACAGGCACTATTCGGATCTGGGTGAGGTGCTGGAAAGAGCTATTGGAAACCTGCCTGAAGATCAGAGGGCAGTAGTAATGCTCAGGGATTATGAAGGATATTCCTACAGGGAAATTACAGAGATAACAGGATTGTCTGAATCCCAGGTGAAGGTATACATATACAGGGCCAGGGTCTTTTTGAAGAGTTTTATTGGCAGCATGGAAAAAGTGATATAACCATGGAAATAAACAGGAACAATTACGAGGCTTATTTACTTGATCTGATTGAGGGCAGCTTATCTGCTGAAGATCAGATGAAGCTTCGTGATTTTCTCACATTGAACCCTGATTGTGCAGAGGGTATTAATGATGTGGAACCCTGGATCCTTGAAAAAAGTAAAATTCTATTTCCAGGCAGGGAGCAATTGAAAAAAGATTTTCCTGATGCCTCTTCCATGCTTACGGAAACCAATTTTGATCTCTTCTCAATTGCCAGGCTGGAAGGGGATCTGACACTGGAGCAGGAAAGGGATCATGCAGCCATGGTGGCAGAAAATGAAGAGAAGGGGAGAGAATGGGATAGGTGGCAGAGGACAAAACTTCAAGCCGAACCCATCACTTTTGCTGAAAAGGAGCAGTTAAAACGAAAAAAGGGAATGAGCAGAAGGGTGATCTGGATGGGTATTCTCTCTTCAGCCGCTGTAATTGCATTTTTAGTGATCCTGTTAAGAATCGATATGTTGACACATGATTCGGAACTAGCCATGGAGGCTCCTGCCACACAGTCAGTGGAGGAGGAACAGCCCCTGTTACCGGCTTCTGATCCTTTGTCTAAAGAGGAGGCTATACCAGTCATCGCTCATGATGAAACAGAGGCTTCTACACATAAACCCGTTTTGTTTTCCATAAAAAAGAGTCCCGGACAACCGCTAGAGTCTCAGGATATGAAAAATAGTGAGGCAAATTCAGATACAGTGAAACAGGTGCACCAGGAGGAGATCAAGCCCGGAGCTGTAAAGATTGCCGGCAATCTATTTGCCAATAAAGAATTTGTAGATAAAGGTTCATACGACCTCATAAAGCCTCTGGATATCCCTGTAGCCTCTGGTCACCTGACCATACATTCACTGGCCCAGCTTGCGGAGGTGGACCTGCAGGAGGTTTTCGACGACTATACCAGAGAGAATGAGATCTCCTTGTGGACCATTGCCAATGCAGGAATAAAAGGAATCAACAGATTAACTGGAGCAGATATGTCCCTTCTGGCAGCCAGGGATAATGAAGGCGATGTATCTGGATTCAGGTTCAAATCTAAAAGGCTTTCTATTGCCACCCCCATCGAACGGTCAGAATAATTGTTTATATTCATGCAACCCCTCTCAATGGATGTTGTCCTTAATGATATAACCAATGATAAGATCATGAAAAAAGCAGTTTTATTAGGGATTATCCTCACCATTGGTCTTACTCTGTTTTCTCAGGAGAAGGAGTACCGGACAATTTTCGACAACCAGGATCTTCGCATCTCTGGCATGGGAGGTCCGTTCATGCAATTCACAGGGGTTGCCGGGGAGTTTGGTCATATGATGGGGGGTGGAGGCGGAGTCATGTTGAATGATTTCTTTTTTGGTGGTTATGGGCTTGGACTCACCAATGCCATTCCCGATTATGTGAATCTCAATACCAATGATCGGTTGAGCCTTGGCCATGGAGGTTTCTGGCTCGGGTATTCCCTGTTTGGGGAGCAACCTATCCATCTCAGCATCTCCTCGATGATCGGTTGGGGTGAATTCGGAATCATGCAATTTGACCAATACTATCCCTTTATCAGAGATAAGATCTTTGTGGTCGCTCCTACCCTTGAGGTTGAACTGAATCTGACACAGTATTTCAGGATTGGAGCAGGAGTTTCCTATAACATATATACCATGGTTGATGAGTATATGCACGGATACAGGAACTCCGATCTCTCTGCACCGGCCGGATTCCTCAGTTTTAAGTTTGGCTGGTTTTAACAGATCCAACATATGTCATCCCCTCCCGGGATTTAGAAAAAGGTCGTCCGCTTTTGTGAAACAAAAGATTTCAGTGGTGGTTAAATATCCTGGAGCTTTGTGAATTTGCTTACATTTGAACTTAACTTCAAATGTTGGGAAAAGGAATTGTCATAAAATCCACCGGTAGCCGGTTTACGGTAAAGTTGCCGGATAAGCGGATCGTGCCTTGTGGCATCAGGGGAAAATTCAGGATCAAGGGTATCAGGGCTACCAATCCGGTAGCTGTGGGTGATCATGTAAACTTCGAATGGTCGGACGATCAAACTACCGGGATTATCACTTCCATTGAGGAACGCACAAACTATATCATCCGAAAATCATCCAAGCTTTCGAAAGAGTATCAACTACTGGCCAGTAATGTGGATAATGCCTGGCTGATGATAAGTATGATCCTGCCAAGAACCCTTACCCCATTTATCGATCGTTTCCTGGTATCTGCTGAAGCTTACCGGATTCCGGTGATTATCCTGTTTAATAAAACAGATCTTTATGGAGAGAAAGAGCTGTTGGAGATGGAGAGCCTCAGTTCAGTCTATTCCAGGATCGGATACCGCTGCATGAAATTGTCTTTGCAGAATAAAGAAGGGGTTGAGGAGGTTAGGAGAGAGATGAGAGGGAAAGTGAATGTAATTGCAGGCAATTCGGGGGTGGGAAAATCTACCCTGATCAATGTGCTTGACCCAACCATTCGCTTAAAAATCGGCAATATATCTGAGTTTCATCAGACGGGAAAACATACCACCACTTTTTCGGAAATGTTTGAGATTGATTCGGGGATTCATATCATCGATACGCCTGGCATCAGGGGATTTGGCACCATTGATATCGACCGGTTGGAGCTTTTCCATTTTTTCCCGGAGATTTTCAGGGCCAGTAAAAAGTGCAGGTATCACAACTGCATGCATATTAACGAACCTGATTGTGGTGTAAAAAACGAAGTTGAGAAGGGAGAGATCAGTGAATCAAGGTATGTGAACTATTTGGTAATGATGGAAGTGGATCCTGGAAAATATCGATAACAAGGGTCCTTGCTTTGTTGGAAAATATACCCCTGTTTTCTCATCCAAGTGAAAAATAGTTTATATGTTTAGTCCCACAATCTGACCGGTAGATGATCAGAAATAATTTCATAGCAGCATTAATATTATTTGTCATTCTTGCCTTGAATGGGGTCACCATTTACAGCATCACTAAAAGGTATACAAATTTTTTATACGAGACCCTTCAGTCGCAATCCACACTTTGTGGTGAATATATGGAGACAACACTGCTTCAGTTTGCCGGAGATATCAACAATGAACTGGATAAGCACAAAGACTCCGAGATTTATGGAGATCCCGCAATATTTCAGGAAGTTACTCAGAGCTTGCGCCTGTTCTACACCAAATACCGTAACCTGATCACCAAGATCTCGGTGTATGATAACAAGAAGAATTTCTATGCGATCTATTTGGAATCAGAGAATGACTTGAGAAAACCGGACCATTTTGTCGTGGATAGTTTTCAAATGAAAACACAGAAAAGAATGTATCCGCGGGACAGGGTGGAGCAGCGGGGCAGCGTCCTGAAATACTACTACCCTTATTTTGGTGAGGATGTGGTAAATGTAAATGTAGTTGTGGAAGTTAATATCCGGCGTTTTGCAGAGGAGATCTTTCATCTCTATCCCCAGGGGAAGAGTGTGAACTGGCAGTGGGTGCTTGGCGCTGACGGAACCATCATCATCGACAATTTTCCCTCCGATTCATTTATTGTGAACGATCTGAATCTCCTGACCGACAGTATTGATGCCGCCGTTGCAGGAATCATTGAACATTCATGTGTCTATGAATCAGGAGACAGAGATAAGGTTTATACGGCTTATTATCCCTTGAGTATCTACTCCAGGAAAATGGGAGTCATGTTTTCAGTAAGCCGCAATCAGTTTCTTAGTTTCTTTATCAACCGGAACTTGCTGGTAGCAATTATCTCACAGATTCTGGCGACCGGATTGGTGGTTTATCTGCTGGTTACCATGAGCAAGCAGAGGAAGAGAGAAAAATGGTTAAAGCTATCTGAAATAGTTCTCAGACAGATCATCGAACATTTTCCCATGGGGATTATGATCATTGATGAGATGAACATTATCCGCAACATCAACAGTGCGGCGCAGAAGATGCTTTTTCTTGGGAAATCCGATAATCTGGTAGGAAAGGATTTCAGCAAACAATTTCTTATATCCAACAGGTACCTGCTCAGTGATGGGCCCAGTCCTTTCCTGGATGACTCGCATTATCTTTATTATGAGAAAGATGGGATAGAAACAGTGATATATCGATCGGAAAAAGTCACCAATGTAGGTGGTGAAGAACTAAAGCTAATCGCTCTGATTGATGTTTCACCCCTGGAGAAATCAAGGAAAGTTGAGGTGGCAGCCAACAAGGCCAAATCAGATTTTCTGGCTGCTATGAGCCATGAGATTCGCACTCCGATGAACGGAATTCTTGGTATGGTCAATAGTGTACTTGAACAGAAAGCAAGCAAAGAATTAAAGGGTAAGATTGAGGTTATCAAACGTTCTGCGGAGTTGCTGATGACGATCATCAATGACATTCTTGATTTTTCAAAAATCGAAGCAGGACGCATGATGCTGGAGGAGATCCAGTTTAATCTTCTTGAGGAGATGGAACTGGTTGGAGAGCTGTTCAGACCTCTTGCTGAAGAGAAGGGACTAAACCTCACCATCGATCTGAGGCCTGATATTCCCAACAAGCTTATCGGGGATCCCTTCAGATTGCGACAGGTAATCACTAATCTGGTGAGCAATGCAGTAAAGTTTACTGAAAAGGGGAGGATTGTGATTGGAGCTACCCTCATGGAGTCCTATAGGAGTCATGTCAATATTTTATTTACCGTAGAAGATACAGGGATCGGAATTCCCCGTGACCGGATTAAGGAGATCTTTGGAAGCTATACCCAAGCCCGGGGATCGGTTACGCGTAAATTTGGCGGAACCGGCCTGGGAACTACCATTGCCAAACAACTGGTAGAACTAATGCATGGAGAGATTTGGGTGGAGAGCCCCTCCTCAATAACCATGGATGAAGAGTTTCCAGGTTCTAAGTTCAGCTTTACCATTGATGCTTATTCCAATGAAAGGATCCCCAAGAATTTCAATTTCGAACATATAACCAGGCTCAGTGAAATCAATGCCCTGATCCTCACCAAAGAGTCGGATCCTTCCAGAAACACCATGGCCAGAATGCTGAAGAAATTCGGACTGAATGTTGTAACAAAAATATACCAGGACAGCACCGTGGATAGTGTGAGCCATCATTTACAGATAAAAAGGGAGAATTATCATCTGATTGTGCTGGTGGACAAGAACCAACTGGATGGATTTGCCCTGGCCCAGGAGATGAAAAATAAGGAGCTTACCGATCATTATCCCATTGTACTTGTGAGCTCAAATGACAAAACAGGAAATTATAAGACGTGCCGGAAACTTGGCATTGATTATTATCTCATTGAGCCCTTTGCGACCAAAGAGGTATTTGATATTCTGTCGGATAATTATCCGGGCATCGAAGACCGCAAGAGCCTGGAGCCGATGATCAATGCCCTCCCATCGGAGCTCTCCATTCTGCTTGCAGAGGATAACCTGATTAATCAGAAGGTGGCGCAGTCCATTTTCAAGAACATAGGTTATGAAATTGAGATAGCCAAAAATGGCCTTGAAGCTGTGGAGATGATGGAAACAGGCAAATATGATGTGGTTTTCATGGATCTTCTAATGCCGGAAACAGATGGTTACCAGGCCACAGAACAGATTCGCAAAGCAGGTCATACCCTTCCCATCATTGCCATGTCGGCAAATGAAGATGATAAAACCAGGGCTGCGGCTTTTCAGGCAGGCATGAATGATTATGTATTGAAACCAGCCAGGGTAGAGAGTATCAAGCAATTGCTTATAAAACTATTTTCAACAACCATTTAGGGGTATGCAATCACATGATTTGGACTACAGGATAATCGGAGATGATATCCAACTTGTAGAGATAGAACTTGATCCGCGTGAAACGGTTATCGCCGAGGCAGGATCGATGATGTATATGGACAATGAGGTCCGTTTTGAAACAAAAATGGGAGATGGCTCAGATCCCAATCAAAGCCTGATGGGAAAGCTTCTGTCGGCTGGAACGCGGGTGCTTACCGGTGAATCACTATTTGTTACGCACTTTACCAATCACGGAGCGGGAAAACAGAAGGTTGCTTTTGCGGCGCCATATCCTGGGAAAATCATCCCCATCGATCTGGGATATCTGGGAGGATCCCTGATTGTCCAGAAGGATGGATTCCTTTGTGCTGCAAAGGGTACAAAGATCTCCATTACGCTCAATCGCCGAATTGGAACCGGCCTGGTGGGTGGTGAGGGATTTATCCTTCAGAAACTGGAAGGCGATGGCAAAACTTTCATGCATGCAGGCGGTACGGTGATTGAACGAAGGCTGAATAATGAGACTCTTAAGATTGATACAGGTTGTATTGTGGCCTATACTCCTGGAGTCGACTTTAACATTGAAGCCTCTGGAAACCTCAGGTCCATGGTCTTTGGTGGTGAAGGCATTTTTCTGGCAACCCTTCAGGGAACCGGGACGGTCTGGCTGCAATCCATGCCCATCCGGAAACTGATCCAGGCCATATCTCCTTATGGAAAAAATGTAAGAAAAGAGAGCCGTTCGATTCTTAATAATTTTCTTGAACGGTAACGGCCATTAAAAGAAAAGGATGGCTGAAATAATTCATATAGAGCATTTCCTCTCTCTGTCAGCCTCTCATCCGGTGATTGATGTTCGTTCTCCTTCGGAATTCAAACAGGGTCATATTCCGGAAGCCTTGAGCATACCCCTATTCGATGATCAGGAAAGGAAGGTGGTGGGTACTGCCTACAAGCAGGTTAATAAAGAAGCTGCCATGTATGCCGGATTGAAATTTGCAGGGAAGAAGCTGGTGGAACTGGCCAAGGAGGGTGAAAAGAGGGCAGGAAAGAATAAAACCCTTCTGGTGCATTGCTGGAGGGGGGGAATGCGCAGCAGTAGCATGGCCTGGCTTTTTGAAACAGTGGGTATTACCTGTTACCTGCTGGAGGGTGGTTACAAGTCATACCGGCGATATGTGCAAGAAGAATTGACCAGACCGGTAAGACTCAACGTGATTGGGGGTCGGACCGGCAGTGGCAAGACCGAAATACTTCATCACCTGAGAATAGCAGGGGAACAGATTATTGACCTGGAAGGTCTGGCTCATCATAAAGGTTCGGCATTCGGTGCTCTGGGTGAATCACCCCAGCCTACCACAGAGCAATTTGAGAATAACCTGTGTGAAGAGTTATTTTTATTGGACAGGAGCAGGGATGTCTGGATTGAGGATGAAAGCAGGAATGTTGGTAGATGTGTGATTCCGGGAGAGTTCTATGCCGGGATGAGAAAGAGTGAAATGGTATTTCTTGATATTCCAAGGGAGAAACGGGCACTTCATCTGGTGAAACATTATGCGATGTTTGACCACGATGCGTTAAAAGCGAGTGTGTTGAGGATCCGGAAAAAACTTGGAGGGGACCGGACAAAAGAAGCTCTTGCATCCATCGATCGGGAGGATTATTATTCCACCGCAATGGTTACCCTTCACTATTACGATAAAGCATACATGCACTCACTGGATACCAACCATGACAAATACCATGTCATTGCCTCCGAAGATGTTGATCCTGTTATGAATTCAGAACTACTACAAAAGCACTTTCTATGAAGAGCAGGAAGGATTTTGAATTGCTGGCGCCCGCAGGCAGTTATGAATCATTAATTGCTGCCGGGCAGGGGGGTGCCGATGCCATCTATTTCGGAATCGAGCAATTAAATATGCGGGCAAGGTCTTCGGCAAATTTTACGGCGGAAGACCTGCCACAAATTGTATCTCAGGCCAGGGAGCAGGGCATGAAGACATATCTTACGGTCAATACAGTGGTCTACAACCATGAACTCCTCCAGATGAGAAAGATCATTGACCTGGGGGCACGTCATGGTGTATCTGCAATCATTGCCTCGGACCAATCGGTATTGCAGTACTGTAACAGCATTGGAATGAGGGTACACCTCTCAACACAATTAAATATCAGCAATATTGAGACGTTAAAATTCTATTCCAGGTTTGCAGATGTGGCCGTTCTGGCCAGGGAGCTTGATCTTGGACAGGTGGATGAGATGTCAAAAGCCATCACACTGGAGGAGATCAAAGGTCCATCGGGGAAGCCATTCCGAATTGAAATGTTTGTTCATGGCGCACTATGCATGGCCATTTCCGGGAAGTGTTACCTTAGCCTGCATGAACACAACCATTCGGCCAACCGGGGTGACTGTTTCCAGGTATGTCGCAGGGGTTATTCGGTGATTGATAAGGAGAAGCAGGTGGAACTGGATATTGACAACGAGTATATCATGTCGCCCAAAGACCTGAAGACCATCCATTTTCTAAATAAGTTGATGGATGCCGGAGTATCGATTTTGAAAATTGAAGGCAGGGCGCGATCAGCCGAATATGTAAAGACAGTTACAGCCTGTTATAATGAAGCGATTCATGCCTATGTGGATGGAACTTTTACGGAGGAGAAGATCAGGAATTGGGATACCCGTCTTGCTACTGTTTTTAACCGGGGATTCTGGAATGGCTATTACCTTGGTCAACGATTGGGAGAATGGAGTGAGAAGTACGGCTCCAGATCAACCCAAAAAAAGGTGTACATTGGAAAAGGAACCAACTATTTTGACCGCATTGGTGTGGCGGAGATAGCCATCGAAACCGGTAACCTGAAGGTGGGAGATGAAATTCTGATCACAGGGCCGACCACAGGTGTTATTGAAACAACTGTTAAAGAGCTAAGAGTCAACGAGGTCAGTTGCGTAACTGCAAGTAAAGGAGAAAGGTGTTCATTGCCTGTGGACCAGGTAGTCCGACGCTCTGACAAAGTGTATAAACTGATACCGCGGGAATCTACCGCTGCAGGATAATGCGTAAAATAGTGGAGTCATTGGGATCGGAAGAGAAGACAAAGATTTTTCCATGATGATACGATTCAATGATCCTTTTGGAGAGTGACAGGCCCAGCCCCCAGCCTCGCTTTTTCGTAGTATAGCCTGGCTTGAATACGGTTCGGAACCTTGATTTGGCGATCCCTTTGCCCGAATCTTCCACATCGATGATCACCCCATTTTCAGTTTCTACAGCATGAAGGATCACCCGTCCGCTTCCTTTAATGGCGTCTGTGGCATTTTTGCAGAGGTTTTCAATGACCCATTCGAAGAGGGTCTCGTTTAACCTGACACGGATCGGTTTTTCAGGGATATCCAACAGGTATTCTATGGTTTTTGGTCCACGGTTGCGCATGTAGTCCAGACTATCGGCAAGAATCTTGGTAAGATCTGCCTCCCTGAGGGCAGGTTTCGATCCAATTTTGGAAAAGCGATCGGTGATCTTTTCAAGCCGTGATGCATCTTTTTGCATTTCACGGACCATGGCAGGATCCATCTCCGATTGCTTGAGCAGCTCCATCCAACCCATCAGTGAAGAGATGGGTGTCCCTAACTGGTGTGCAGTCTCTTTGGACATACCGGTCCACACCTCATTCTGTTCGGCTTTCCTGGAGATACTGAAAGCAATATATGAGACCAGGATAAACAACATAATCACACCGAGCTGAACATATGGGAAGAATATCAATTTTTGGAGGAGGATGGAATCCCGGTAAAAGATATTTTGATATTCATTCTCACTCAGGTTAATTATCAGGGAATCATTTTCCTCGCGGGCATGTTTAAGTTGTCTCGCAAGATATTTTGGATCTTCTGTTTTTAAAGAATCGAGATTTTTGTGTCTCAGGATGTTCCCGTCAGAATCGGTCAGAATCACAGGGATATGGGTGTTGCTTTCAATAACCGAAAAGGGAAATGCCAGTTCGGTATCAAAATCAGCCAAATTCACGATCCGAATGGCTTCGGCCCACAACTCTACTTTTTTTCTTTCGGTAGCCTCGATGTGGTGCACCAGTCTGTGGGTATACCACAACGATCCCGCCCCGATCAGGATGGCTGCAATAAACAGGATCTGTTTCCAGCGTTGTTTTTTCCTGTAAATATCCAATTTATAGTGGTTTAAAGAGGTTATTCATCAATAACGAAATCTCTTGCAGGTTTATTCTGAACCGTATCTTTTTTTGATCGATTCTTCCACCACCTGCCCTTTTCTCTTTTCTTTTCAGTGACAGTTATACTGTCCGGTTCATCGGTGAACTCAAACCTGAATGTCTCCTCCCGCTCCTCTTGCTGATTCTTTTCCTGGATAATGGTTTCGTCACGTTTAAATAGTCCCAGCTCCTGGTTCAGTATCTCTTTCAGTTCTGTTTTTTCATTTTTCAGATCATTGCGGATTTTCTGGGCTGTCTTCTCTCTGTCCAATTCCACGTTAGCTCCCGATCCCTCACTGTAAATTTTCAGAAAAAGAATGCGTCTGTCAGATTCATCTTCTGCAATAATAAACTCGGTGTTTTTTGAACTACGCGCCTTATTATAAAGCAAATCTGACAGTTTTAGTCTGAGCCTGTAATCATAATGGTTGTCAAATCCGTGGGTACCGGAAGCAGAAAGATTCAGGGCATTGGATTGAATATCCATGGCCGGGATGATCACCTGATTATCCCTTATAAGAATGGTGTTTTCCAGGGTTTCAAACTTAATATTCTGAAGCTCTTCCACTTCGATAAACCTGGACAAGGCCATGATAGGGGAGAATCCATTCAGCTCCCCATCATGTATGGTCAACTCGTTTTCACTCAGGATCGTTTGGGGATGAATGGTGAAGGTGGTATCAAATTCGGCTGAAAACACGGATGTGCCCGAAATGGATCCTTTCAGGTGCTCATGTGTAATTTGTGTTTGTCCAAAACTGTTGAATGCATAAAATAGCTGGTGAATATTTAATGTATGGAGCGTGGCGTTTACATTGGTAAAAATTTCACCGTTCGAATCCTGTAACATTCCTACCGAACCCCTGAGAGTTCCCTCCATGGTCTGCATGATCAGAGAGTCAATATAGAAAAACGGTGCATCATATTGAGCAATACCTCGCATATTGTTGGCCTCAAACCGTTCCTTCCGGAACTCATTGATGATGAAATCCAACTTCAGGTTGAGATTATCAGGAAAATGAACTGAGGCAGTTTTCCCTGATTCTTTACCGGACAAGTTATCCAGCACTTCCTGAAGATCCAACCGGTTGGAACGAAAGGTAGCTGAGGCCACAAGATCCTCATCACGATCCAGCAGGAATGAGAGCAGATTCAGTCCTGATCCGGTAACTGAAAAGTCACTACCTCCAAAAATACCAGTCAGGGAGGGTTCCCAAAAATCGTTGTCTATAGAGACAGTTCCATTTAGTGCTGAAAAGGGGGTACCCTCTTTGGTAATTCTGACCATCACCTCTTCAAGTGATAACTCCCCTGAAACATCGAATTCCAGGAATTTTTCCCCTGGGGGTTTCAGCCGGTCATAGGACCCTGAAACATTTATATCGCTGATCACTGTACCTTTGACCTGGTGAAGAGGAATCGATTCATACCATTGGATCCACTGTTTGGGGTGAATATCCCCTTTCAGTTCGAATTGAAATTCGGGATCAAGGAAATTATGGATCCGGCCACGTCCGGCAAGACGGTCCTTGCCAATAGCTGCACTGATCGATTCTATAATCAGAGAGGTGGTTACCGGATTGAACTCACCACCGTTGGAATAGGTTCCGGATAGGTTGAGGTTCTTTACCGAAAACGGGAATTTGTTCCACTGCAAATTGGCATTGGAGGTTTGAAAATCGGCTTCGACCTGAGGTGTGAGTGTTGCACTTGATACACCTGTAACTCTGGCATACAGTTGCAAAATTCCGTTACCCCTGATCTCCTGCAATGGATTGCTCATTTCACTTGGTAAAAGGTCGAGGACCTCATGGATCTCCAGGTCCCTGGCTGCAGCATAGAGGTCCAATAAAACGCCATCACCCTGATTTACCTGAAACGTTCCATCCACATCGGCCACGATCCTGTCGATCTGCAACTGTCCAGCTTTAATGGTATAAAGAGAATCATTTACATTCAGGTTCAATTTTGCCCTTATATCTCTGTTCGATGCGTACAGGATTTCCTTGTTTGAGATCTCCTCAAGAAAACCCACCAGGGAGCCTTTGATTTGGGTGTTCCGCTTTGAAAATCTCCCGTTCAGATCGAGTCGTTTCAGGAGTCCTGATGATTTCAGTTGTTTTGCCTGATTGTTCAGAAGAATGTGGAAATCGTCAACCCTTAGCTGTGACAGATTGATCTGCTGATAATCTCCTTTTTCCCTCTGGTTGTTTGACCTCATCTTATAATTAACTTCACCGTCACGGTCTGTAAACAGGTGCAGGGTGCCTCCAATGATCTCAAGTTGCCGGATGTTGTACTTTTTCCGGATCAGGCCGAACAGGTTGAAACTGACACTTACTTTTTCTGCTGTAAGAAGCGTATCAGCTCCCGTGCCCACAAAATCTCTGGTATTAAAATTATGACTTGACCAAATGGTTATATCTCTGAGCACGATGGAGATATTGGGAAACTTATGAAAAACCCTGATGGATACCTCCTCAATGTTTACCTTACTGTCAAGCCGGTTATTCACCTGCTCCATGACATAGGTCTGGAGGTCATCACCGTAAAATTTAACAACCACAACTCCGGTTATGGCCAGCAGCAATAGTGTGATCAGCACAAATGCTGACAGGTACTCCAGTATGATCCTGATCCGGCGTTTCATTGTTATCTTAAAAACTCACTAAAATCGTGCCGGTTGTCAAGCTCAACCGGGGTTTGGTTATTGCGAAACAACCTGACGTTCCTTTTACCTATCAAATTCATCTTATCCCCCTCTACCTGGAACATGCATCCTTCCCTCAGGCCCAGAACGGTATCATTTGTATTGGCTGCAAGGTATTCCATAATGCGGTCTTCTCTGGTTTCTCCAGCGTGACCAGGAGGATTCAGATCGGTATAGTGTGGATTTATCTGGAAGGGTACCAGATTAAACGCATGGAATCCTTCCGGTTCAAGGATAGGCATATCGTTGGTGGTTCGAATAGAGGGGCATGTAACATTGCTTCCAGCACTCCATCCCACATAGGGTGTTCCTGAAAGAACCTTCTCCCTGACCGGATCAATGAGACCGTTCTCCTGGATCATCTTGATGAGTTGAAAGGTGTTTCCGCCACCCACTACGATGGCTTCGGCGGCTTTTACAGCTGCCACAGGATCGGAAGCATGATGAATGGATGTAACTTGATGACCTACCTCAGCAAATCGTTCTTTGACGCGTGCTTCATAATCGTCGAAACTAACGGTTACACCAGCGTAAGGAATAAATAGACAGTTAAGGGAATGTTTACCCAGGAACTCCCTGATGTTATACTTGGGGTAATCAAGATAGGCTTCGCCTGCATTGGTTGAATTACTGATCAGGAGTAGTCTCATGGAACAGACATTTATGGTTCACCAGCAAAGTTAATATTTTCGGGAAGCCAGCAATCCACAAAAAAACCGGTCAGCCCGGGAAAATCCCGAAACCGACCGGCCGACGGTAGTGGGGCAATTTTTTTAAAACGGGATTAATGCCAATCCGATGCTGAATGGATATAGTTCGGGTCCTTGATCCTCCTTAAAAAGAGGCATCATGTAGTAATTAGCATAGAGGTTCAGGGCCCTGTACCCAACTCTGGCTGTAAATCCCCAACGCAGTGGGCTAAGGTTATAATCCCCCTTGGCTTTCTCTTTGGATTTTTCACTGCTGATGGTATACTTCATTTTGGTGTTTGACCAGAGTTTTACACCTCCAATAACCCCTCCTGAAATGTGGATCCGCTTTTTACCTGCAGGGATCTGAAACTCCAGTAGTAGTGGAGCAGTCATATAGGTGATGTTCATTTTTGATTTGGTGATGTTTCCAGCATAATCGGGTACATACTCTACGATATTTCCTGTTACATCATCTTTTCGGATGCTGTTCTGGCCATCAAAATTGTAATTTATAAACTCAAATCCCAGTCCGGTTGCAATACCGACCTTATCTGTACCCAGTCCAAAACCATAATCAAGGATATTCAGATTCCAATTCCAGGATTTACCGGTATTTAAATCCATATATCTCTGATCGGAAGGCAATGACATGCTAAAGTCTGAGGTTACATAATTGTTCAACCCTATCTCTAAGCCGGCAAAATGAGGTTTGAATTTCTTCTTCTTCTCCTTGGGGGAGGAAGATTGACACTGCGGGGATTCTATTTCATCCATTTCAACAATCTTGATCTCAGTGCCTTCTTCCCCTTCCACGATGCTGATGCCCCGGGAGCCAAGTATTACCCTCACAGTATCCCCATTCTCCTCCACAATAAGCACTTCATTTTCACCAAGGGTTACTTTTGTGTTGTCGGGAGAATCTATGACCTCCACTTTTTCCAGGACCTTTACCGTATCAACAACTGTCACCTCTTC